>NZ_SMGG01000003.1:744769-1044769 GCF_004339245.1 Seleniivibrio woodruffii
TTGTGATGTTGAACTTATCACACCCATCGCTATGGACCCCGGTCTTCGCTTCGCAATCCGTGAAGGCGGACGTACTGTTGGCGCAGGCGTGGTTGTTGAGATCTCTGAGTAATAGGCGAAGTAATGGAAAATCAAAAGATCAGAATAAAGCTTAAGGCTTTCGATTACAGAATTCTGGATAAAGCAGTGAAAGACATCGTCAACACTGCGAAACGTACAGGCGCAGAGGTAGTGGGACCCATCCCGCTGCCTACTTCGATTGAAAAGTTTACTATCCTCAAGTCCCCTCACGTTAACAAGGACGCGAGAGACCAGTATGAAGTAAGGACTCATAAAAGGCTCATCGACATTTTTGAGCACAACCCTCAAACTATTGATGCCCTTATGAAACTGGAACTTTCCGCAGGCGTTGACGTAGAAATAAAACTCTAAGAGTAGGAAAAGACGAAAATGGCAAAAGCAATTATCGGCAAAAAAGTGGGTATGACACAGGTCTTTAAAGAAGACGGAACCGTAGTGCCTGTCACCGTTGTGCAAGCTGGCCCCTGTGTCGTTACCGAAGTCAGAACCAAGGACAAAGACGGGTACTGTGCCATTCAGCTGGGTTATGAAGAAATCGTCAAAGACGGCAAAGTAAACAAACCCATGGCCGGATATTTCAAGAAACAGGGCGTTAAGCCCCACAAGTATCTGAAGGAATTCAGAACTGAATCCGGCTCGGATAAAGCTGTCGGCGAGCAGGTCAATGTTACGATCTTTGAGGAAGGCGATCTCATTGATGTTCAGGGAACATCCATTGGTAAGGGCTTTCAGGGTGTTGTTAAGAGATATGGATTTGCGGGCGGTCCCAAGACCCACGGTTCACACTTCCACAACGTACCCGGCTCAATAGGGATGTGCGAATTCCCCGGCGAAACAGCGAAGGGAAAGAAGATGCCTGGCAGAATGGGCGGAAAAACTGTTTCCGTTCAGAACCTGCAAGTGGTGAAAGTAATACCTGAAACAAACCTGCTGCTTATTAAAGGTGCGGTACCCGGCCATGAAGACGGAGTCGTCTACATCAAACAAGCAGTTAAGGCTAAAAAGTAATCTGAGGAACTAATGGCTACTTTTGACGTTAAAAACGTGAAAAACGAAAAAGTGGGTCAGGTTGATCTGAGCGACGAAATAATGTCGTATCCTGTAAAACCTACCCTGATGCACGAGGTGGTAATTATGCAGCTTGCCTCTAAGAGAGCAGGCACGCATTCCACACTCAACAGAGCCAGAATGGACGGCGGTAAAGGTGCGAAACCCTGGAGACAGAAAGGCACAGGCCGTGCAAGATCCGGTTCTAAAAAGTCTCCCCTCTGGAGAGGCGGAGCAATAGCATTCGGTCCCCATCCCAGAGACTATGCTTACACTATGCCCAAGAAAAAGGTTAAGAACGCTCTTAAATCTGCAATCAGGGCAAAATCCGAAGCCGGCGCGCTTCATGTTATTGATGCGCTGAACGTTGCTGACGGTAAGACCAAAGAAGCAGTTGAAATCCTTAAGAATTTCTCTGCTGACAGAAAGGTTCTCGTGGTATACGGCGAGCTTGATGAGAAATCAGAAAGAGCTTTCCGCAACGTACCCTATGTTGACCTTCTCAACGTTAACGGTCTGAACGTTTATGACGTTCTTAACGCCCGCACAATCCTGCTTTGCCAGGATGCAATCGGACGTATTCAGGAGGTTCTCGTATGAGTCTGCTTTCAATGTACAACGTAATCAAAAAGCCCCTCATCACTGAGAAGGCTGTTGAGATGAAAGAGAACCTTAATCAAGTAACTTTCGCAACTGATGCGAGAGCTTCTAAAAAGCTCATCAAACTGGCAGTTGAAAAACTGTTCAACGTGAAAGTGAAAGATGTCAGAACTATGAACTACAAAGGCAAAGCAAAGCGTTTCGGCCGCACAATGGGCAAAAGAAGCGACTGGAAAAAAGCCATTGTTGTTCTGGCTGATGGCGAAAAACTGGAGTTTGTGTAAGAGAGGAATCTTAAATGGGAATCAAGAAGTTTAAACCGACTTCAGACGGTGTAAGGTTCAGAACCAACAGCGACTTCCAGGATGTGACAACCGATCAGCCTGAAAAGTCCCTGCTGGCGCCCCTGTCTAAACATGCAGGCCGTACTAACAACGGTCGCATCACAGTCAGACACAAAGGCGGCGGGAACAAAAGAAAATATCGTCTGATAGATTTCAAGAGAAACAAAGACAACATAGAAGCAAGTGTTAAAACAATCGAGTACGATCCTAACAGAAGCGCAAGAATCGCTCTTGTGTTTTATGCTGACGGTGAGAAAAGATATATCCTTGCTCCCCTTGGTCTTAAAGTTGGAGACAAGATCCACAGCGGTACGGAAGCGGATATCAAACTCGGCAACGCTAAGATGCTGAAAGACATGCCCGTGGGTACAGTTGTGCACAACGTGGAGATGAGGCCCGGTAAAGGCGGTCAGCTTGCCCGTTCCGCAGGAACATACGCACAGCTTCTCGCTAAAGAGGGAACCTATTGCCACGTCCGCATGCCTTCCGGTGAGATCAGACTTATCAAAGCCGAGTGCAAAGCCACTATCGGTCAGGTAAGCAACACCGAGCATGAGAACATTCAAATCGGTAAAGCGGGTAGAACTCGTTGGAAAGGCGTAAGACCTACTGTTCGAGGCGTTGCGATGAACCCTGTTGATCACCCCCATGGTGGTGGTGAGGGTAGAACTTCCGGTGGCCGTCACCCTGTGACCCCCTGGGGCGTTCCTACTAAGGGCTACAAAACAAGAGCCAAAAACAAGCCCTCTAACAAGTACATAGTTTCCCGCAGGAAGAAGTAGGAGGATTGACAAGTGCCTAGGTCATTAAAGAAAGGCCCTTTCCTGGATGATCACCTCGAAAAGAAGGTGATGGTTGCCAAAGAAAGCGGCGATAAAAAAGTCATTAAGACTTGGTCTAGAAGAAGCACCGTGATTCCTGAGATGGTCGGCCTGACATTTGCGGTCCACAACGGACAGAAGTTCATCCCTGTTTTCGTAACAGAGAACATGGTTGGCCATAAACTTGGTGAATTTGCACTCACCAGAACTTTCAGAAGTCACAAGAAAGACGACAAAAAGGTAAGGGGCAGATAACATGGAAGCTAAAGCTTACGCAAGGTTTCAGAGAGTTTCCACCAGAAAAACTCGCCCTGTAGCTGACCTTATCAGAGGTAAAAAAGTTGAGGAAGCTCTTGCTATCCTTAAGTTTACCCCTAACAAAGGCGCAGAGATTCTGTATAAAACCATCAAATCCGCTGCAAGCAACGCAGAGGAAAACCATGGTCACACAGATGCCAGCCGTATGGTTGTAAAAGAGGTTAGAGTGGATTCAGGTCCCGCTATGAAGAGGTTCACACCCAGAGCCTACGGAAGAGCATCCCTTATCCGCAAACCTACAAGCCACATCACTGTCGTGCTTTCAGACTAAGGGAGGATTCGGTGGGACAAAAAGTTAATCCTAACGGATACAGAATTGGCATAAACAAGCCCTGGAAATCAACTTGGTATGCCAATAAAAAAGAATACAGACAGCAGCTTCTTGAAGATATCAAGATCAGAAAGTATCTTAAAGAAAAGCTTGCTCAGGCCGGTCTTGCCAGAATCGGGATCGAGCGTATGGGTAACAGAGTGCGCATCACTCTTAACACATCACGCCCCGGTATCGTTATCGGTAAAAAAGGCGCTGAAATCGATAAACTGAAAAGAGATCTGAAAAGATTTACGGATTCCGAAGTTCTTCTGGTTATCAGAGAAGTTAAGAAACCCGAAATCAACGCTCTCCTCATCGGCGAGAACATCGCTATGCAGATCCAGAGACGTGTAGCTTTCAGACGTGCAATGAAAAAAGCCGTTCTTCAGGCTATGAAATCAGGCGCTCTGGGAATCAGAGTTGCTTGTTCCGGCCGTCTTGCCGGCGCTGACATGGCAAGAACAGAATGGTACATCAAAGGACGAGTTCCGCTTCAGACGCTTCGTGCGGACATCGACTACGGCACCACGGAAGCCCTTACAACTTACGGTATCATCGGTATCAAAGTTTGGGTCTTCACAGGTGAAGTTCTCGAGGACAGAGGCAGAACAGAGGCAGGTGAGTAATGCTTACACCCAATAGAATGAAATACAGAAAGCAGTTCAAAGGCCGCATCAAAGGTGTTGCGTCTAAAGGTCACTATGTGGCTTTCGGCGACTTCGGTCTTGCTGCAGACGGCAAAGCAAAGCTTACCAGCCGTCAGATAGAATCCGCGAGGATCGCTATCAACAGATACCTGAAAAGAGGCGGAAACCTTATTATCCGCATCTTCCCTCACAAACCCATAACCTCTAAGCCCCTTGAAGTAAGACAGGGTAAAGGTAAGGGTGCGGTTGAGTACTATGTGGCTCCCGTTAAAGAAGGAACCATCCTTTATGAAGTTGGCGGTGTTACAGAAGAACAGGCAAAAGAGGCGTTCAGAAGAGCATCTCACAAACTGCCCGTTAAGACCAAGTTCGTAAGACGTGAAACAGTGGAGGCAGCACAATGAAAGCAGCAGAACTGAAAGCACTTAGTGTTGCCGAGCTGAAAGCGAAAGAGCTTGAGCTCAGCGAAAATATCTTCAGAATGAAGTTTAAACTGGCCACAGGCGATATTGAGGATTCCTCACTTATCAGAAAGGCTAAAAAAGACATAGCTCGTATTCAGACCATCCTGAACGAGAAAAGCACCGAGGGCAAATAATGGAAGCCAGAAACGCTAGAAAAGTAAGGAAAGGAGTGGTAGTCAGCGACAAGATGGACAAAACAGTCGTTGTTAAAGTCCAGAGCCTGAAACTCCACCCCCGTTACCAGAAGTTCATCAAGAGCACTAAAAGTTTTAAGGCTCATGATGAGAACAATGAATGCAAAGTTGGCGATACCGTGGAAATCGTAGAGACTAGACCTCTCAGCAAAGACAAACGCTGGAGAGTGGCTAAGATTCTTCAACGCTCCATAGAAGCCGCAAGCCAGGAGTAAGATAAGATGATACAGGTTGAATCCAGACTCAGAGTTGCAGACAACTCAGGAGCCAAGGAAGTGCTTTGCATCAAAGTCCTCGGCGGATCAAAAATCCGCTACGGAAGAATAGGCGACATCATCGTGTGCACAGTGAAAGCAGCCGGACCCGACAGCAACATCAAAAAAGGTTCTGTCGTTAAAGCGGTTATCGTTCGCACTGCGAAAGAACAGCGCCGCCCCGACGGCACATACATCAAGTTTGATGACAATGCATGTGTTATCCTGGGCAAGAACAACCTTGAACCTATCGCAACAAGGGTTTTCGGACCCGTTGCCAGAGAGCTGCGCGGAAAAGGCTATCTGAAAATAGTTTCAATGGCTCCCGAAGTACTCTAAGAGGGTTTTTCAATGAGTGTTAAACTGAAAATCAAGAAGGACGACCCTGTTATCGTTACCACCGGTAAGGATAAAGGCAAGAAGACTAAGGTCGTCAAAATGGACAGGGAAGGCGGCAAAGTGTTTTGCGAAGGCGTTAACGTCTCCAAAAAGCACGTTAAACCCAACCAGTTCAACCCCGACGGCGGCATCGTTGACAAAACAATGCCTCTGGCAATATCCAATGTTGCGTACTACTGCCCCAAATGCAGTAAAGGCGTAAAGCTTGGACTCAAGGTTCTCGAATCCGGCAAAAAAGTCCGCTTTTGCAGAGCCTGTGGCGAGATAATCGATAAGTAACGGAGACTAAAAAGAAATGGCGGAACTTAAAAGAATCTATAAAGAAGAAGTTATGCCGAAACTTATTAAAAAGTTCGGCTACGCTAACGTCATGCAGGTCCCGAAAATTGACAAGGTAACTCTTAACATGGGTGTCGGCGAGGCAGTTCAGAACTCCAAAGCCGTTGAAGGCGCCCTGAGAGACATGACCCTCATCGCGGGACAGAAACCGGTTGTCACCAAGGCTAAAAAGTCCATCGCCAGCTTCAAGCTGAGAGAAGGTATGCCCATCGGATGCAAAGTCACCCTTCGCGGCGACGCAGCATACGACTTCCTGTTCAGGCTGACCAGAATCGCTCTGGCCAGGGTTAGAGACTTTGCGGGTGTAAACCCTAAATCTTTCGACGGCAGAGGCAACTTTGCCATGGGTCTGAAAGAGCAGATCGT
This sequence comes from Seleniivibrio woodruffii, assembly GCF_004339245.1. Classification (NCBI taxonomy): domain Bacteria; kingdom Pseudomonadati; phylum Deferribacterota; class Deferribacteres; order Deferribacterales; family Geovibrionaceae; genus Seleniivibrio; species Seleniivibrio woodruffii. The sequence goes on from NZ_SMGG01000003.1 coordinate 750,957, forward strand.
CTTCCCTGAAATCGATTATGATAAAATCGATAAGATCAGAGGTTTTGACATCATCGTCACAACAACAGCTAAAACTGACGAAGAGGCTAGAGAGCTCCTCAGGGAACTCGGCATGCCCTTCGAAAATCCGGAGGCGTAAGTGGCTACTAAGGCTAAATTCCACAGCGGATTTCAGAAGAAGAAATTCAAAGTTCAGGAATACAATCGTTGCCCTATTTGTGGAAGACCCCGTTCTTTCATGCGCAGGTTCAACATGTGCAGACTTTGCTTCAGGAAGTTCGCCGCTGAGGGAGAAATCCCCGGCGTAAGAAAGTCCAGCTGGTAATAAGAAGGAGACTAAAGTCATGGGAATGACAGATCCTATCGCTGATATGCTTACAAGAGTACGTAATGCTCTTATGGTTAAACATCAAGAAGTCGTAATGCCTCATTCAAAAATGAAAGAGGCTGTTGCAGGCCTGTTTAAGGAAGAGGGTTACGTAAAAAATATCCGTGTGGTAACAGACGGAAACAAAAAGAATCTGGTGATACACCTTAAATATCATGATAACGGCGAGTCCGTTATCCGCGGGCTTAAGAGAATCTCTAAACCCGGCCAGAGAGTGTATATTAACACTAAAAACCTTAAACCTGTACTTGGCGGACTTGGAAACGGTGTCGTTTCTACTTCCAGAGGCATCAAGACCGTTAAGCAGTGCATCGCTGAGAAAGTCGGCGGTGAGTACATTTGCCAGATATGGTAATGGAGAGCGTTAATGTCTAGAATCGGTAAAAAACCTATAGATATTCCCGCAGGCGTGACCGTCACTATCGACAGAAACACGGTCAGCGTTGCAGGCCCCAAAGGCAAGCTGGAACAGGAACTCCACTACAAAGCCGTCGTATCAGTCGACGGTAATGTAGTGAACGTGGACAGAAAGGACGAAACTAAAATCTCCAAATCCGTTCACGGCCTTACACGTACTCTCATCAGCAACATGGTGACAGGCGTTACTCAAGGGTACACCAAGAAGCTTGACATTGTTGGTGTGGGTTACAGGGTTGCTCAGAAGGGAACAGATCTTGATCTGTCCCTCGGCTTCTCACACCCCGTTGTCGTGACTCCCCCCGCAGGCATCGAGCTTAAGGCGGAAACTCAGACAAAGATCGCCGTAATCGGTATCGACAAACAGCTCGTCGGTCAGGTAGCTGCCGACATCCGCAAGCTGAGAGAGCCCGAGCCTTACAAAGGTAAAGGTATCAGATACGAAGGCGAATACATTCTTAGAAAAGCCGGCAAGACCGGTAAGAAATAAGGGGAGTTGAAATGGCTGGATTTTCAAGAGCGACTGCCCGTATAAGAAGGCATGTTCGTAACAGAAAAAAGGTAAAGGGCTCAGAAATCAGACCCAGACTGGCTGTTTTCAAAAGCAACAGATACATCTATGCACAGGTGATCGACGACTCGAAAGGAACAACCATTGTAACTGCAAGCTCTCTTGAAAAAGAGATGAAAGAGCAGTTCAAAGGTAAAGTTAACCTTACAGTTGCCAAAGCCATCGGCGCAGAGGTTGCTAAAAGAGCTTCCGAAAAGGGAATCAGCAAGGTCGTTTTCGACAGAGGCGGTTTCCTGTATCACGGCAGAATCAGAGCACTTGCTGAAGGCGCTCGTGAAGCCGGACTGGATTTCTAAGGAGTAACCTATGAACAATGCTAACGTAAACGGCGAAAATCAACTTGTAGATAAAGTGGTTAACATAGGCAGAGTTACGAAAGTCGTTAAAGGCGGTCGTATATTCAAGTTCACAGCTCTTGTTGTTGTCGGCGACATGAACGGCAAAGTCGGTATCGGTCACGGCAAAGCGAGAGAAGTTCCGGACGCTATTAAAAAGGCGCTCGAGAACGCTAAGAAAAGCATGGTGGAAGTGCCCGTTGTAAACGGCACTATCCCCCACGATGTCATCGGACGTTTCGTTTCAAGCGAAATCGTAATGAAACCCGCCGCTGCCGGTACGGGTATCATCTCCGGCGGCGTGACCCGCTCACTTTTTGAGCTGGCAGGCGTTCAGAACATCCTCTGCAAGTCAACCAGAAGCAGAAACCCCTATAACTCGCTCTATGCGGTTATGGACGGGTTTAAGAACATCAGAACCCTGGAGAAGGTTGCCGAAATGAGAGGCAAAACCATTCAGGAAATCATTAAGTACTAAGAGGATACACAGATGGAACTTCATGATCTGAGACCGGCTCCCGGTGCCAATAAAGACAGAAAAAGACTCGGAAGAGGCAGCGGTAGCGGACACGGAACTACTGCCGGTAAAGGTACAAAAGGTCAGAAAGCCAGAAGCGGCGGCGGTACAAGACCCGGTTTTGAAGGCGGTCAGATGCCTCTTAACAGAAGACTGCCCAAAAGAGGTTTCAACAACGCAAAATTCGCTACAGTGTATGAAACTGTAAACCTTGAAGTCATCAGCAATAACTTCAAAGACGGTGATCTGGTTAACTTCGTCACCCTCAAAGAAAAAGGTATTGTGAAAGGCAATAAGGACGGTATCAAGGTTCTTGGCGACGGCGAGATCACTAAAAAGCTGAAACTCGAAGTTGACAAGATATCTGGCTCCGCAAAAGAGAAAGCGGAAAAAGCCGGCTGCGAAGTCGTTGTTCTGGGGTAATTAATGTTTAAAAAAATAGAAGAAATCTTCTCAATAGCAGAACTCAGGAAGAGGATCCTCTGGACTCTTTTCTTCCTGTTCGTTTATCGGGTGGGCGCTCACGTGCCCACACCCGGCATCGACGGCGAAGCACTCAGCCAGTTTTTTGCCCAGCAGTCAGGAAACCTTCTCGGTTTCTTCGACATGTTCACGGGCGGGGCACTGTCAAAGCTGACGGTCTTCGGTCTCGGTGTAATGCCGTATATCTCCGCATCGATCATCATCGAACTTATGAGCGTTGCGGTTCCTCACCTTGCTGAACTCAAAAAGAGAGGCCAGGAGGGCAGGGACAAGATAACCAGGTACACAAGGTATGGTACGGTCCTTATCAGTATGATACAGGGTCTCGGTATCGCAATCGGTCTTGAGGGGATGATGTCCCCCACAGGGTCGCCTATAGTTATGTATCCCGGATTTGGGTTCAGACTTCTCACGGCGCTCACCCTGACCACCGGTACGGTATTCCTTATGTGGCTTGGCGAGAAGATTACCGAAAAAGGTCTTGGCAACGGTATGTCGGTCTTAATTTTTGCAGGTATCATTGCGGGCTTCCCCTCTGCGGTCAGCCGTTCTGCTACTCTGCTTCAGTCCGGCGAGCTTCAGCTGATTGTTCTGCTGATAGTTCTGGCACTCATTTTTGTTGTCACCGCTGCTATTGTCTTCATGGAAACTTCACAGAGAAGAATACCCATTCAATATGTAAGAAAAGGCGGAGGCGGCAGTTCGGCTGCAACAACATCCTATCTGCCGCTGAGGCTTAACCCTGCCGGGGTTATCCCGATAATCTTTGCTATGTCTATTCTTGCATTCCCCAGCACTCTGGCTACATTCAGCCAGAACCCTGTGGTGCAGAAGATAAGCTTATACTTCTCCCCCAGCCACGTGTTCTACTATGTTATAACCGTGGCGATGATAGTGTTCTTTACATATTTTTATACGTCCATCATCTTTAACCCGAATGACATCGCTGACAACATCAACAAGTCCGGCGGCGTTATTCCCGGTAAAAGACCTGGTGCGGAAACTTCCGGATTCATAGACTACACACTGTCAAGACTGACATTTGTGGGCGCTATCTATCTTGGTGCTGTGGCCGTTCTGCCTCAGCTAATCATTCAGGGTTTCAACGTGCCTTTCTACTTCGGCGGAACTTCGGTTCTGATCGTTGTGGGGGTTGGTATGGATGTTATATCAAAAATTGAAGCTTCACTGGTGACCAACAATTATGACGGTTTCCTGAAGAAGGGCAGAATTAAAGCCAGAGGTGAGATGTAATGATTAATCTCATTTTCTTAGGCCCTCCCGGAGCGGGCAAGGGCACACAGTCTGCGAAGATAATAGACGAGTACAAGGTTGTCCAGATATCCACAGGCGACCTTCTCAGAGCCGCCGTTAAGGCCGGATCTGAACTTGGCAAAGAAGCTAAGGTTTACATGGACGGCGGACAGCTTGTCCCCGACAGGCTGATAATCGACATGATGAAGGAGCGCTTCCAGTCCGACGACTGCAAGAACGGCTTCATCCTTGACGGTTTTCCCAGAACAACGGCTCAGGCTGAAGCTCTGGATTCAATGCTTGTCAACGACCTTAAAACTTCCATTACCCATATCATCAGCCTTGAGGTTGATGATGAAGTGGTGGTTACCCGCAACACAGGCAGAAGAGTATGCCCCAAATGCGGAGCAACCTATCATATTAAATTCAATCCTCCCAAGACAGGCGGAGTCTGCAACAACGACGGGGAGACCCTCGTTCACAGAGACGACGACAGGGAGGAGACAATCCGCAAAAGACTGGCTGTTTATCACCAGACAACCGCACTGCTGAAAGACTATTACGGCAAGAGCGGAAAATTCCATGAACTCAACGGTGACGACACAACCGACAACGTTTTTGCGGCGATAAAGAAGATACTGGACTGATGGTTGTAATCAAGTCCAAATCCGAGATCGAGCTGATGAAGGCACCCTGCCACATAGTGAAAGAGGTGCTGGAGAAGTTGGAAGACTTTATAAAGCCCGGACTCACAACATTAGATATTGACAAATTTGTAGAGAATATTATATCCTCTCGGGATGCTCTGCCCTCTTTTAAGGGTTACAGAGGATACCCGGCCTCTATATGTGCGTCAATTAACGAAGTTGTGGTGCACGGGATCCCCTCCGACAGAAAAATTGTCGAGGGAGACATCATCAGTGTTGATGTCGGGGCATTTAAAAACGGATTTCACGGAGACGCTGCCCGAACCTATGCGGTGGGCAAAATTTCCAAAGAAGCTGAAGATCTTATAAGAGTGACCAAAGAGTCGTTCTTTAAAGGTATAGAAAAGGCCGTAGACGGCGGAAGACTCACGGACATCTCGCACGCTGTGCAGGTACATTGCGAGTCCCACGGATACGGAGTTGTTAGAGACTTTTTCGGTCACGGAATCGGAAGAGAAATGCACGAAGAACCGGCGATTCCCAATTATGGTAAACCGAATCGCGGGTTGCGGCTGCGTGCAGGGATGGTTCTGGCTGTGGAGCCTATGGTTACCGCAGGACATTACAGTGTTAAAACCCTCAAAGACGGCTGGACCGCAGTCACAGAAGACGGCAGTTTAGCGGCACATTATGAAAACACTGTGGCCATCACCCCGAACGGACCGGAAATATTAACCATGTAAAAGGCATATGGGAAAAAAAGAAGACGTTATCGAAGCCAGCGGGACGGTGCTTGAAGCTCTGCCGAACGCAATGTTTAAGGTCGAGCTTGAAAACAAGCACGTAATCCTGTCGCATCTCTCTGGAAAAATGAGGATGCACTTTATAAGAATTCTCCCAGGAGACAAGGTCACAGTGGAACTTTCCCCTTATGACCTTTCCAGAGGCAGAATTACTTACCGACATAAGAAATGACGGGGTGAAAAATGAAAGTTCGGGCTAGTGTTAAGCCTATATGCGCTAAGTGTAAAGTAATCAAACGTAAAGGGGTAATCCGTATAATCTGCGAAAACCCCAGACATAAGCAGAGACAAGGCTAAAAGGAGGCTTTTTGTGGCACGTATTGCTGGTGTTGACATTCACAACAATAAAAAAGTCGAGGTTGGCCTTACAGGAATTTACGGCGTAGGTCGTGAAACTGCTAAAACAATACTTGGCGTAATCGGCGTGGACCTGTCCAAAAGGATAGGTGATCTTTCTGAGCAGGATATATCCGCTATCAGAAAGTATATCGAGGAAAATCTTACCGTTGAAGGTGATCTCCGCAAAGAGATATCTCTGAACGTTAAGAGACTTATGGAAATCAGCTGCTATCGCGGCCAGAGACACAAAATGCACTTGCCTTGCAGAGGTCAGAAGACCAGAAGCAACGCAAGAACAAGAAAAGGTCTCGCCGGAAAGCGCGGTATCAAGAAAAAGTAAGGATTGAACAAAGATGGCTAAAAGAGGCTCTAAAAAAAGAGAGAGAAAAAACGTCCCCAGAGGCGTTGCTCATATCAGGTCAACTTTTAACAACACTATCGTAACATTCACCGATGCACAGGGCAACACTGTTTGCTGGGCAGCGGGCGGCGGCGTGGGCTTTAAAAACTCACGTAAGTCCACTCCCTTCGCAGCACAGATAGCCGCTGAGCAGGCTGCTAAAAAAGCGGCCGACAACGGTATGCGCGAAGTGGAAGTTAACGTTAAGGGTCCCGGCGCAGGCCGTGAGAGCGCAATCCGTGCTATCGCCGCTGCCGGCATGAAAATCACCGTTATCAGGGACGTTACACCCGTTCCCCACAACGGATGCAGACCCAGAAAGAAGAGAAGAGTGTAACGGAGGCTTAAGTTGGCTAGGTATACAGGTGCAGTATGCAAACTTTGCCGTAGAGAGGGCATGAAGCTCTTCCTTAAAGGCGAGCGTTGCTACAAAGATAAATGCGGTTTTGAGAAAAAACCTTACGCTCCCGGTCAGCATGGCCAGGCACGCAAGAAACTGAGCGACTACGGTACTCAGATGCGTGAAAAGCAAAAAGTTAAAAGACTGTACGGCGTTCTTGAAAAACAGTTCCGCCGCTACTTCGACAAAGCAACCAGGATGCAGGGCATCACCGGTGAAAACCTGCTTCAGCTTCTTGAAAGAAGACTGGACAACATCGTTTACAGAGCAGGATTCGCTGGCAGCCGCAAAGAAGCAAGACAGATGGTCGGTCACGGTCATTTCCTTGTGGACGGCAAACCCGTTAACATCCCCAGCTTCCTTATCAAAGCTGGACACATAGTTTCCGTGTGCGAGAAATCACGCGAAAACTCTAGAATTAAAGAATGCGTTGACACTGCGGAAGGCAGGGGCGTTTCCGAGTGGATCTCACTCGATAAAGGTGCCTACAAAGCGTCTGTTCACAGACTTCCCGCAAGAGACGACATCGGATATGAAATTCAGGAACACCTGATAGTGGAACTTTACTCCAAGTAACGTTTTACACGGAGGTTAAGATAATGATCATCATGAATTTTCATGAAATCATAAAACCCAGAAAGATTGAAGCTCTGGGTGAAGTCACTAACAGAAAAGGCGTGTATGTCGCAGAACCCTACGAGAAGGGATTCGGCACAACTGTGGGCAACGCCCTCAGACGTGTTATGCTCTCTTCAATCGAGGGCACGGCTGTCACAGCTGTTAGGATCGACGGCGTAAGCAACGAGTTCGCCGCACTCGAAGGTGTTTATGAGGATGTAGTAGACATCCTTCTGAATATCAAAATGCTGGAACTGAAACTGCACACTCACGAAACCAGACGTGTGTATATCAGAAAAAGAGGCGAAGGCCCCGTTACAGCCGGTGACATCACCGGTGACACAATGGTGGAGATACTCGACCCCGGCCAGCATATCTGCACAATAACCGACCCCAACAAAGAGCTCTACATGGAGTTCGTTGTTAAAAGAGGTATCGGATATGTGCCTGCCGAAGAGATTGAAAAAGACAACGACGAAGTGGACATGCTTTCTGTTGATGCGGTTTTCACACCCATCAAAAAAGTAAACTACTATGTTGAAAACGCCCGTGTCGGCCAGAGTACTGATTACGATAAGCTTACTCTGGAAATCGAAACTGACGGTTCTATCAATCCTGAGGACGCAATAGGTTTTGCGGCAAAAATCATCAAAGATCAGATGAACCTTTTCATCAACTTTGATGAACCCGTAGTGGACGATTCCGTGTCTGAAGACGCAAGCCAGAACGACCACCTGCTCGACCTGCTCGACAAGAGCATTGAAGAGCTTGAGCTGTCTGTTCGTGCTTACAACTGTCTGAAGAACGCCAACATCAAGACACTTGCAGAACTCTGCATGAAAACAGATGCAGAAATGCTGAAGACTAAGAACTTCGGCCGCAAGTCTCTGGAAGAGATCAAAAAAGTTCTCTGCGAACTTGGCCTCTCACTCGGCATGGATCTGGAAGCTATCGGCTATAACAGTATAGATTCGGAGGAAGAATAGATGCGTCACGGTGTGAGCGGAAACAGACTCGGCAGAAAACCTGCCCACAGAAAGGCAATGGTTCGCAACCTTGCCACATCTCTTGTGGACAATGGCCGTATCGAAACAACCGTAGCTAGAGCAAAACAGCTGCGTATGTTCATCGAGCCCATCGTTACACTTGGTAAAAAAGGCGACCTTGCTGCACGCAGAACAGCACTCAGCAAGCTCCCCAACATCAAGATTGTTCACAAAATCTTCGACGAGATAGCTCCTAAATTTAAAGAGCGTCCCGGCGGATATACAAGAATAATCAAAACCGGTTTTCGTCAGGGCGACAACGCCTCAATGGCGATCATCGAATTCGTAGACTAATCAAAAGGGAGCTTCGGCTCCCTTTTTTGTTCTTCAAATCAAAATTCAGACTTCACTATCTCACTTCTTTTTCACCAGCAAATTTTTTTATAAAAATATTTTGTTTTGCTGATTAATTATATCTGTATGTAAAGTTCACGCATGGCATGTTCTGAGCGTGGAAATAATAGTGACAAATATAAGCCTTAATATGCAGTTAGCGCTATTCTTATCTGAATATGGGTTACTTAACAAGTGTTTAAAAGCGTTGGAAATCATGTATGGGTGTAAATCTATTTTACATATAACGTGAAAAAAAGTGTGAAAAAACACTCAAACCTACCAGAGTTGGTGGTTAGAATTATGGTATAATGTTGTACAATAGGTGTAGATTATTACGCACTTTATGCATAGTTGTGCTTATCACGTCAAACCATTCAGTGCGGTATCTGTTTGAAGGTGGCGGCTATAAACATACCACAAGCAAAAGTCACCATTTAAAATCAAAAATGATTATCCGGCGCATACACAAATGCGTTAAAAGGATTAAAAGGTGACATATGAGCTCGTTCAAACAAGTATCCTTCGTTCTTAATAATGTTGAGAATTATCAACAGCTGGCAGCCGAGGCCGGAGCAAATTCTGAAGTTTTTATAATCAACTCTGAACTTGATGCCCTTGAGCAGATGGCTGAAATTCTGCAAGATTATAGTGATCTTGATGCTCTGCACATAATATCCCACGGCAGCAGCGGAGTCATAAACCTGGGCTCGGTGCAGCTTTCGGACACTAATATAAATGAGTATTCAGCAGTTCTTTCGGTAATAGGCTCATCGCTTTCAGAAGAGGGTGACATTCTGGTCTATGGGTGTAATGTAGCATCCGGATATGAAGGCAAGTCTCTGATAGCATCACTTGCACAGGCGACAGGAGCAGATATTGCGGCTTCAGAAGACCTTACAGGTGCGGCAGATAAGGGCGGCGACTGGGTGCTGGAGTTCAGAAGCGCAGAGATCAATGTTGATTCGGTCTCAGCGGAATATGCAGGTGTACTCGATTCCGTAACTTATACGTTTGAAGTTGAAGATCCTCTGTGGTCAGTTCTTTCAACTGTCTCCGGCGGGTTTGCCGATGGTTATCCTTCAAGTCTGAAGTATAGTGCACCTGACGGCAATACACTGGTATTTACCCTTGATGATCCTGATAATGCAGGTTTCTCTATATTTCAGCCCATGACTGGTGGTGAGTTACTCTGGAGCGGCGAGAATGACTCGTATTCATCACACCCTCACTCAATAAGCATAGCCATGGAAGGCGGAGGCGCTTTCAACCCCACTTCCATCAAGGCTGCATGGGACGCAGCTGGAAATTACATCGGCAACCCTGTTGATGGAAGACCGACACCCGATATAACTGTTACGGCATATGATGAGAACGGGGATGCTATTCCCGGCAAATCAGTTACAATACATGATGTTACTTCACCTCAGGGTTTTGTGACATTCGATCTTTCATCGTTCGGATCTGTTTATAAGATTGTGGTCTCAACAACCGGAGCAGATCTGATGCTCGATGATCTTGTTTTAGATAACACACCTGCACCTTCGGACACGGCTCTTTTGACTTTTGAAGCCGGAGACGGCACTACATCGGGACTGGGAACGAAAACAGTTACATATGACGATACTGGTTCAGGTGTTGAATTTACGGTTGAGGCGACTGCTTCCCAGATCATAAGCTCATCTGTCGGCGGTGCTCCTGACGGGCGTGCGGATGCGGAGGCTTTGTATTTCGGTTGGGATGAAAAAGAAACATCAATAAAGGTTTCAGTGGAATCAGGCAAGGCGTTTGACCTTGTTTCATTTTATATAAGCAACCAGAACGGTGCGGGAAATGAAGATTTTACAATAACAACTGATAGCGGCGGGTCATATACTTTCACCTTTATAGATACCGGATCGATCACGAAACAGCTTGTAACAATTCCTGCAGGAGATGCTGACTTTAACGGTATCACATGGTTTACCATAACATCTCCGGCAGGTGGTGCTTTTATTGAGCTCGATAACATAAGCGTAGAAAATATCACTGCTGCGGCTGCCGATGCAGCCCCTACTTTAGCAGCCACCGGCGCAACACCTTCATATGCAGAGGGCAGCACCACCGGAGTTGACCTGTTCAGCTCTGTTACAGCGGACACTAACGACAGCGGACAGGTATTCACAGGATTTATAGTTACGGTTACTAATGTTTCCGACACCACAGAGTATCTTACCATAGGCGGAACCGACGTAGCTCTTACTAACGGCAACTCAGTTGCTGTGTCCGGCGGAACAGCCTCTGTCAGTATAGCAGCCGGTACGGCCACTGTGACAGTGTCCGGTGTAAGCCTTGCCAATGCTGCCATGGGAACGCTCATTGACGGAATAACATATAAAAATCTTGATACGACAGCAACAAACGGGAACCGTGTGGTTACCGTAACGCAGATAACGGACGACGGCAGTTCCTCAAATACGGCGGCTCCCAACATATCTGCTACTGTTAACGTCAGCGGACCTATCGATATCACCTTTGATTTTGAAGCGAACACTTCACCTGTAAGTGACGATACAGGAGCAACGGTTGACTCAACAGCAACCCAGACGAAAAATGGTGAAACCATTGAGATAGTTTCAACAGGGGGAGATTTTTCTGTCGGAGCGGAATCTGCTATTTTTGGAATGGATATCGGTGCCGGATTCAGCGGGGATATTCTTTCATTTGACATGATGGACGGCGATTTGGATTCTGAATATGCTTCGACACGGATAGATGTTGATCTTCAGTCGGGCAAATATTTCACCCTGAAATCCATATCCATATTCGACAATTACAATGTTGACCACATCGGTCAGGATATCAAGATCATAGCTAGCAACGGTACCGAATACACAGTTGTAATAGACTACGAAGGGGATGATAACGGCGGGGTTACTGTCGATTTGTCAGGTGTTGCGGGTTTTGACAATATTACCAGTTTTTACATATACGCAAACGGCCTGCCTATGCAGCTGGTGATTGATAATATTGAACTTGTCAATATCAGCTCCACACCTGTTCTGACTGCTCCCACCCTTTCAGCAACTGGTGAAACTCCTACGTTTACCGAAGGCGGTTCTGATGTTGACCTCTTTGATACTGTTACAGCGGATACTAACGACAGCGGACAGGACTTCACAGGATTTGTGCTCACCGTTACAAACGTCGCCGACACTACGGAATATCTTACCATAGGCGGCACGGATGTTGCGCTTACGAACGGCAACTCGGTTTCCGTTTCCGGCGGAACGGCATCAGTCAGTATATCCGGCGGAACAGCCACGGTGACAGTGACAGGGCTCAATCTTAACGATTCAGCTTTCAGCTCACTGATTGACGGCATGACTTATAAAAACACTTCAGGCAGTGTGACCATCGGCAACCGTGTGATCACAGTTACGCAGGTGACTGATGAAGGCAGTTCAAATAACACATATTCTCCGAATATAACATCAACGGTAACAGTAGCGGATAGTGTTTCTTCGCTTCCGTACACTATTCTTTTGAGATTAACAGACACTTTGAACGCTAACTTCAACACAATGGCAGGGTATAATATTGACGGCGATAAAGGGTCGGCAATTGCAGACAGCAGATATGCTATGCCGGACAGACTTTCATCAAACATGCTTGTGCACGGCAACCTTATTTATGCGGTAATATATGATAATAATGCAAATCTTTATGCAACATTTGCAAAGTTCGACGGAGTGGATTTTACATTTTATGAGGGGATAACATTTTCCGCTGTTTCAACCATGGTGGCGGCTGATGACGGCGACGTTTACATGCTTGCCACAGCATCTACAGATTCGTCAAAATACTATTTATACAAATTCGATGCTCAGACGGAGACCGTTTCAAAGGTTATAGATATCATATCCCACCAGAGCATAATATTTGAATATGCTGACGGAAAGCTTTATTTCGCATGCAATGAAGCATCAGGCTCTTATATTAGCGGCGGAGTTTACACCTACGACGGTACAACCGTTTCCGCACTGACCATAAGCGGCGGCTCTACTATTCTAGGCGCACCGTCCAACCAGTCGAGTTATGTTGTTGAGTTCAACGGAACAACCTATATTGTCGGCAGTGAAACCGTCGGCGGCAACAGCATAAAAAATATTTACAAAATAGACGGTTCCGGTAACGCTGTAAAAGTGACCAGCAACGCCAATCAATATCTGCACCCGGGACAGATGTGTGAATACAACGGCAGACTTTATTTCACACTGACCGACCTTACTCCATCTTCTGAAACCAGCTATCTGTATTCCATCGGAACCGGAGCCTCGGAAACACCCCAGCTCGAATGGGCGGGCACCCGTGTATATCAAGCAACTGTTCTGAATGGTGAGCTGTATGTTGTCGGAGGTGCGTCTGCTTATGCCCTTGACCTTTATAAATACGACGGTTCCGCTTTTAACAAAATTACAAATATCAATACTGCAAACAACGCATACGGAATAACGAACCTTACCTACCATGACGGTAAGATCTATTTCCTTGCCACGGCAGGAATAGATAACCTTAGAAGTCTATATGCTTACGATGGCACAAGCACAGAGCTTATTGTTTCATATACCGATCTTGGCGGCTCGGGTATTCGCAACGAACTTGTGAACGATATTTACAATTCAACTCCCCTTGATATATTCAACGGCAATATGGCTGCATTTCTTACAGGCGCACGGGGTATCGTTTACGGAGAATCAGGAGACGTGATAACTGTTGCTCCGAACCTTGTTATCACTGACGTTGACGGGAACAATATCACAGGTGCGACAGTTGAATTTTCTGAAGGATTTCAGGCAGGCGACCTGCTTGCCATAACCGAAGCCAGCGGTATAACCGCAAGTTATAATTCAAGCACAGGTGTTCTCACTCTGTCCGGAACAGCTACCATAGCCGAATATCAGGCGGTTCTGCGTACACTTGAACTTACGGCGGCCGATGAGACCGGAGACAGGGTTCTGCTTCTCAGGGTGACCGACGAAAGCGGAACGACATCCTCCGCAACTAACCTTAATGCTTTTGCTTCCGTTGCAATTGCTGACAGTGAAAGTGAGACTGTGATTGTCGACTTTGCATCAATGCCGACCGGCCTTGCAGAGTCAGGGTGGGCTGGTGAATGTTCCGTAGCGTCATCAAACCTTGACAATATTAAATTTATAATGACTGCCAGCGCAGTGGGAACGAGCCTCGGCAGTATAGTTACACAAAGTGATTCCGGCGGCGGTCTGCAGTATAATGCTACTGACGACACCATGTACGCTTCTGTAAACAACGCATGGGATCTGACAACCATCAGAAACGTTATGAGTCTGGTTATCGCATCCGAAAACGGCGAATCGTTCGAATTCCACGGCTTCACAGTGAAAGGGTCCGTCATGTCTTTATCAGGTATGAACATTGTGGGATACAAAGACGGGGTTCAGGTTGCACAACAGTCTGTGGCGGCACTGAGCAACTCTGTGAACAATATCGTACTTTCATCCGACTTTGACGATGTGGATGTTGTCTGGATAACCAGAGTGGCCGGAACATTCAGAGCTCAGTTTGATGATTTTATCATAATTGAAAAGGTGTCTTCCGCATTTGCGGCTCCCACACTTTCGGCCACAGGCGCAACGCCCGTGTTTGATGAAGCAAGCGGCACAGTAGTTGATCTTTTCAGTACTGTCACAGCAGATACAAACGACAGCGGACAGGTATTCACAGGGCTTAAGCTCACTGTTACAAACGTTGCCGACACCACGGAATATCTTACCATAGACGGCACGGATGTTGCGCTTACGAACGGCAACTCGGTTTCCGTTTCCGGCGGAACGGCATCAGTCAGTATATCCGGTGGAACAGCAACCGTAACCCTGACAGGGTTCAGCCTTTCCAATACGGATATGGGAACCCTTGTCGACGGCATAACATATAAAAATGATGATTCAACTGCCACTGCGGGCAACCGTGTGGTAACGATCACCCAGATAACCGATGACGGAGCATCTGCCAATACGGCAGCCTTAAGCATAAGCTCCACTGTAACTGTCAGAGAGCCTTCGATCACGTCTGCAACCTATGACGCCTCCACAGGTGAACTGGTTGTCACCGGAGCGGGGCTTACTGCCGGAGATTCCATTGACACCACTAAACTTACGATAACCGGAGAGGGCGGAAATACTTATACCCTTGCAGGTTCATACACTGTAACGGCCTCAAGCGCTACATCGTTCACCGTTACACTTGATGCCACAGATCAGCTGTTTGTGGAGGGGCTGCTGAACAAGAACGGAACCTCATCAGCAGGCTCAACAACGTTCAATCTTGGCGCAGCTGCCGAATGGACGGCAGGCGCTCCTGCGGATTCAACCGGAAACGGTGTAACCGTGAGCAACCTTTCCGCTCCGGCCATATCCGGTGTGAGCTATAATGCTTTCACAGGTGTTCTGACCGTAACAGGAACAAATTTTGTTCATCAGCCGGGTGCGGCAAACGACATAGATGTCTCTGCATTTACCTTCACAGGTGAGGGCGGCGGGACCTACTCTCTTACAAATACATCCGATGTGGAGATAACTTCGGCCACATCCTTCACTGTAACGCTCAGTGCTACAGATGAAGCCGCAGTGGAAGCAATTCTCAATGCGAACGGAACAAGCTCATCCGACAGCACGGTCTATAACATTGCCGTTGCAGATAACTGGAACGGGCCTGTTACAGGCGGCGATATCAGTGATTCCACCACAGCCGTTAACGTTACGGGACACGGTACTGCTCCTGTTCTGGATCTGAACGGAGGCACAGCGGGAACGGATGTGACACTGACACTCGGTGCGGCAGAGAGCGGGCTTGCTCCTTCTGTTGTAATCAGCGACGTTGAGAACGATGTCTCCGGATGGGACGGTTCAACCCTTACTGTTCAGCGTGTGGATTCAGGCGGTGCTGCCGACGGATGCGCACACGACGTATTCTCGTTCGTATCTGTTGATAATTTTGTAGTCAACGGATCAGGCATTACACATGGGGCGGACTCAAACGGTACTCTTTCGACAACCGGAGGCACTCAGTTTGCCACATGGAGCTATACCACTGCCGACGGCAAACTGCTTATCAGCTTCGATTCCGATGCGACAACTGCACTTGTTCAGGAGGTTGCTTCATCCATCGGTTATGAAAATGCAACGCCCTACGGTGATGCAGTTATAGAATTTTCACTTTATGACGGTATGATAACTACAAAATCCGAAGTAACCGTCACCAGCAACATTATCCACGTTACCCAGACGGATTACGACACCGACGGCGATGCGGCTGACGGTCTCAGCCTTTACGAAGCTCTGGCAATAGCGAAGGACGGCGATACGATCCTTCTCCATGACGGGGTATACAGAGGCCAGTTCGACATAACCAAGGCTGTGACCATTGATGCTCTGAACGGCGAAAACGGCAACGTTGTGATAGAATCGCCCGATGCCGACGATCTTGTTCAGGTTCTTCCCGACATGATGACCAACAACGGACGCTGGCGTATGCCCGTTCTTAACGTCAACACCAGCGGCGATGCAGGAACAGTGACCATAAAAAACATCACGGTTGACGGCCGTGATCAGGGTCTGGCTGACGGCTTTGCCAACAATAAAGACCTCCTCGGCATAGGCATAGTAAACTCTAATGTCTTGATAGACAACGTTTCCCTGTCCAACTTCCGCTGTGAGGACAGCGGCGAATGGGGCTGGGGAGAGAACTTCCCGATAATGGCCGAGGCGGATTCCTCACTCAGCAGTGTTGTTAACGTTACAATCCAGAACTCCGATATATCCAACTTCCAGAAAACAGGTATAGTCGGCTGGGGACCCATGCTGAATCTCACTGTGGATAGCACGACCATAACCGGTTCCGGAACAGCCGGAGTAGCCGGTCAGAACGGCATTCAGGTGGGTTCAGGCGGTCTGCGCACAGGAACAACGGCAACGATAACCAACAACACCATAACCAATTTCGGATTTCTGAGCAGTGTATACGCCGCAAGCGGTGTGCTTATTGTAAATGCCGGTGATTTAACAATTACAGGCAATACATTTGAAGGCACAGCAGATGGTTCCGGCAGATTTTCAGGTGTGGGCATAAATGATGTTCTGAACGGCACCATTGAGATGAACGTTTCCGGCAACACCTTCACCAACGCTGACTACGGCATCCTGAACGAAGCTTATATAACACATATTCTGACAGTCGGCACAAACGATTTCAGCGGCGCAACAATAGCGGTTCACGACAGCTATATCATTGCTGATCCCTCAACTGAACTGCCCTTCGACAATGCCACTACCATCAGCATTCACAGCACTGCCTCTCCGGCAGTGGGAGCAGTGGCATACTATCTGTATGACGGAGACGACTCCTTCACAGACACAGGCTCTGTTGACTCAGTTGTTTACGGCGGCGGCGGAGACGACACCATCACCACAGGCAGCGGAGACGATGTTCTTGCGGGCGGTCTGGGGGATGATACCCTCACAGGCGGCGCAGGAGAGGACGTCTTCCTGTTCCAGGCTCAGGAGACAGTTCCCGAAGCTCCTACTGTTGTTGTATACGACATCACGGATTTCGGTGTGGACACCATCACCGATATGACCCAGAGCGATGCCATCAGGGTCACAGGTGCTGACTTCTCGGATCATATCGTTCTGGAAGGCGATGGAACCAACGTTGAGGCTGCTTCAATGCAGGTCAGCTATGATTCAGGAACAAACACCACCAGCCTGTTCATTGATACCGACGGCTCAGACGGAGCAGATCTTCAGATAAATCTGTCCGGTGAGTTCAGCGCAAGCCAGTTCGGCTTCAACGGCGCAGATATTTTCATTGGTGCTCCCACCCTCGACCTGAACGGTGCGGGCGGCGGAACAGACGTTTCCGTGACCCTCGCTTCTGCGGCAACAGGGCTTATTCCTGCTGTTGAGATAAGCGATGCGGAGAACGATATCGCAGGATGGAACGGCGCAAGCCTTACCGTTCAGCGGGTCGATTCCTCAGGCAATGCCGACGGAAGCGAATATGACGTGTTCGGTTTTGCCGCCGCAAGCGGAATTACCGTCACAGGTTCGATCACAGAGGGTGCTGATTCCAACGGAACTCTTTCATCCGGCGGAACGTCATTTGCCACATGGAGCTACTCATCGGCAGACGGCAAACTCACTATCGATTTTAATGGAAACGCCACGACCGCTCTCGTTCAGAGTGCGGCCGAGGCCATCAGCTATACAAACGACACGCCTTTCGGCGATGCAAACATTCAGGTAACTCTGGATGACGGAGTCAGAACTGTGACATCCGAAGTTACAGTGACCAGCAACATTATCCACGTCACCCAGACTGACTTCGACACCGACGGCGATGCCGCAGACGGATTCAGCCTTGCCGAAGCACTCGCAATGGCTCAGGACGGCGACACTATCCTTATCCATGAGGGTGTTTACAGAGGACAGTTCAGCATAACGAAGGCTGTCACCATTGATGCCTTCCAGGGCGGAAACGTTGTGATCGAATCTCCGGACACAGCAGACCTTCAGGCTGTGAATCCCACAGAGCTTACCAATAACGGACGCTGGCGTATGCCCGTCATAAACGTTGACACCAACGGCTCAGCCGGAACAGTCATAATCAAAAATATCACCATAGACGGCCGTGATCAGGCTGTTATGGATCTGAACAACGGAAGCGGCGATTTTATCGGTATCGGAATAGCCAACAGCAATGTTGTTGTGGACGGAGTGACGATTAAGAATATAAGAAGCTCCGACAGCGATATGTGGGGCGAAAGCGAAAACTACGGTATCCTTGCGGAGGCCGGAAGCGCACTGTTCACTCCGGTCAGCGTAACGGTCACAAATTCTGATATTTACAACTACCAGAAGACGGGAATCGTAGGCTGGGGACCGAATCTTGACATTACAATTACGGACAACGATATAACCGGAGCTGGAGTTGACGGTACATGTGGCCAGAACGGTATTCAGATAGGCTCTTCAAATACCGACCGTTATGGAACAACAGCCACAATAACAGGCAACACGATCTCCGATCTCGGCTTTGAAAACAACGTCTACGGTGCCACAGGTATAATCCTGAGACAGACAGGTGATGTCACCGTTTCAGACAACACGATATCAGGTACTGTGGACGGCTCGGGCAACTGTGCCGGCGTTACTGTATATCAGGGACTTAACGGTGTGACCATTACAGTTGAGGACAACGTTTTCAACAACACCGACTATGCGATATTCAACGAGTTCCAGTCCAGCGGCGTAATCCTGAATGTGAACGGCAACGATTTCTCCGGCTCTGTTCTGGCCATTCTGGACAGCCACGGCCTGCCCGACACAGTATGGGGTAACAACACATTCGGCAGCTCGGCCACCAGCCTGACAGTGAACAGCAGCGGAACACCGATGAGCGGAAAGCTCTCCTACTATCTGTTCGACGGTGACGATACGCTCACCGACACGGGTTCAGTGGATTCGGTTATTTACGGCGGCGGCGGAAACGACACCCTCACAGCCGGAAGCGGGGACGACATCCTCGTGGGCGGTCTGGGTGACGACACGCTGACAGGCGGTGACGGCAATGACGTATTCCTGTTTGAAGCGGTTGAGTACTATCCCGAATCCACAACGGAAGTTATGTACAATGTGACCGACTTCGGCACAGACCTGATAAAAGATTTCTCTGAAGATGATATTATCCGCATTTCAGGAGCAGATTTCGACAATCATAATGCAGTGGCAGGCAACGGAACCAACGTTCTGGCCGACACCATGCAGGTCAGCTACGACTCCGGAACGGACAAAACCACCCTTTACATCGACACGGACGGCATCAACGGTGCTGACCTTGTTGTGAAACTGGACGGAGAGTTCGAAGCAACGGATTTCCTGATGAGCGGAACCGACATAAGATACGAGGTCAACGTAGCTCCGACCGTTTCACTGACGGCACTGGGCGGAACTTCGGATCAGACCACAACGGCACCTATAGCACTGTTTGATGCCTCAGCGGCGGATACAGGCAACAATTCACAGACGTTCTCATCCCTCACCCTCACGGTTGAAGGTGTTGAGGATGCGGCTGAATATATAGTTATAGACAGCGTCGAGATAGCACTGACAAACGGCAACTCTGTCTCCGTTGCAGGGGGAACAGCATCTGTCGCCCTTGTTAACGGCACAGCGACCCTTGTGCTCTCCGGCCTTGCCCTTTCAAACAGCCAGATACTGTCGCTCATTGACAGCATCGCATATACGAACGATGAAGATGAACCCACCATTGGCGACAGGGTCATCACCCTTACGGAGATAAAGGACAGCGGAAATGCGGCGAACACCGTAACCCCCAACATTGCCTCAACCGTCAGCGTCAACCTGTATTCAGAACCTGAACTCACAGTGACAGGTTCTGATGTCACCTTCACCGAAAAAGGCGAGGATGCGGTGAGCCTGTTTGAAATAACAGCCGCCGACACAGGGGACAGCGGTCAGACCTTCACAGGAATCAGGCTTACGGTAACAAACGTTGCCGATGCCACTGAATATCTTGTGATAGGCGGCGCAGAGGTTGCTCTGGTGAACGGAACCAGCGTCAGTGTTGCGGGCGGAACAGCTTCGGTTACAGTCGTAAACGGTACCGCCACTCTGGTTCTCAGCGGAATAGATCTGGATAACACAGAGATGGCCGCACTGGTGGGCGGAATAAGCTACCTGAATACAGATACCACACTGACTGCGGGAGACAGGGTTATAACCATCACCGAGGTCACAGACAGCGGAACCGTAAGCAATGTCAGCACTCCCAACGTATCGGCAACAGTCAGCGTTGAGGATCTGTTCACTATACCCACAGTAACTGTTGCGGCTGCCGGAGGCACTCTGGCATATGCCGCCACAACCCCCGTAGACCTGTTCGGAACGGTAACATCCGCCGATACAGGCGATGAAGGCGAATCCTTCACCGGGCTGAAACTGACAGTGACAAACGTTTCCGATTCCACGGAAATCATAACCATAGGGGGAGTGGACGTTGCGCTTACCAACGGAACCAGTGTCAGCGTTGCGGGCGGAACAGCTTCGGTTACAGTCGTAAACGGCACTGCCACAGTGACACTCACCGGACTCGATCTTGACGCAGCAGAGCTTGGAACTCTTGTGGATGGTGCGGCATATAAAAATACCGGAATAACACCCACAGGCGGCAACAGGGTTGTCACCCTCACGGAAATAAGCGACAGCGGTGCGGAGAACAACACTGTGACACCAAACGTGTCCTCAACAGTGAGCGTGACAGCAAGCCCCGCAATAACCAATGCAGCGTTCAATGCGGCGGCAGGGGTTATTACAGTCACAGGAACCGGACTGGCGGCAGGCGATGTTATCGATGCCACCAAGCTGACCCTGACGGGCGAGGGCGGAAACACCTATACGCTGGCCGGAACTTACACCGTTGCGGCAACTGCAAACGGATTCAGCCTGACACTGACAGAGACCGACCTTCTGAACGTTAAAGGTATTCTGAACTCCAACGGAACAACGGCAGGCGGAAGCGGAACCTTCAACCTTGCGGCGGCTTCCGGCTGGAGTGTTACGAAACCTGCGGCTGCGGATGCATCAAACGCTGTGACAGTGAGCGGTTCAGCATCGCCCGCTGTTTCATCCGCAACATACAACGCCGAAACCGGAGTTATCACCGTTACCGGTTCTAACTTTGTTAAACAGCCCGGTGCGGCAAACGACATAGACGTGACCAAGTTCACCTTCACAGGTCAGGGCGGCAGTGTGACACTCTCAACCACTTCCAAGGTTGAGACAAGCTCCGGTTCAACTTTCTCAGTGACCCTGAGCACCGCCGACAAAGCCCTTGTGAATGCTCTTCTGGACAAAAACGGAACTGCCTCTTCCGGCGGAACCGCATATAACCTTTCTCTGGCCGACGACTGGAACGGACCTGTAACTGGCGGCAACACTGCCGACACCACAAACCCCATAACGGTGAGCGGTGTCAAGGTTGTTGAAACTGTAGACGGAGTTGCGGTTACAACTGAAACTACTACCGTTACCCAGACATACACCGACCTGAACGGAAACACAGTGACCCGTGAGGTTGAGACCGAAACGGTGACCGTTGCACCCGTCACCGACACAAGAGTGAATCAGGAAGGACCCGCCGCAACAGCTGAGATCCCGCTGTTCTGGGGCGAAAGCTCAAGAACGGAGTGGGCTACGGTTGCGAGCCTTCCCGTTGGCGTGGGTATAGCCACCAGCGGCGTTCGCTCACCTGTTGACAACAGAACGCTGAACGACGCAATAGGCGACCTGCTTTACTATATCGATACGACCGCACCCACAACAGACGGAGCCAGAACAGGAATGCTGGCGGGCGGTTCGGGCTTCCTCCAGACACTTTCAGACTCCACCGACACTCTGATAGTGAACAAGGTGACCCTGACAGTTGCCGGAACGGACGTTCCTGCAACACCTGTCGTCATAAGCGGTACGGCAAACAGTGTAACCACACCCGCAGGAACCGCAACTCCCAAAGAGGCGATCGTTATTGATGCCTCCGCTCTTCCCGCCGGAACACACCTTGACCTGCAGAACATTGAGTTTGCGGTCATCATAGGCAGCGGAATCACCGTGAGGGGTGGTGACGGAGCCAACATCGTGTTTGCGGGAGAGGGCAGTCAGAACATTCTGCTCGGTGCGGATGACGATGAACTCCATGCAGGCGACGGCGACGACTTTGTCGGCTCTCTGGCAGGAAACGACAGAATATTCGGCGAAGGCGGAAACGACCGCATGTCCGGCGGCGACGGAAACGACTTTATGCACGGCGGAGACGGAATGGATACCGTGGTCTACAGCGGCAATATGAAGGACTACATCATTACCCGTGACCATGGTCTGACTTATATCAGCCCCGTTTCCAACCCGTCAGAAAAGGATGTTATCCTGAACTCCGAGCACATCGAGTTTGCCGACGGAACATACAATATCGATAACAGCGATGAACTGACATATGTCGCATCGCTCTACACCCAGATTCTCGGCAGACAGCCCGAAGTTGACGGCTTCCAGTACTGGGCAGATCTGGTTGAAGATCATAACCTGTCTGTGGGCGATATGACCATCTGGTTCATGAAGTCCGCAGAGTATGAAACGGCTGCGGGCGTTGATTTCGACACCCTTTCTGCGGCAGATCAGGTTGAGCAGCTCTATGTTGCCCTGCTGGGAAGACCTTCGGATGCGGACGGTAAGGCTTACTGGCTGAGTGTTCTGGATTCAGGTCATACCATTCAGGATGTTGCGGAAGGCTTCGTTACATCCGTTGAGATGCAGGGTGTGTATAACCTGCCCGACGATTGGAACTTCTTCTCTTAAGGGCGGAAGTTTAAAAATATAATGAAAGCTCCGGAGCCTTTCAGGTTCCGGAGTTTTTTTGTTGATTGCCGTTGCCGTGTCTTTAATGATATGTCATTATCGAATATATATTTTTTTCGGGACGACGGGGACTATGCAGGATATTTTGGTCAGTGTGTGGCGATACAGATATTTTATTTTCAGCTCCGCAGCAGGCGAGTTTCAGGCCAGATTTGCCAGAAGCAGACTCGGCGGGTTCTGGGGTGTTCTGGGGCCGCTCTGCCAGTCGGCGGTGTATGCTCTGGTGCTCTCCTCCGTGCTTTCGGACAGGTTCGGCGGCGGGTCTCATCCCTATGCCGCATATCTGCTTGCGGGCACTCTGGGCTGGGCTTTCTTCTCCGAGGTGATCCTTGCGTGCGTCAACGTTTTCACAGGTAACGCCAATCTCATTAAAAAGGTAAGCTTTCCGGGGATTGTTCTCCCGTTTTCTGCGGCTGTTTCGGCAGGTATCAATGCCGTTCTGCTCCTTTTTGCAGTTCTGACCGTTTTTTTCATCTCCGGCTGGCCGCTCAGCGTCCACATCCTCTGGATTCCTCTTATCTACGGAGTTTCCTTGATATTTGCCATGGGTTTCGGACTGATCCTGGGGGTTCTGACCGTTTTTATAAGAGATATCAGGCACGGTGCGCAGATTCTGATGCAGCTGTGGTTCTGGCTGACACCCGTTGTCTATGCCGAAGGGATGATCCCCGAAAAATACAGATACCTTCTGAAGCTCAATCCCGCATATCCTGTGGTGAGCGGTTTTCAGGACGTGCTTGTATACGGCAGAATGCCCGACTTGGGGCATTTGGCGATGACAGCCGCTCTGGGTGCGGTTCTTATTCTGTTTGCCCTGACGCTTTACAGGAAGGCGGCGGGCGAAATGGCGGATGTGCTGTGAAGGTGCTCAGTGTTTCGGGTATCGGCAAAACATACAGAACCTACGGCTCGGAGCTGAGACGCATTGCCTCATGGTTCGGAATAGGCAGTGGCGGATTCCGTGAGAGCAGAGTGCTTGAGGAAGTCAGCTTCTCCATGGAGCCGGGCGAGGCCGTGGGCATAGCCGGACACAACGGTGCGGGCAAAAGCACACTGCTTAAGATAATAGCGGGAATGACCAGACCATCCGAAGGGCGCATTGAGCTTAAGGGAACTGTTTCTGCCATCATTGAGCTGGGGCTGGGGTTCAACCCGGAGTTCACCGGAAGGCAGAACGCCGCACATTATCTGGGTATGACGGGTTTTCAGCCGGATGAGATACGCAGGGCGATTCCGTTTATCGAGGAGTTTTCGGAGCTGGGAGGGTATTTCGAAATGCCTCTCAGGGTCTATTCCAGCGGAATGCAGGTAAGGCTGGCGTTTGCGGCGGCAACGGCTTTCAGACCGGATGTGCTGATAGTTGACGAGGCTCTGGCTGTGGGCGACGCATATTTTCAGCATAAGAGTTTCGGCAGGATAAAGGAGTTCCGTGACAGCGGAACGGCGGTTCTTCTGGTCTCCCACGACAGGCAGGCGCTTCAGAGCGTCTGCGGAAGGGTCATTCTTCTGGACGGCGGAAAGCAGGTTATGGACGGCAGTCCGGCGGACGTTTTGGACTATTACAACGGGCTGATGGCGGTTCGGGGTGCGGCGGCGGTGAGCCAGACAGCCGTTACCGGAGGACGGATGCAGACAGTTTCAGGCACAGGCGAGGCCAAGACCGAATCGGTGGGTCTGTTTGATGCCGACGGAAACAGGGTGACGGTGCTCAAGGTGGGGCAGGCTGTTGAACTGCGGGCAGAAGTGGCGGTATATGCACATGTGGGCACGCTGAATTTCGGATACATGCTTAAAGACAGGCTGGGGCAGACGGTCTACGGCACAAACACATGGTTCACCGGACAGGCTTTTTCCGCTGAGGCGGGAGACAGATACATTTTCACCGTACGGTTCAGCGCCGACATGGGAGTGGGCAGCTATTCGGTCACCACAACCCTTACCGACGGGCTTTCCCATCTGGACCACAACTGCGAATGGAGGGATTTTGCCCTGATGTTCGAGGTTGTTAATACTGATAAAACACATTTCGAGGGGCACAGTCATATCCCCTCGGTGATAGAGATAGAGAAGAGATGAACAGACAAAAGGTTAAGAAGATACTGAGGCGGACGGCGGACATGCTGTTCAAAGTGCCTTATGCAAAAAGAATATTTCTGGCGGTTCTGCCGGAGTCCCTGACTGACAGGATATTTTACCGTCTGGGGATCCCGTCACTGAAACCGGGGCTGAGCCGTGAGGGACTTGGTATTCTTAAAAAACTTAAAGACATCAGGAGCGGCAGAGCATGAGGGTTCTGCTGAGGCTCAATGACGGCTCGGATTTTGAAGGGGCAAAGAGGCAGATATCCGCAGAGGATGATGTACGCCTGCTCTATGTGGGCAGTGAGCCGCTGAGGGTTCGTGAGTATTTCTCAGAAGTTCTTCCGCCCGAAAGGATAGTTGCCGTTAAAGATGTCGGCGTAAAGGGGCTTGCTGAGTATGCGGCTTCCCTGATGAATCCTGTTTCGGGAGGGGATACTTCAACGGCGGACACTAAAAAAATAGCGGTGGTGTCGCCTCTGCCCCCGGTGAACTCCGGCATTGCGGGCTACACTGCTGAGCTGGCCGAAGGGCTTGTTAAGTTTTATGACGTTGACCTTATCACCGTTCAGGATACTTCTGATGTAACTTCCGTTCCTGCCGGTTGTACGGTCAGAAGTGTTTCGTATTTCAAAAAGAATTATGGACGATACGACAGAGTGCTCTATCAGATGGGAAACTCCGGACACCATGCCCACATGCTGAAACTGATGCGAACCTGTCCGGGTGCTGTTGTCCTCCACGATTTCTATCTGGGACATCTTATGGCGTGGATGCAGTATATGGAGCTGGCTTCGGACTACCTGACCGAAGCGGTGCTGTTTTCCCACGGCATAGGCGGGCTCAGATATCTGGCTGAGAACGGGCACGAGAAGACAATGTGGCATCTGCCCGCCAACAGAGAGATTTTTTCCGGGAGCGTCGGCGTTCTGGTACACTCGGAATATGCCCGGAAACTGGCTGAAAGATACTACGGCGGCGAATATTCCGACCGTGTCCGTGTTGTGCCGCAGGTGCACCGTGAGTCTGAAAAGACCTGCCGTGAATCTGCCAGAAAAACACTGGGGCTTAGCGGCTCTGAGCGCATTGTCTGCTCCTTCGGACACATTGGCAGTGTGAAGGACAGCGTGCGGCTGGCAAGGGTTTTCAGAAACATATCCGGCATGAGGCTGATATTTGTGGGAGGTCATACAGACCCCGCCTATGAAAAGCTGATGAACGAAACCATTGAAGGAACGGATATCGTTGTCACAGGCAATGTGTCCGACGAGACCTATGCAGATTACCTTAAGGCGGCCGATATGGCCGTTCAGCTCAGAACGGCAAACAGGGGCGAAACTTCCCGTGCTGTTCTGGACTGCATGGCAAACGGTCTGCCGGTGATCATAAACGCTGACGGCGCAATGGCGGAGATCCCGTCCGATTGTGTGAAGGTGCTGGACGGGAACTGCACCGACGAACTGCTGGCGGCCGCCATAACGGAACTGATGGACGATAAGGACAAAATGGAAAAACTCTCCGCAAACGGCAGAACCTACATTAAGAAATGTTCTCCTCTGTCCGCAGGGCGCAGGGTCTATGAGGAGCTTGAAAGCCTTTACTCGGAGGACTGCGAAACGCATTTCGACAGATTCCTTGAGGACGGGGCGGAAGATATCAGAAAACTGGACGACAAGGGGCTTGAGCGGCTGACAAAAGCCATCATCCACTGCCGTTCGGTGATTAAAAGAAAATATATTTACGTTGATATATCAGTCGTATACAGAACAGACCACCGCACAGGGATTCAGCGGGTGGTGCGCTCGGTTCTGCGTGGACTTGCCACAGGCAGGGTCTACGGGCATTTCATCATGCCTGTGTACATTGCCGACGCGGGCGGGCGCAAATGCTACCGCAAAGCCCCTGAGTATGCGGCGAAGCTGATAACAGAGTTCGGAGGCAAACCCTATATGGATGAGCTTCTGGAGCTTGAGGATTCCGGCGATATTATAGAACCCTGTCAGGGAGATATCTTTCTGGGGGTGGACTTTGACGCTGTCAAGGTTTACGAAGCCCACAGAGAGGGACTGTTTGCCGGATGGCGGGAGCGGGGCGCAGGGGTGCATTTCGTAGTGTACGACCTTCTGCCGCTGAGATTTCCGCAGTATTTTCCCCACTATGCCGAAAGTGTCCATGCCGACTGGCTCTATGCAATAGGTATGTCTGCCCACAGCCTGATATGTATATCCGCCGCAGTTGCGGATGAGCTTAAGGAATGGCTGAAAACCAACATTCCCGAATGCAGGGCGAGGGTCGGATGGTTTCATCTGGGGGCGGATATTGATGCATCCATGCCGCAGAGGGGACTGCCCGATGGTGCGGAAAAATTCATAGCAGAGTGTGCAGACACCGCAACTTTCCTTATGGTGGGCACTGTGGAACCCAGAAAAGGGCACTATCAGGCGGTGAAGGCCTTTGAGGTTCTTCTGGACGGCGGAGCAGATGCCCGACTGGTGGTAGCGGGCAGGTTCGGCTGGCTTGCGGACGAGACTGTGAGAGCCATTGAGAACAGCAGGTATTACAACAAAAAAATATTCTGGCTGAAAAATGCCGCAGACGACTATCTGGAGCGGCTCTATTCCGCTTCCGCATGCCTTCTGGCGGCAAGCTACGGCGAGGGGTTCGGGCTTCCGCTGATAGAGGCGGCGCAGAAGGGTCTGGCGGTCATTGCCAGAGATATACCCGTGTTCCGTGAGGTTGCGGGGGGTAACGCTTTCTTCTTTTCCGAAGCCACTGCGAGCGGACTGGCGCAGAGGATGGCTGACTGGCTGAGACTTTATGAAGCGGACAAGCACCCCAAAAGCGGCGCAATGGGGTATCTGACATGGGACGAAAGCACGGCGAAGCTAAAAGAACTGATAGTTAAATATTAACTGTATTTTATGATATATTCTTAATAATTTCAAACGGCGGTGGCGTTTATGAAGAGACTTATCTCTGTTTTCATCTCCCTGGCGATTCTGGCATCCTCTGCGGCGCATGCAGGCACGGGCATTCAGGAGGCCTATGAAAGGGCTCTGAAGAACGACAGCATCCTCCGGTCGGCCAGACACTATCAGAAGGCGGCTGAGGCCGTTCGTGACCAGACAAGGGCGGGACTTCTGCCCAGTGTCACAGGTCAGTACATAGCATCTAAATACGACACCGACAGATACGACAAATATGACACCAGAGACCTGAGCATAAACCTTGTTCAGCCTGTTTTCGATATGGGTAAATACCTTCAGCACGGCCAGAGCAGATATACTCTGGAATCGTCCAACGCAAAGCTGAAATCCGCAGAGTCAAACCTTATTGTGCGGGTGGTCACTGCGTACATCAACGTTCTGTATGCGAAGGACAAGGTTGAGCTGATGAAAAAGAAGCAGGACGGGGCGAAGGAACAGCTTGTTCAGGCTCAGAAGATGTTCTCCGCAGGGCTTGTGGCTGTGACCAGCATCCACGAGGCACAGGCGAATCTGGACACCGTGGGTTATGACATTGTGAATGCCGAAAACGAATATCTCAACGCAATGGTGGATCTGGAATCCATCACGGGAAAGATTGACGGAGTCAAATGCCTCGCCCGTGAGTTCGGCTATGGGGTACACGACATAGGCACCCTTGACGAATGGATCGCCACAGCAGCGGCAAACAGCAGTGACGTGGAGTATTACAGGGCGCAGAGCAAATATGCCGACGACACTGTGCGTATCATCAGAAGCCAGCACCTGCCCACCGTGAACCTGATTCTGAACTACAGAAAATCCGACCAGGTGAGCAACATAAAGAGCACCGAAACCACATATAAAAGCATAGCGGCACAGCTTTCCGTGCCCATTTTCAACGGGGGCTACACCTCCGCCCGTGTTCAGGAGAACAGGGAGCGGTTCTATCAGTCCGTCAGCGACATGAACTCCGCACTGAACGACGTTAAAAAGAAGGTGGCCGAGAGCTATACGGCACTTCTGGGAAGCAAGGCGAAAATAGCCGCTCTGGAGCGGACAGCGGCCTCGAACAGTCTGGCCTATGAGTCCAATAAAAAGAGTATGACGGCGGGTGTCGTCACTCTTGTGGACGTTATAAACGCCCAGAACAACCTCTTCGACAGCCTCTCCCGCCTGCTTCAGGCAAAATATGAATATTTTACCGGATACACCACTCTCAAGTATCATGCGGGGGTGCTTAAACCCTCGGATGTGGGATTTCTGGAATCTATAATAAACTCCGAATGTAAGGTGAACTGATGAACAGCGTCAACAAAATGCCGGGCAGGATGCCCGCAGGCGAGCTGAAAAAGATCCTGATGACATTTAAACGCACCTTTATAGCTCTGGCGGGGTTCAGCTTTGTGATAAACATGCTGATGCTCGTTCCCTCCATCTATATGCTCCAGATATACGACAGGGTACTCACCAGCCGCAACAAGGAGACACTGCTGGTAATAACCCTCATCACCCTTTTCATGTTCATCGTCCTTGCGGCGATGGAGTGGGTGCGTTCGCAGATAATGATAACCGCAGGAAACAGGATGGACGAGATGCTCTCGGGCCGTGCTTTCGGTGTTGCGTTTGAAAACGCCCTTAGAAGCGGTGCGGGAAGTGCATCGCAGGTGTTTCAGGACGTAACCGCAATAAGGCAGTTTCTCACAGGACACGGGATGTTCGCATTCATGGACGCTCCGTGGTCGCCTATCTATCTGATAGTGATATACATGCTCCATCCTTCGATAGGCATTCTGGCTACTGTTGCGGCAATATTTCTGATACTGCTTACAGTTGCAACTGAGTATCTGAGCAAAAAGCCCATCGAAGAGGCAAACACGAACTTCCGCAAGGCGACAATGTTCGCCACAACAAACTTCCGCAATGCGGAGGTCATAGAGTCAATGGGAATGCTGGGCAACGTCAGGAAACACTGGCTGCCGAAGCACCTTGCCTTCCTCAAGCTCCAGAGCGTCGCCAGCGACAGAGCTTCGGGCATATCCGCCATGACAAGGTTCATAAGGATATCCGCCCAGTCCATGGTATATGCCGTGGGCGCATATTACGTTATCAACATGGACATGACAGCCGGAGCGATGATAGCAGGTTCCATTCTGATGGGCAGAGCGCTTGCCCCGGTTGAGATGATAACCTCGTCATGGAAGGGTTTTGTTTCCGCCAGAAGCGCATACAGAAAACTGGGCGAACTTTTCGACGCCTTCCCTGAGGAGAGCGAAAAGATGAAGCTTCCCCGCCCGCAGGGAAAAGTGGCCGCCAGAGGTATATTCGCCACACCCCCTGCCGTTAACATGCAGATACTCAAGAACATATCGTTCGATGCCGAAGAGGGAGACATGGTGGCTGTTTTAGGCCCCAGCGCATCGGGCAAGTCATCTCTGGCCAGAGTGCTTGTGGGCATCTGGAAGCCCGTTTCAGGTGAAATGAGGCTTGGCGGTGCGGACGTTGCGAAATGGGATAAATCGGAAATGGGGCAGTACATCGGCTACCTTCCGCAGGATATAGAGCTTCTTGAGGGAACGGTTGCGGAGAACATCGCCCGTTTCGGCGATCTGGATTCGGAAAAGATAGTTGCGGCGGCACAGCTTTCAGGCGTTCACGAGATGATCCTCGGACTTCCGGAAGGCTATGAAACATACATTGGCGAGGGCGGAGTGGTGCTTTCGGGCGGTCAGCGCCAGCGCATCGCACTGGCAAGGGCTGTGTACGGCGATCCGGTGCTTGTGGTTCTGGATGAGCCGAACTCCAATCTTGACGAACCGGGTGAACAGGCTCTGGTTGAAACCCTTAAAAGGCTGAAACAGCAGAAAAAGACCGTTTTTGTTATAACCCACAGAACCAGCACCCTTTCTGTTGTTGATAAGATAATGATAATGAATTCCGGAACCATACAGATCTACAATACAAAGGAAGAGGTCATGCAGACCATTCAGAAAGGCATGCAGAATAAAATGGCGGCCAGACCCGCTCAGGCGGAGGTGAGGGCATGATGAAATACAGCGACGGCGAGATTAAAAGAGATTCGAAAAAATATGTGATCATCGGCCTCAGCGTGATGATTCTGGGGCTTGGTCTGTTCGGCGTGTGGGCTTTCACGGCTCCCCTCAGTCAGGGTGTTGTGGCTCCCGGCAGTCTGGCGTTTGTGGACAAGCGCAAGACGGTTCAGCATGTTTACGGCGGAACTGTAAAAGAGATTTTCATAAAAGAGGGCAGCAGGGTCAAGGCCGGACAGGTGCTTATGAAGCTGGACGATTCCTCCGGTTTTGCAAGGCTGACCGGTGTCCGTTCGGAATATTTCACAAATCTGGCTCTTGAGTCCAGACTGATGGCAGAAAGGCTTGGCAGGGCTTCCGTTCAGTATCCGAAGATGCTGACCGACAACATGGGCGATCCGGAGGTTGCAGACATCATCCGCACCCAGAACGACCTTTTCAGAAAGCGCCGTGATTCTCTGGTGAATGAAAAACGGATTCTGATGAACCAGAAACAGGGCGTTACGGAATACATAAGCCGCATGGAACAGCTTGCCCAGTCCAGAAACAAGCAGGTGGCTCTGCTTGAAAAGGAGATCGAGTCAGTCCGAAGCATAGCGGACGAGGGCTACTACCCCCGCAACAAGATGATTGAGCTTCAGCAGAATCTGCAGGGCATTGAGGCCACCAGAAGCGAGGAACTGGCCACCATAGAACGCACCAGAAGGAGCGTCGGCGAGCTTGATCTGAAAGTTCTTCAGGTTGACAGCGAGTTCAGCAAGGACGTTGAGGCCACTCTGACAGAGGTTCAGAAGAGGATAGCGGGGCTTAAAGAGGAATATAACGCCGCACAGATAACTTATAACTCAATGATAATAAAGGCTCCGGATGACGGTATCGTCCTCGGGCTTGCGGTGCATAATGCGGGCAGTGTTGTCACACCCGGCCAGAAGATTCTGGACATAGCGCCCATGCACGAAGCGCTCATTGTTCAGGCGGAGGTCATGCCCCACGATATCGATTCCGTCCGTCTCGGGCTTCGTTCAGAGGTGCGGATATCGGCTCTGGACATGCACAAAACCCCTTCGCTCTTCGGCGAGGTTATCATGGTGTCACCCGATGTGTTTGTGGATCAGAGCAGCGGACGCAGCTATTACATGGCGCAGATACGAATTCCGGAGAACGAGCTGAAAGCCAAACTTGGTTCGACACAGAGACTTCAGGCGGGGATGCCTGCGGAGGTCATTATTGAGACCGGAAAAAGAACTTTTATGGAATATCTGATGAAGCCGTTCTTCAACAGATTCGCAATGTCCATGAAGGAACAGTAAAAATTTATGTCACTCTGAGCTTTGCGAAGAGTCTCAAAGCGAGACCCCCAGGCATTGCCTCAGGGTGACTTTCTATATTTTCTTAACCTCTATACCGTATTTCGCAATGCGGTAGTTCACCTGCCGCACAGTCATGTTCAGCATTCGTGCGGCCTTTGCCTGAACCCATCCGGCTCTCTGAAGAGCTTCGAGAAGCTGGGTTTTATCGGAATCATCTTTTGCCGCCGAAACAGGTTCGTCCTCTTCGGAGGAGTTTTCCATTATGCGTGAAAGGCACATGTCGCCGCTCTGACAGGACACGTGTTCTGGTTTTATCAGTCCGTCGCCTGCGGTCAGAGCCGCTCTTTCCAGACAGTTTTCAAGCTCTCTTATGTTGCCCGGCCATGTGCAGTTGGCAAGGGGAGCCAAAGTGCTGCTGTTTATTGAAAAATTCTTTCCGTATGATTCGTTGAGACGTTCGATTATCTGAAGACAGATAGCGGGGATGTCCTCTTTCCGCTTGCGCAGGGGTGGCAGGTCTATTGTGAAAACGTTGAGCCTGTAATAGAGATCCAGCCTGAATTTTCCGGCCTGAACCGCCACCTCCAGATTTTTGTTTGTTGCGGCCAGAATCCGCACATCAACCTTTGTGCTCTCCATTGTGCCCAGTTTTTCGATGGTCTTGTCCTGAAGCACCCGCAGAAGCTTGCTCTGTGC
This sequence comes from Seleniivibrio woodruffii, assembly GCF_004339245.1. Lineage (NCBI taxonomy): Bacteria > Pseudomonadati > Deferribacterota > Deferribacteres > Deferribacterales > Geovibrionaceae > Seleniivibrio > Seleniivibrio woodruffii. The sequence continues at coordinate 784,115 of NZ_SMGG01000003.1, forward strand.
ATCAAGGGGCATATCGCCCACCTCGTCCAGAAAGACGGTTCCCCCTTCGGCCTGCTCGAAGCGTCCTTTCTTTTCGGCGGATGCTCCGGCGAATGCACCCTTGGCATAGCCGAAAAGCTCGCTTTCGATGAGGTCGGCGGGTATTGCCGCACAGTTCACCGCAACGAAAGGTTTACCGCTGCGGTCGCTGTTGTAGTGTATGGTCTTGGCCACGACCTCCTTACCCGTTCCGCTTTCGCCCCGGATGAGAACCGATGCGGAAGTGTTTGTGACCATGGTTATCTTATCAAAAACCTTCTCCATCAGCTTGCTGTTTCCCGCAAGCCCCTTGAAGCTGAATTTCGATTTAAGCTCGTTTATCAGGCTCAGATTCTCAGCCTCTATTCTGCTCTTTTCGTCTTTGATAATGCCAAGGGTATTCTGGAAATACTCGGAATTATGGAGAAACGAAGCGACCAGATTGGCTATCATTTTCATGATCTCAACCTCGGTGGCGACGCTGTTCATTTGTGAGCTGAACTTGTCCACAGCCAGAACACCCAGTGTTCTGCCTTCATACTTCAGCGGTACGGCTATGAAGCTGGTCTGTTCCTCTGCCGCCGGACGCCTGAGCCTGTTCAGAAACTGCGGCTCCTTCTCTATGTCCGGAATTAGAATAGGCACTCCGAGACGGAACACCTTGCCGACAATCCCCTCGTCACAGTTGTAGGATATGCCTGAGGAGGTTGTGTCGTCTATGCCGACGTATGCCGTCAGGTTAAGCCTGTGGGTTCGTGAATCGTGGATCAGGATAAAAGCCCGCTCAAAAGACAGCGTGTCGTGCATCTGCTTAACAACTCCGTAGAGAGCATGTCTCCTGTTGGTGGAGCTGTTAAGGATAACGCTTATCTCATAAATGGTGTTGAGTGCCGTCTTAAAATAGTTGAGATATTTCATGGATAAAAACGAGCAATATATATGCCACGAGACGACCGCCCAACGGCAGGGGCTGCGGAGGATTAATAGTCGTGAAGTGATTAAAAAATGGTCAGGTACAGCATAAAAATTATTCAGAAGACTGCATAAAACTGCCATTTAAAAGCAATGCCGGGGCTGAGAATCAAACGGCACAGAGATTGCTTGAATATGGGCGTACGCAACGACAACCGTTTTAGGAGGATAGCTAGATGGCATTCATTACGGGAATCAGAAAGAACGGAAAAGAGTGGACTCCCAAGTTCATATTCGAACTGAGCAAAGAGTCCTGCATTGCCTGCGGACGCTGTTTCAAAGCGTGTGCATACGCCTGCCTCGCACTTGAGGAATACGAAGACGATGACGGTGAAAAAACCTACATGTCTATAGTGGATGACGGCGCATGCATAGGCTGTGAGGCCTGCGCAAAAGCCTGCCCCAAAAGCTGCTTCACACACGCTCCTGTTGAAGCGTGATCTGTAATCGTGTGCCCTCCCCTCTGCGGGAGGGCGTTTTTTTATGAGGTGATGATATGGAACTGAAATATAACCAGAAGGTCAGAGTGACCAAAATGATAAGAGACGACGGAACCTGTGCGGGATGCAAAAGAGGCACCCCCGTGGCTTTCGAGGGGATGGAAGGATTCATCTGCGACATTACGGAGTTCCACTTCGAACCGGTTTACGTTGTCCATTTCCTTGAGACCAACCAGAAGCTGGGATTCCGCGGCAAAGAGCTTGAGATCATCGAGGACTATGACGAGGAAGAGGGCAGGTGGATAGTTCTGGATAAAAAGACTGCGTGAGGCTCTCAGCTCTCGCAGTGACGCCCGAAACTGTCATTATGCTGAGATCATGAATTATCAGACGGTATGAGGCTTTAAGCCTCCCTTTTATAAAGGGAGGTTTGGAGGGATTTTCTTATAAGCAGGGGAAGATGATAACTGCAGGACGTGCTTTTAATAATAGGTCACATTTGAGATTCTTCGCTGGTGCTCAGAATGACGGCTGATTTTATGTCAGTAATAGGTCAAAACTTCAGGATGAAGTTTCGTGGAGGATGATTTCAGGGCTTTGCACTGAAGTCTGACGGAACGTGAGCGCAGGGAGGTTATACCGACCGGAGCGTTGTTATTAAAAGCACAGGACGTGCTTTTAATAATAGGTAACAACTGTATCGTAGCGTCCTCCAAGGACAAGGTATTCTTTTTCGCCGACGAAGCTTAAAGAGGGCAGAACCTCCGAGAAGAAAACTATCTTTGTGAAGGGGATCTCCGAGGTAAGTATATAGTCGCCGAACTGGGATGCGATGTCCCTGTCGGATGTGAACGACACAAGTGAATTCTGTTCGATGCAGAGTCTTGTCTTGTCATATTCCTTTACGACAAGGTGTTCTGAAAGATCGTTAACTCCTCTGTAAAGAGTCAGTTTTGGCAGTTTGTCCGCATAGAAAGTCTTCAGAATACACTGAGTATAGGTGTAGAGGAGATCGAGCTGATGGAAGATAAGGTTTTTGTTGTGTTTGCTGTCCATCTTTTCGACCATGTATTCGTAATATTCCTCGCTGTTGACGTCCGGAATAATGTTTTTGTGATAAAAAGGCGTGATTCCGAATCTGCTTTCAACCCAACCCTTCATAACGGCTCCCTCGATGCTGTTGGAGTCGAAAAGCCAGCCTTTCAGAAGTCTGGTATAGCTTCCCATCTTTTTGCCGTTGTGCTTTTCGGAAAGGGAGAAGAGGGTGTCCATTGCGTTTGTGAAGACTCCGCAGGCGTTTTCGATGCTGTCGGCTTTCTGGATCGCCCTGAATATCTCGCCGTAATACTCCCACACCCCGCTTATGGTTATGGGCAGAACGTTCAGATTATATTCATTGCTGACAAACATATAGGTAGGGATATTGATGAGGTTGGAGTAGTGATAGAACCTCTTGAGATCTTTAAGCCTCGATATGCTGCTTTTTTGTTTTTCAACGCCCATATACATCAAATAGATGAATTTGCAGGAGTTTGCAAATGAAAAATGAGCTTCTGCGGAGGGCTTTGGGGAGCTATCTGGGGTTTGCGGTGGGCGATGCGCTGGGGGCGACGACTGAGTTTATGAACCCCAGAGAGATAAAAGAGGAATACGGAGTGCACAACAGGATAATCGGCGGCGGCTGGCTCAGGCTCAAGGCGGGCAGAGTCACCGATGACACCGAGATGAGCCTTGCGCTGGGCAGCAGCATCATTGAGCAGAAGGGTTTTCTGCTGACATCCGTTGCTGATCATTTTGTTAAATGGATGAAATCCAAACCTGTGGACATCGGTTCAACAGTCCGCAGGGGACTGAGAGACTACGTTACTATGGGCAGAACCGAAGCTCCGTACTCCGATCAGTCTGCGGGCAACGGAGCCGCAATGCGCAACCTTCCTGTGGTGCTCTATTGTTTTAAGGACTGGGACAGATTCGAATATATGTCTATACGGCAGGGGCGGATAACCCACAACAACGAGCACTCGGACAGGATCACCCTTGTGTTCGGCGAAATGGTGCGTGAGCTTTTCATATCAGGCGACAAGCTGAAAGCACTAGAGATAGGCAACAGGCTGGTTCGTGAGAATCCGAAGTATTCATATTCAAATTATAAAGGCGAGGCCACAGGCTACGTTATAGATACTTTTAAGACGGTGATGCATTTTTTTGCAGAGGGCGACAGTTTTGAGCAGATACTGACGGGAACCGTCAATCAGGGCGGCGATGCGGACACCAACGGCGCACTGGCGGGAATGCTGGCAGGCGCACTTTACGGTGTTAATAATATTCCTTCCAAATGGCTTAGAAAACTGGAGACAAAGGTTGTGGACTCTGTCAGCGAACAGACGGGACGGCTTTTGAATCTGGAAGTGAGGGTGCATGATGCAATTTCAAACGGGTGATCTTCTTGATTATGTGGGGAAAGCTCCTCTGGTGATAACCACCAACGGAACTGTGCGGAAAAACGGTAAGGCTAATCTGGGTTCGGGAAATGCGAAACAGGTGGGCGATGTTCTGCCGTGGCTTGATGCGAAACTGGGCTATCTGCTGGATCAGTTCGGAAACCATGTGCACCATCTGGACAGCATGGTTGTCAGCTTTCCCGTTGAACACAGCTGGCAGGAGAGGGCAGACATAGGGCTTATAAAGCGTTCGGCCATAGAGCTTGTCATGCTGGTTGACCAGATAGGCTGGGGACAGGTTTATATGCCTCTTCCGGGATGCGGAAAAGGGGGCTTGCGGCCGTCTGATGTGATAGCGGTGCTTGCGCCTCTGCTGAACGACAGATTTATAGTGCTCAATAAAAGGGGCTGAAACAGCCCCTATGACTACTCGAAATAGATGCTCTGTATATCAGCCTTGTTGACGGGAACGCTGATTATCTCACCGTTCATAAGTCTTATCTTCATTGACGGGACGGGTTGCACCGGCTGTTCCACCAGTTCGATGGACTGGTTCGACGAAGGATCGGGCACGAAAAGATTCCTTTTGCCCTTGATGCCCATGTCCAGAATCACAACCGAGTTCGAATATACCCCGCCGTTGACGGTCTGTCCGTCTGTGGTGGTGACCATGACAACGTCGGCCTTTGTGCCGCCCGCCGAATAGTAATACTGTCCCTGAAGATGTACTATCGATTTGATCTTGCTCATGGGAACTTTAAAATAGTGTCCGGTGCTTTCAAAAAGTGAGATGAAGCTGTCGCCGTTGAATCCGGCAACTGTTCCTTCAACGATATTGCCCGATTTCTGAACAGCTTTTATCCTCGCCCCGACATCCATGCCGTCGGCAAAAGACGGAATAGTTATCAGAAACACCGCAAGAAACAGAAGTGATTTTATATTGCGCATAATATCCTCCTTATTAATAATACACCTTTGCTTGTAAAAACAGCGAAATAAGAAGGATAAAAAACGGGGCTGAAAAGCCCCTGATATGAAAATAATGATTAAAGCTTGCTGACTGCCGAAGAGTCCTCAATCTCGATACTCCGGAAACGGTGCATATCCGGAATCATAAGGTTTGCGGATTCTCCGCTGACCGATTCAAAAGCGATCACTGCGCTGACATTCACTCCGCCGTAAACCGTCTGACCGTCTTTGGTCACAATCTTTACGACGTTCATCTTAGTTCCGTTTGCCGCTGTGTACTGTTCACCTGCGACGGATGTAACAGAGCGTATCTGTTCAACGGGCATTCTGAAATGCGTCCCCTCCTTGTTGATGAGCAGGACAGCTTTTGCGTCAGCCACGTTGACCACCGTGCCCTCATAAACCTTTCCGGTGGCCTTGCATACCGCCTTTATTTTGGAGCCTACTTCAAAGGCATGGGCGGCAGGGTTCAGGAAGGTTACGATCAGTAAAATAAGAAAAGTCTGTGTTAAATTGTGTAGCATATTTTATCTCCGTGTATTTTTATATAGTTGAACTTTAAATTTATGCAATGCGAAATCTGCCTCTGCGGCGAGTTTTATGCGGAAATATCTGACATTTCGAGGGAAAAAATTTGTTAAGACGGGTTGTTTGACTGTCGGGTTTAAAAAATGACCATCTGGTGACTTTTTAATCATCAATAGCTGCTATTTGAACACGTAATAAAGATTACAATTCCACTGCGCCGGACACCTTAAAGATTACGTTTGAGTCTGATGAAATCTGCAATGCCTGTTTTAAAATGATGTAAGGGACTGTTGATAAAGCATGAAAGGCGGATTGTAGCGTTTATTACAATCCGTTTTTGCTCCTTTCTGCCCAAAGAATGGACAGGAAACGGCATTTCCAGTGTCTTGTTTGTGAAAATCAATATTTATCAGTGTCTTACGGGAACTGGCACAGCCCATGCTATTTAGAAAGCGTCAACGATATAATAGGAGGAACCAAATTATGGCTCTCAGACAAATTGCATTCTACGGAAAAGGCGGTATAGGCAAATCCACAACTTCTCAGAACACTCTGGCAGCAATGGCAGAGATGGGCAAAAAGATAATGATCGTGGGCTGCGACCCTAAGGCAGATTCCACTCGTCTTATCCTCCATGCCAAAGCACAGGCAACAATCATGGAACTGGCTGCTGAAGTCGGCTCTGTTGAAGACCTTGAACTGGACGACGTTCTTAAAACAGGATTTCTTGACATCCGCTGCGTTGAGGCCGGCGGCCCCGAACCCGGTGTAGGCTGTGCGGGACGCGGAGTTATCACTGCTATCAACTTCCTCGAGGAAGAGGGTGCATATGAAGAAGATCTCGACTTCGTTTCATATGACGTTCTCGGCGACGTTGTGTGCGGCGGTTTCGCAATGCCCATTCGTGAAGGAAAAGCTCAGGAGATCTACATTGTTACATCCGGCGAGATGATGGCAATGTATGCGGCGAACAACATCTCTAAAGGTATCCTTAAATATGCCAACTCCGGCGGCGTTCGTCTTGGCGGTCTCATCTGCAACGAAAGACAGACCGACAGAGAGGATGAACTGATCACAGCTCTGGCAACAAAGATCAACACTCAGATGATCCACTTTGTTCCCAGAAACAACATAGTTCAGCATGCAGAGCTTCGCAGAATGACTTGCGTTGAGTATGACCCCAACTGCTCACAGTCAAACGAATACAGAACTCTGGCAACCAAGATCATCAACAACAAAATGCTTAACATCCCCACTCCCGTTTCCATGCAGGAACTGGAAGACCTCCTTATGGAGTTCGGAATCATCAAGGAAGAGGACGAGAGCATCGTTGGTCAGAAAAAGGTTTCCTAACCCCATAGGAATTAAAAGGAGTGGCGTGTCTGAAAAAGTGTCTTTCCCATTCGGCGGTAAGCGGCCGGATTCTTCAGGCATTTTTAAGACGCCACGTTAAAAGAAGCGTTCAGTGAAATTTAAGAGGTCAACCTATGTCTAATAAAAATGTGCATGAACACGGCGTTGAAGTTATGGAGGATATCCTTAACGGATACAACGACGCAACAGCGAAAGACAGGAAAAAGAAAATAGAGGTTGTTAAGGCCGAAGACGTTAAATGCGGCATTAACGCCAACAGAAAGATACGCCCCGGCGTAATGTCCATGAGAGGATGCGCCTATGCGGGAGCGAAAGGTGTGGTTTTCGGACCCATCAAGGATATGATCCACATCAGCCACGGTCCCGTAGGATGCGGCCAGTATTCATGGTCTGCCAGACGTAACTTTGCAAACGGCGTTCCCGGCGTAAGCAACTTTGTTACAATGCAGATCACATCAGACTTTCAGGAGAAGGACATCGTTTTCGGCGGCGACAAGATGCTGACAAACCTCATCCACGAGGCTGACAAGCTGTTTCCCCTTAACAAAGGTGTGTCCGTCCTCTCCGAGTGCCCCATCGGTCTCATCGGCGATGACATCGAGGCGGTTTCCAGAGCCACTTCAAAAGATATCGGCAAACCCGTTATCCCCTGCCGCTGCGAGGGTTTCCGCGGTGTTTCCCAGTCTCTGGGTCACCACATCGCAAACGACTCACTGCGTGACTGGATATACGAAAAGGACGTTCAGGGCGTAGAGGTTGAAGACAGCCCCTACAACGTTGCGCTCCTTGCCGACTACAACATCGGCGGCGACGCATGGAGCTCCAGAAAAATTCTTGAGGAGATGGGACTCAACGTTATCTGCCAGTCGACAGGCGACTCAACCGTAAGCGAGATCGCCAACATGACCAAGGCGAAAGTGATCCTGCTCCACTGCTACCGTTCAATGAACTACATTGCAAGGTATGTTGAAGAGAAGCACCAGATCCCGTGGGTTGAGTTCAACTTCTTCGGACCCACTCAGATCGTTAAGAGTATGAGAAAAATAGCTTCTCATTTTGATGAAACAATTCAGGCCAAGACTGAAAAGATAATCGCTGAAAAATATCAGCCTCAGTTCGACGAGATACTGAAAAGGTTCAAACCCAGAGTTGAAGGCAGAAGCTGTATGCTGTTTGTCGGCGGTCTTCGCCCCAGACACATCATCCCCGCTTTCCGTGACCTCGGTATAGACGTTGTTATCACAGGATATGAGTTCGCTCACAACGACGACTACGCAAGAACCCTTGAATATGTGGAGAATACAACCTTTATCGTTGACGACATGAACGAATACGAGATGGAAAAACTCCTTGAGAACTTCCGCCCCGACATAGTGGGTTCCGGTATCAAAGAGAAATACTCCACACAGAAACAGGGTATCCCCTTCCGTCAGATGCACTCATGGGATTACTCAGGCCCCTACCACGGCGTGGACGGCTTCAAAGTATTCGCAAGAGACATCGACATGGCCATCAACGGAGCGGTCTGGAAACACATCACTCCCCCCTGGAAGAAGTAGTTTAAGGAAAGGAGACTGAAAATGAGCGAAAAAATAAACGACCACGTTTCCCTGTTCAACGGATGCGAATATCAGGATATGTTTGCTGCGAAAGAAAAATATGAAAACGCAGAAACAGCCGCAAAAGTACAGGAAACGCTTGAGTGGACAAAAACACAGGAATACAGAGACCTGAACTTCGCAAGACAGGATCTGGTAATAAATCCCCTTAAGGCTTGCCAGCCCTCCGGCGGTCTGTTCGCCGCAATCGGTTTCGAAGGCACAATGCCCTTCGTCCACGGTTCACAAGGCTGTGCATCCTATTTCCGTTCACACTTTATGCGCCACTTCCGTGAACCCTTCCCCACGTCATGCGACGCTATGACTGAGGATGCTGCGGTTTTCGGCGGACACAATGCGCTCTATCTGGGTCTGCAGAACACATATGAGCTCTACAGCCCCAAAATGATAACAATGGTGACATCATGCATGTCTGAGGTTATCGGCGACGATATGAACTCATTCGTGAAAAATGCGAAAGAACAAGGCTTCATACCTGCGGATTTCCCTGTGACATTCGCACACACGCCCTCTTTCGTGGGCTCTCACATAGTGGGTTATGACAACACAATGCTTGCCATCCTCCAGCAGATGGGTGTTAAGAAAGAGACCAAAAATGACAAGATCAACGTCATTATGGGCTTTGACACCTACCTTGCGAACTATGAAGAGATCAAACGCATCTTCAAGCTGTTCGGAGCTGAGATAAACCTGCTTTCAGATCCTTCTGAAACGCTGAACTCACCCACCAACGGCGAATATAAAATGTACAGAGGCGGCACTCCCCTTGACGACCTCAGAGACGCTCCCAACTCTAAAGCGACACTGCTGCTTCAGAAATGGTCTATGATCAAAACTGCGGAGTTCATCGAAAAAGACTGGGGACAACCCGTTAAAGTGGTCAACCCTCTGGGTCTTGAAGGTTCCGACGAACTTATCATGGCCATTTCCGAACTCACAGGCAAGCCTGTTCCCGCAGAGCTTGAGCTTGAGAGAGGCCAGTTCGTGGATGCCATCGCCGATTCCTACTACTGGATACACGGCAAAACCTTCGGCATCAACGGCGACCCCGACATGGCATACGGTCTTGCAAGATTCGTTATGGAGATGGGCGGCGAGCCTATCCACATCCTCGTTTCCAACGGTTCAAAAGACTGGGAGGCGGAGACAAAAGAGAACCTCTCCAAATATGAGTTCGCCAAAGGTGCTCAGATATGGGCAGGAAAAGACATGTGGCACTTCCGCTCACTGCTTTTCACTGAGCCTGTGGACATGATAATCGGTAACTCCTACGCCAAATATCTCGAAAGAGATACAGGCATTGCTCTTTGCAGAATCGGCTTCCCCCTGCAGGACAGACACCACCTGCACAGATACCCTACCATAGGATACAAAGGCGGCGTGCAGATGCTGACATGGATCGTTAACCGCATGCTTGACGACATAGACAAAAAGACTATGTACACAACAAGCTACGATATCCTTCGATAAGCTTATGAAAGTTACACTCAACAAAAAGGGGGACGTATACTCGGTATACGTCCCCAAAAAAGACATGGAACAGATCGTGGTCTCCATCGAGCAGAAGGGCGCATGGGGCGGTGAATTTACTCTGGCAAACGGCTGGGTGCTGGAGTTTGAAACATTGGACGAAGTACCTGCACTGCCGAAGACAATGGAGGCCAAATTGCTCACCAGAGGGGAATGATTTCTCCGGGGAAGAAGCTATGAGACTAGCAATTCAACAGCTTACGGAAGAGCCGGGCTGTGACCATAACCAGAAGAAAACCGCAGAGCAGAAAAAAGAGGCATGCAAAAAGCCCACACCCGGCGCAACAGCAGGGGGCTGTGCTTTTGACGGAGCGCAGATAGTTCTTCTGCCTGTGGCGGATGTGGCGCATATCATTCATGGCCCCATAACCTGCTGCGGTCAGAGCTATAACAACAGAGGCACCCGCACAACAGCGGGAAACCTCCACCAATACGGCATGACCACCGACATGAGCGAGTTGGACATCGTCTTCGGCGGCGAAAAGAAGCTCAAGGCATCGGTGCGCCATGTTGCCGCAAAGTTCAAACCCAAAGCAATATTTATCTATTCAACCTGTGTCACCGCCATGACAGGCGAGGACATTCACACCGTTGCAAAGGAGATGACCGAGGAACTGGGCATGCAGGTGATACCTGTGGATTCCCCCGGATTCTCCGGAAGCAAGAACCTCGGCAACAAATTCGCAGGGAATGCTCTTTTCGAGCACGTCATCGGCACAAAAGAGCCTGAAAGCATCCCCATGTTCCCCATCAACCTCATCGGGGAATACAACATTGCAGGAGAGCTGTATCAGGTTCAGCCGCTTTTCGATGAACTGGGAATAACCCTGTTCAGCAAAATGACAGGCAACGCAGCTTATGAGGAGCTTTGCCATGCCCACCGCTCAAAGCTGAGCGTGGTCATATGCAGCCGTGCGCTGATATCCATTGCACGGCAACTGGACGAAAAATACGGGATACCCTATTTCGAAGGCTCATTCTACGGCATGGGCGAAACGAAAAGGACACTCATGAGCATTGCGGAGCAGATGGGAAGCGACCTGCTGAAAAGAAAGGTCGAAGAGCTTACCGCCCGCAAGGAGAAGGAGACTTACGAAAGACTTGCACCCTATCTGCCGAAGATGAAGGGAAAAAAGGTGCTTGTTTACACAGGCGGGGTCAAAAGCTGGTCGGTTCTGAAACAGCTTGAGGAAATGGGCATGGAAGTAATAAAATCCAGCACCAGAAAATCCACCGAAGAGGACATCGCAAGGATCCTCAATTACTTTGAAGGAAACGAAGACGGTCTGATGCCCAAAGGGGACGGAAAGACCCTTCTGAAATATATGAAGGAATATGATGCCGACCTGTTTCTTGCAGGCGGCAGGAACATGTACAACGCTATGAAAGGGCAGGTTCCCTTCGTTGACGTGAATCAGGAGAGACATTTTGCATTTGCGGGATACGAAGGTTCCGTAGTTCTGGCGCAGAAGATATGCGCCACACTGGAATCACCGGTGTTTCAGCTGGTCAAGAAGCCCGCTCCGTGGGAGGTCAGCTTTGGTTAAGATAATTGACAAGCCAATGGCCATCAACCCGCTGAAAAAAAGCTCCCTCATGGGTGCGGTCACCGCATTTCTGGGCATGCACAGGGTTATGCCGCTGGTGCACGGTGCGCAGGGGTGCATGGCGTTTACGAAGAACTTTCTCACACAGCACTATCGGGAGGTCACTCCCATGCAGTCAACGGCTGTGTTCGATATAGCCACCATCATAGGTGACGACAGCAACCTCCACGAAGGGATAAAGAACGTTATAGACAAGCAGAAGCCCGATTTTATAGGGCTTGTGACCACAGGTATGACAGAGGTTCGGGGCGATGATATCAAAGGAAGCCTTATCCGCTTCCGTGAGAAATATCCTGAATATGCTTCGACACCCGTTGTTCCCGTATCCTGCCCCGACTTCAAAGGGGATGCGGAAACGGGCTACGCCGCCGCATGTGCCGCCACCCTGAGCCAGTTCATAACACCGGAGGTGCGCAGGGACTATAAGACCAGAAAAATGGTGAACATCCTTGCGGGAATGCACCTGACAGCAGGCGACATAGACTGGCTGAGAAGGGTTTTCGAGGCCTTCGGTCTGGATGTGATAGTCTTTCCCGACCTGTCTTCAAGCATGGGCGGACAGGTGAACCACTTCTACGGACTGCCGGAAGAGGGAACTTCTGCCGATATGATAAAGAATATGGCGCATGCCGATTTTTCCATAGTGATAGGCGGCAGCATGGAGGCATCAGCGGATATACTGCTTGAAAGATGCACCGTTCCCTATAAAAAATTCGACACCCTCACGGGGCTTGAGGCATCCGATGAGTTTATATCATGGCTGATGGACTACACTGGAAAACAGGCTCCCAACTGGCTTCGCATACAGCGTCAGAGGGCTGTTGATGCCCTTCTGGACGGACATTTCAGCTTCGGCGGAAAAACCTTTTCCATAGCGGGGGAACCCGACCTGATATACGGGCTGGGCAGATTTTTCACCAAGGAGCTGGGCATACGCCTTGAAACGGCAGTCACCACAGCCAGAAGCGGAAAGTTTGAGAACCTGCCAGCAGAGAATATAATTATGGGCGACCTTGACGATCTTGAAGAGTTTTCGAAGGATTCGGATTTCATTGTGGCCAGTTCAAACGCAATACCCATGTGCCACAGGGTGCATAAGCCGCTCTATAAGGCCGGATACCCTATAAAGGACTATCTGGGGCACTTCCACAGAACATTTATCGGCTATTACGGGGCTATGCAGCTTGCTTTTGACATAGGGAACATCTGTATGACACTCGACATTGAAAAGTCGGGACACTAAGGGGGATAAAATGAAAATAGGATTCTGCACAAACGACATGGAGACCGTTGACGAGCACTACGGAAGAGCAACGAAGGTCGCCATTTACGAGATAGACGAAAAGGCCTATGCACTCAGCGAGGTCAGGGAATTTCCCGAGCAGGAGGAGGGCACGGAGCATAAGCTGGACACCGGCTCAAAGGCCGAAAAGCTCAGCGACTGCGCAATCCTGTACGTTGCCCAGATAGGCGGCCCTGCGGCGGCGCACGTTATCAAGAATAAGATTCACCCCGTAAAGGTGAACGACCCTATGCCCATCGCCGAGATTCTGGAAAATCTGAAAAAGACTCTGGCGGGCAATCCAGCTCCCTGGCTTAAAAAAGCACTCTACAGAGACAGACAGCCGGAATAACCCATGGCAAGATCATTCAGAGATGTGCTCATAACAAAGATACGTTCCCATGATCCGCATAACATCTGGAAGAACGTGGCGGACGATACGCTAATCACCCGATATTATGTTGTGACCAAAGAAGAAAAGAAGAAGATAGATGCTTTCAAGGCCATCTCTCCTGAAACGGTGGCAAAGATAAGGCTTTACTACGAGACGGTTGCGCTTGCTGTGGAGGAAAGCTGCGGACAGATGATAATAACCGTTCTCGATATTAACACAGAAGGCTTCGGCAGAGCTTTGCTTATTTACGAAGATTTTATCCTTCTCCAGAAATTCCACCGCAACGCCCACAAGTTCGGGTTTGCAACGCTTGAAGAGGTATTGGAGGAGGGGGAGAAGCTTGTGGCAAAGACTCTGGAGAACGCCGGAAGGCTTGGGGTCATCCCCGCCTGATGTCTTATTTTCGGGTGCCTTCGGGGTTTTTCAACCCCGAAGGTGTCTGACCCTCTATATTCCTCTGAAATTATGATGTCCGTGATGGCGGCAGTGTCCGAAATCGTGACCGAAATCCGCCCTGCGGTGTTCGCCGTGTCCTCTGTGTCCCATGAAATCTTCGTGGTGTGAAAGCCCTCCGCACTTTTCTTCGAGGTTTTTGGTGAGCTTGTCCATCAGTGATGCGAACTGTGCCTGCTCCTCTTCGGTGAGAACCCCGAAAAGCGAATCCGACATATCAACTATTGCCGCCTTTGATGCTTTCAATGCGTTCTCTCCTTTTTCTGTGAGGTATACACGCATGACACGCTGATCCTTCTCGTCCTGCTTCCTTTCGATAAGTTCTGTCTGAGCCAGTTTTGTAAGCATCTCCGTCATTGAAGAAGGGCGCATGTCCATCAGTTCCGCAAGCTCCATCTGTTTTGCGCCGTTGTTTTCGGCGATGATTGAGAGCAGGTGTCCCTGAGCACGATGCATCCTGTGGTCCTGAACGTCGTGAACGTGTTTGTGGCTCTCTCTGTGAACCATCCTTGCCAGTCTTATGAAAGACTTGAGTATGTTTGCCGATGAGTTGTTCATATGTATTCTCCTGAAATTATTTTGCTTAGGTACCTAAATGAAAAATAGCGAAACGGTATTGGAAAGTCAAGAATTAATTTTAGGTACCTAAGTAAATTGGTCGTAGAGGAAAATTGAATTCGTATTTTAATATAAAAAAGACATGAAAGTTAGGATTTAATAAAAGCTAATAATTAATTTGATGTAGATTCTTCGCTTCGCTCAGAATGACAATAAAGCGTCACTCTGAGCAGGGCGAAGAGTCTCATTTATAAGTCTTTTCAGGAATTTTAAGCCGAAATACACAGCCCCATCTTCTCGCATAACCCCAGAACGTCCTTGTTCCTCAGGATCGCCTTGTTCTTTCTGGCGAGTTTCTTAGCTTCACAGAGAAGCCCTGTCAGCTGCCATTTTTCCAGATGCAGTCCTTCCTGATTCAGCATGTGTTCCAGAACGTGCTGACCCGACTGATTGCCGAAAACAAGGTGTCGTGTCATATCCAGCTCTTCGGGATCGAAGGGTTCGTAGTTCTTGGGATTTTTCAGAACGCCGTCGGTGTGGATTCCCGATTCGTGGGTGAACATAAATTCACCTATGACTGGCCTCTGGGGATCCATCTGTCTGCCTGCGGCCTGAGCGACGTATTCGGAAAGGGGACGCAGATGCTTCGTGTTGAACTCATCCTCCATTCCGTAGACGTGGCGTGCCGCCATGATTATTTCCTCCAGCGGTGCGTTGCCAGCCCGCTCGCCAAGCCCCATGACGGTGGTGTTGACGTGAGTTGCCCCCGCCCGCACAGCCGCCAGAGCGTTTGCAGTGGCCATTCCGAAGTCGTTATGGGTATGCACCTCAAGGTCAAGTTTTGTGACCTCACGGATACGTTTTGTCATTTCATATGTTTTGAACGGGTCGAGCACGCCGACGGTGTCGCAGAAACGGAAGCGTGATGCTCCGTGCTCTTCGATGGTGCGGACATACTGCTCTATGAAGTCCGGATGGGCACGGGATGCGTCCTCGCCGCCCACAGATATATAGAGGTTGTATCTTGCACAATAATCAAGCACCTCTGCTATCTGTTTAAGCACCCATTCTCTTGTCCTGCCCAGTTTGGTCTCTATCTGAATGTCTGAAAGGGGCAGTGATATCTCTATGGCCTCCGCACCCGCAATGACCGATGCCTGAACGTCCTTAATCAGTGCACGGTTCCATGCTATGATGCGTGCTTTCAGTCCCAAGTCCATGATGGAAGCGAACATTGCGGATTCCTCTATCCCCATTACAGGTATTCCCGCCTCTATCTCCTGAACACCGATGGCGTCCAGCCTGCGGGCAATCTCAAGCCTCTCCCTTCGTGTGAAGGCCACGCCGGGGGTCTGCTCGCCGTCTCTCAGTGTGGTGTCATCTATTATCATATGCGCCTCCATTGCACTTTCTGTTGCAATTGCTGTGCCAGAGGGTAAAATGGTTAAAAAAGAACCAAATGCGCAACTAATGACCACTTATTCTTATTAATTCAGCCGCAAGTGTCTGCCGCTGTCATACCCTGTTAAACAACAAAGCATAGACGGCTATTTGTCTTTATTGCCAGTGATATCCGTTATTCTCCTCCCTTTCGGAGATAGGGAGAAGTATCGGTTTATTAAACTGGCATCCCCATTGCTTTTAAATTTACCGTGAGGTGACATATATGGACAGAGACACTGTTAAGGCGAAAATTGATAAGCACCCCTGCTTCTGCAAGGATGCCCACAATAAATTTGCCAGAATACACCTTCCCGTTGCACCCGCATGCAACATCCAGTGCAACTACTGCAACAGAAAGTACGACTGCTCCAACGAGTCCCGCCCTGGTGTTACCAGTGCGATTCTCACTCCCGAGCATGCTCTGGAAAAGGTGATTATGGTGAAGCACTCCCTCAAAAATCTCTCCGTGGTAGGCATAGCGGGTCCCGGCGACGCACTGGCAAACCCCGAAGCGACTTTCGAAACACTCAGACTGCTCAAAACATACGACAGGGAGCTTATCCCGTGCATCAGCACAAACGGTCTGGCACTGCCCGACCATCTGGACGAGATAGCGGAGCTTAAGATAGGACACGTCACAGTTACCATGAATGCGGTCGACCCCGATATCGGTCAGAAGATATACAGCTGGATACACTACAACGACAGGACGTATCACGGTGCCGAGGCCGCACGCATTCTTATGGAACGCCAGATAGAGGGCATAAAGGGGCTTGTTGAGCGGGGGATACTGGTAAAGATAAACACGGTGCTTATCCCCGGAATAAATGAGAACCACGTTCAGGAGGTTGCGAAAAAGATCAAGGAGCTGGGAGTCTTCATTCACAACATAATCCCTCTGATGAGCCGCCCCGAATACGGAACGAAGTTCTCAAACGACGGAGTTCCCGAACCCACGCCGGAGCTTATCGGAAAGGTTCGTTTCCAGTGTGCGGAGGTAATGGGCGGGTTCGATGCGGTGATGCAGCATTGCCGTCAGTGCCGTGCGGACGCCATAGGCAAACTGGGGCAGGACTGGGATTTCAACAGTGTTGAGGACGAGGTCAGAGAGAAATCCAACCTGATGAAATATCAGGTGATAAATAACAGAAGATACGACTTTTCCGTTCAGCTGAACAGCGAGTGGAAGGTCAGAACATACGACCGCAGCAGGCATATTCTGGTTGCCGTTGCCAGTGACAATCACCGCATGGCGGATATTTCGTTCAAAAATGCCAGAAATTTCTATGTTTACGAAGTTTCGGGCTGGGGCGCACATCTTCGTGAGATACGCACACTGGACTATGACAACTCTCAGGCGTGTATCAAGCTTTCAGGTCACCTGAAAAACGTTGCGGAGCTGATAGGCGACTGCGCCGTGATGGTTTGCACTGTTGTCGGCAGAAGCGCATACGACGGAATGCACGCTAAGGGCATAGCTGTGGATACGAGGCAGGCTTATAAAGGCATTGAAGAGGCCGCATGGGAAGCGGGCAGCAGAATACTGTCCGACACCGGATGCACAATGACCGCCTGAGGCGGAGGGGTGTAATTATGATGCAGTCAGAACTGACCAACAGGGCGGATATCTCCGCACTGCTTAAAAAGGACGGATATAAGCTCATCAAGGGAGTGGTTGAAGATCTGGACATAGGCCATGTTACGGCCAGCATGTCCATCCGCTCCGGCAACAGACTGGTTTCCCTGCTTTTGCCTGTGAAAGACGTAAAACTTTCGGGCGCAGAGACAGGCAGACCCATCTATTGCCTGATGAACGGCAAAGACGTTCTGGTTTTCCGTGACATCAACTATATGATGCGGAAGATACTGAATAAATAGATCACACAATCGCAAGGTTTGCGGGGCGTACAAAGAAGATCCGTCACCCCCACAAAAGATTAATCTTCTTTGTACATCGGAGGAGTGTTCTGTCCTCCGCCCCGCTTTTTTTGTTCACTAAACACTGGTCTAAGTAATCGTTTTGTTGTATACTAATCATGAAAACTTCCACATCGGAGACCTCACTTGAAGGTAAAAAACAGAACGATTTTCATGCTTGCTGGCATTCTGGCGGTTGTGACCTGTGTTTATCTTCTTGATGAGTGGTATCGTTTCAACAAACATCTGGAACTTCTCAGAAAAGACAATGTCATTGCTGTTTCTAAACTTTTTAAAATGCTTCCCGACAGAGCCGATAAGGTTCTGAGGGCATATACCCACCTGATCGTAACGGATAAGGATGTCATCACCTCTTTTGAGAAGGGCGACCGGAAGGAGCTGAACACGCTTCTTCAGCCCTATGTTAAGCTTCTGAATGAATCTTTTCCCAAGTCAACCTCTGTTCTCACATTCCATTCCGCCGAGGGCAAGGTGTTTCTGCGCACGCTCGTTCCCGAGATATACGGCGACATCAGCGCAAACTACCGTCCCATGCTGAGGGACGTTCTTAAAACCGGCCAGCCCGCATCGGGGCTTGAGGTCTGCACGAAAATAATGGGTTTCAGACACATGACCCCCGTAGTGCGTGACGGAAAGCTCATAGGCGTTCTTGAGGTGGGAACTGACATCAGCTTCATGGCATCAAGACTTCAGGCGGTTTCGAGCATAAAATCCGCCGTAATGGTCAACCAGTTTGTGGCTTCAAGGCTGAAACTTAAAACCGGAGACAACGGACGTGCGGTTTATTACAACGACAGCGTGATACCCTCTGATGTGCTTTTCGAATCCGGCAGAAAAGATGTCCTGAAAAAGAGCATAAACTACGGCGGCGACAGATACGACATACTCGGAGATTTCAGCCTGCATGACTATTCCGGAAGCGATCTGGGACAGTTCGTTTTTCTGGTCAAGGCGGGAAGCATGGAAGGCTGGATGCGCAGTCACCTGCTCCATGTGTTCATAATAGGCGGCCTTGGCGCACTGCTTATGATATTTGTGGCCAGAAAGGGCATAATAGATTCCGTTGCGGAGCTTGAAAAGAGCCACGAAGCGGTTCTGAACGAGCTTCGGCTTACCAACCACAACCTTGAGGAGAAGATTCGCAGAGAGGTTGAGAACTGCCGTATTAAAGATCAGATAATCAATCAGCAGCAAAAGGTTGCGGACATGGGGCTTATGCTCTCCGCACTGGCTCACCACTGGCGGCAGCCCATAAACGCAGTCGGGCTTTATGTTCAGGATCTGGCCGACGCCTACCGCAACGGCGATCTGAACATGCAGTATATTGACGAGTTTGAGAAGAACAACATGCAGCTTTTGAACAAGCTCTCCGAATCCATCGACAAATACCGAACCTTCTTCGAACCCAGTGTTGAGAAGGAGAGGTTCGACGTTGTCGAGATACTCAAAGAGACGGGGGAGATCCTCAGGGCGACCCTTTCCTCTCAGGATGTAAAGCTGACAATGACATGCAGATGCGGCGACAGCGACTTCGACTGCATGCTTTCGGAAAAGTCTCCGGCCTGCGAAAACGGCTACGGACATATAAACGGCTTTCTTAACGAGTTCAAGCAGACCCTTCTGAACCTGCTTTACAACTCGGTGGATGCGATTCGTGCCCGTTATGCGGCACAGGACTGTGAACATGACGGGCTGATAGCCGTGACCATGATCGCAGACGACAACACCATCAGGATATCCGTTGCCGACAACGGAACGGGCATTTCTGACGAAATAATGGACAAGGTATTTAACCCCTTCTACACAACCAAGGAAGCGGGCAAGGGAACCGGCATCGGGCTTTACATGGCGAAGACCGTAATTGAGAAATACATGTGCGGCAGTCTCACGGCAAAAAATAACGGACGTGGGGTCACCATGGAGATAGTTTTACCCAAAAACAGCCCCTGTATGTAATTTTTCAGCAAAATCCGCAAAAAAACCTTTTCTTATTTGAAAAACTGATGAATACTGTCAGGCTTAATTATCACAGGTGAAAAACATGGCTAAACAGAGAAATGAGAAGCTTAGAAATATAGCTATCATCGCACACGTTGACCACGGCAAGACAACGCTCGTGGATACGCTCTTCAAACAGAGCGGAATGTTCAGAGAAGAACAGCAGGTAGAAGACAGACTTATGGACAGCATGGATCTGGAAAGAGAAAGGGGAATTACCATCTCTGCCAAAAACTGCGCTGTCAGATGGGGAGATGTTAAGATCAACATCCTCGATACACCCGGTCACGCCGATTTCGGCGGAGAGGTAGAACGTGCTTTGTCTATGGTTGACGGTGCAATCCTCCTTGTTGACGCATCCGAAGGCCCTCTGCCCCAGACAAGGTTCGTGCTTGGAAAGGCTTTTGAAGCCGGACTCAAGATAATCGTTGTTGTTAACAAGATCGACCGTGCAGACGCAAGACCTCAGGAGGTTCTGAACGAAGTTTATGACCTTTTCATAGACCTCGGCGCAGACGACGACCAGATAGAATTTCCCGTTTACTACGCCATCGGCCGTGAAGGTATCTGCCAGAAGACTCTTGAAGAGCGCGGAACGGACATGAAGCCCCTTTTCGAGGCAATTGTCAGCGAGATCCCCGCACCCCAATATGATGATGAAGAACCCTTTCAGATGCTGGTGAGCGACCTCGGTTATTCCGACTACCTCGGCAGACTGGCTGTGGGCAAGGTTATCAACGGAACCGCCCGCTCAAACGAATCCCTCGTGCGCATAGGCGCAGAGAACACTGTTTCCCTGCGTGTAAGCAAACTCCAGATATATGAAGGCCTCGGCACAAAAGAGGTTGAGGCGGCAGAGCCGGGCGAAATTATCGTTCTCTCAGGTCTTGAGGACATCACCATCGGCGATACCATCTGCACCAAGGAAAACCCCAAAGCACTCCCCAGAATAACAGTTGACGAACCCACGGTCTCTATGAAGTTCAGCCCCAACACAGGCCCTCTGGCCGGACGTGAGGGCAAGCTGGTTCAGTCCAACAGGATCAAGGAGAGACTTCAGAAAGAATCCCTTAAAAACGTGGCTATCAAAGTTGAGGAAAGCCCCGACAAAGAGAGCTATATCGTTAAGGGAAGAGGCGAATTTCAGATGGCTATCCTTCTGGAGACAATGCGCCGTGAAGGTTTTGAGGTTTGCGTGGGCAGACCCGAAGTTATCTGCAAAACAATTGACGGTGAGCTGTGCGAACCCATAGAGCACCTGTTCATCGACTGCGACGAGACCTTCGTAGGTGTCGTTACAGAGAAACTTTCCATACGTAAAGGAAGAATGACCAACCTTATAAACAACGGAACCGGCAGGGCCAGAATTGAGTTCTCCATACCCAGCCGCGGACTTATCGGCTACAGAGACGAGTTCCTGTCCGACACAAAAGGTACGGGCATAATGAACTCACTGCTTCACGGATATGAGCCTCACAGAGGCGATATACCCAGCAGATTCACAGGTTCCATAGTGGCCGACCGTGCGGGCAAAGGCGTTGCATACGGTCTTTTCCACCTTGAACCCAGAGGCTCGCTGTTCATCCTCCCCGGCGACGTGGTCTACGAAGGTATGATCATCGGCGCATACAACAAGGACAACGACCTGAACGCCAACCCCTGTAAAGAGAAGAAACTTACCAACATGAGAGCATCCGGAAAGGACGAAGCCATCATCCTTACCCCCGTTATGCCCATGACGCTGGAAAAAGCGATACACTTCATTGCGGACGACGAGATGGTTGAGGTTACTCCCAAGTCCATCAGACTGCGCAAGAAGATACTTTCACAGCAGGAGAGACATACGGCCAGAGGCAAAGCACTCGGCAAGTAATATAATTGGCGGTTATAACCTGCTCATTTCTTCGTTGTCGGTTGAAAAATCGCCATCATGTACCTAAACGTACACTCAGCCGATTTTCCGCCCTCCGCCTTGAACTGCTTGGTTCTAACCACCAATAAGTGTTTTGTTCCCTTCTTTAATAAAGGAGGGCTAGGGTAGATTTACATTTTCCGACTTAATTGAAACAGATAAAGCCCCGCTTCGGCGGGGCTTTTTGCGTTCACATTGGCAGGTCCGAATGAGATTCTTCGTTTCACTCAGAATGACGCAATGCTCTGAGGCTATGGCAATTCTCTGCTTCCTGCTTAGTTAAAGGGGAGAGAATTTCAAATATCCGTCACTCTGAGCGAATGCGAAGAGTCTCATCAAGTATGAGATGGCTCAGAATGACAAAGATTTTTAATCGTGCTGGCAGGGTTTGATGCGAAAAATGAAGCATTTTCCGTCGGAATCGTCGTAGAAAAGATCGCCGCCGTCAAAGTTTGCCGCAAGGTTCTGCGCAGTGAAAAGGCCTATTCCTGTTCCCGCTCCGCATCCTTTCGTTGAAAAATAAGGCTCGAAAAGCCTCTCTCTGACCTCGGGGGTGATGGGTGCGCCGTTGTCGCATATCTCTATCTGGGCATATTCACCCTTTCTGATGAACCGTATGGTTATAAGCCTGTCTTCGCCTTCCGGCTTTTCGACAAGGCTGTCGTAGGAATTTTTAAGCACTATGAGAAGTATCTACTTGAACATCGACTCTTCGCCGTCCACATAAACGTGGCTGAACCCGCAGAGATTATCGCAGGTGAAGGTTCCCTTACCGCAGGAGAAGAACACGTTGTCCTCGCCGGTCATCTGGATCTCTTCGAATGCGCCGCCCATATGGCAGTTAACATAAACCTCTATCCCAACCGACTCAAATTCAGGTCTGAGCAGTTTCAGGGCATCGAAGGTCATGGATTTTATCTCCAGCCTGACCTTGTTTTCAACTTTTGCCGCAGAGGTGAACAGGTCGATGGTGTCGCTCATGTCTCTGACAACCTTAAGAGCCTGTTTTGCGGCCTCCTCCTCCTCCTGCTTTGTGTTTGCCAGAGGGATGGTCTGGATGAGAAGCCCGATGTTGTTCAGCGGCTGCCGCCAGTGGTGGGCAACCATGCGGAGGATCTCGTTGATGGATGAACTGCGTGTTTTGTGGATAAGCGCCGCCTCGCTCATCACCCTTCGGTTCATCTCGGTCTCAAGCTCTTTTATGGTCTTCAGCTTCTCTCTCCACGAGGCATAGACCTCCCGGCGTGAAAGGGTGATAAGCCTTATCACCATAGCCGTTGCCATCATATATGCCAGAATGGTGAGTATCGTGAATATGAAATGTTTGTTATGTTCCGCCGTAACGGGGAAAGTGATGCTGATTGCGCCTCTTACGTCACCTATCTTGTAATCGGCGTACTGATGGCAACGTTTGCAGGTCTCGTCCACAATGAACGGGCTCATATACTGGAAGTAAATGGCGTCCTTGCTCTTAAAGTCCAGCCTGTGATATTCCTGCTGTCCGTCGTATATCCTGTGAAGTCCCTTGACCTCCCATCCTTTCGGCAGGTTGTTTCCGTTTACGGGTTTCCTGCTTATCAGATGGATGTGTATGTCGCTGTTCATGCCCTTTGCGGCGAGGTTCATCATGTAAACGGGGTTAACTCTGGACAGGCTGTTTCCGCTTTCGTCCTGAGCCTTTTCAGCGTCCGGTGCGGTTTCGTCCGGTCTGACCAGTTCCGAGGGAACGTAAATCCTTCCCAGTTCGGAGCTCCATTTGCCGAAAGCCTTGCTGATTCCGGCTATATCTCTGGATTTATTAAGCATTGTGTTTGTGAAATGTGAATATCCCTGATACAGCTCATAGAGTGAGAGCAGAACGAAAAAAGAAAGGGTGATCAGGACAAATGGGTACCTGTTCATGTTTGTTTAGTGTATCCCCTGAAACGGGATACAGCTTCCCGTTATCAATAATTTCTATAAATATATTTTATTTTCGCTTCTAAATCAATGCACTTTTTGCTGTCATGTGTGCAGAATAACAGTTGCTCCACGAATTAAACACAATCGGAGCAAATCTTTCACACAGATGTGGAGTACCATTCTACAGCACAAACCCGCCGATCAATTCCTATCTGAAGAATGGAGGGAACAAACATGAGTATCAGCGGTGTTAACAGCGCATCCCAGTACCTGTATCAGTACGGTCAGAACAAAGTTTCAGGCTCGAAACAGCAGGGCGGTGCGGATGCGTTTTTCAGCAAGGTCGACACAAGTCAGGACGGGACAGTAGACAAGAGTGAACTCCTTGCGCTGGTTGACGAAATTACGTCTCAGACAGGGCAGTCGGTTGACACGGAATCTCTCTTTGCCGAGTTCGATACAGACGGAAACGGCACTTACAGCGATGATGAGCTTCGCAGTTTCATGCAGTCAAACGACATACGCCCAAAAGGCGGTCCGGGAGGACCCCCGCCCTCGAAAGGGGAGGAGGGGAGCGATTCGGAATATAATTCGTCCGAGCAGATAATAAGCCTGCTCACATCGATTCAGGACAGCCTGAACAGTCTGCTGGCGCAGAGCGGCAGCAGTTCGTCGGAAACATCCGGCGATGACGGTTCAGACCAGACAGATTATGTGAGCCAGCTTCAGACGGCCAGGACAAAATCATCCGATAATGCTTCGGCCTATTTTCAGAGTTCCATAGACAGGCTCATGCAGGGTCTGTATTCACAGTATTCGGCTGAGGCGTAACAGTCAGTTCAGCAGAATGAGCGGGTTGGTGCCGAATAGTTTCAGCAATAGAAAAAGCGGCTGAAAAGCCGCTTTTTCAAAGGCGTGCAAGGAGTACTTTTAAAGAGGTTGTCAGGTTTTTAACCTTTCTCTTATAAGTATCCTAACGTATGATTGTGTAGATAATATGGTTGAATTATGTTTTTAAACGCATGCTTAAACAAAACCTGTGGAATAATATGCCTTAGGGTCTTATTCTGAGGTTCAGAGGCAAAATGAGAGTCAGACTGTTTTACAAAATCTTTGCGCTTGCTCTGTTCTCCGTGGTGGTGAGTATTTCCGTAATGCTCCTCACGGTGGGCTATTTCGGATATTTCAACTTTCAGGACTATCTGGTTAAAAGCAAGATACACGAACTTTCGTGGCTGACGGATAAACTCGGTGAGTATTATAAGGAAAACGGCAGTTTTGAAGCCATAAGACTGTCGGCAGAGGAGCGTATGCCTTTTTCCGAACCTTTAGGGATGAAGCCCTTTGGAAAGGGCGATGGCGGAAACCGCAGGCCTGATATGTTTCCCGGCGGCGTTGCAGACGGCAGGATACGCCCGCTCAAGGAAAAAGATTATGAACCGTTCGGAAGGCTGAAAGAAGATATGCTGACAGCTGACGGTAAGCTGAATGTAATGGCTTTTGTACACTTCAGACATTTTATAATGCTTCAGGATGCCGATAAGAAAATTGTGATCGGTGTGGGAAATGTGAACGAATTCCATTTCATATCGATCATTTCCGACGGAGCAACTGTTGGCTATCTGGGCATAAGGAAACCGCCGAAAATGACACAGCCCATGGCGGCTGAGTTTGTCAGGGAACAGGTGGAGATAACCCTTGTCAGCGCAGTGATAATAATAGCCATCACCGGACTTTTGACATGGTTTTTCACTAAACGCCTGCTGGCTCCGGTTCCGCCGCTGATAATTGCAACCAGAAAGCTGGCATCCAGAGATTTCAGCGTTGAGATACGGGATATGTCGAACGACGAACTGGGCGACCTTGCGGCAAACTTCCGCAAGATGGCTTATGATCTCAGCATGTACGAACAGAAGCAGAACAGGTGGATATCGGACATATCCCATGAACTGCGCACGCCGCTTTCGGTTCTTCTGGGCAATATTGAGGCCATGCAGGATGGTGTGAGAAACATAAACTCCGACTCGCTGAACATTCTCCACGTTGAGGTTTCCCGACTTATAAAGCTGGTCAACGAACTCCATGAGATGACAATGGTCGATTCGGATAACATGCGGTTCAGCTTCGGCTCGGTTCAGATATGCAGAATAGCGGAGGATGCCGTCGAGCTTTACAGAAGCCGGGCGGAGGAGTTCGGGTTCCAGATACGCACAATGATACACAACGGCGAGACGAAGGTCAGAGGCGACGTTTACAGGCTGAGGCAGGTGTTTATAAACCTTATAGAGAATGCACTGCGCCACAGCAAAAGCCCCGGCGTGATATTCATATCATGCTCGGAGCAGAACGGGTCGGTGCTGGTGACAGTGGAAGACACCGGACCGGGAGTTCCGGAGAAGAGTCTGGGAATGCTTTTTGACAGGCTCTATCGTGCGGACATCTCCAGAAGCAGAGAGACAGGCGGCAGCGGCCTCGGCCTTGCCATCTGCAAATATATAGTTGAAAAACATAACGGAACTATCCGTGCCGTATGCGGAAGCATGGGCGGACTGAGAATCGAGATAGAACTTCCGGCAGAGGGAGAAAATGAATAGGAAAATACTTGTAATCGAAGACGAAACACAAATATCATCAATACTTAAGGATTATCTCCAGCAGTCAGGTTTCGAGGTGTTCACCCTCGACACTGGTGCAGGGGCAGTTGAGACCATCAGAAAAATGGTTCCCGATGCGGTGATCCTCGACCTTATGCTTCCCGACACCGACGGGCTTGAGATATGCAGACAGGTTCGCAAGTTTTCAAACGTGCCCATTCTCATAGCCACGGCAAAGGTTGAGGAGATTGACAGGCTCATTGGCCTTGAGCTGGGAGCGGATGATTACATATGCAAGCCGTTCAGCCCCAGAGAGGTTGTGGCAAGGGTCAAAGCTGTGCTTCGCAGGCTGTCTCCGGAGACGGCGGAGGATGTGCTTACGGCGGGTCCGGTCACCATTCAGCCGTCAAAATATCAGGTGAATGTGAACGGAAACGACCTTACGCTGACCAGAAGCGAGTTCGAACTGCTCTACATAATGGCGAAGAACCCCGGCAGGGTCTTTTCCAGAACAGACCTGATAGCCAACGTACACGGATATGAGTTTGAGGGATACGAAAGAACCATCGACAGCCATGTTAAAAACCTGCGGAAGAAGCTGGCAGGTGCTGTTGACGGCAAGGAACTGATCCAGACGGTATACGGGGTCGGATACAAGTTCGATATGTAAAAATAAAAAGGGCGGAGGAAAAACCTCCGCTTCAAGTTGTTAATAACAAACTATAGTTTTGCTTTATTTAACCCTCCTTTGGGAAAGGAGGGCAGGGTGGATTTCCCTGTTAATAAAAGAAAATCCCTCCAAACCTCCCTTTGATAAAGGGAGGCTTAAGAGTAAAAAGCAAATTTTGTCAACAACCAGGGGCGGAGGAAAAACCTCCGCCTTATTTTTTCTCCTGTATCAGTCTGTAAAGATATCGTGATTTCACCTGTTCGCCGGCCATCCAGCGTTTAATCGGCGGCATTTTCAGAATAGCCCCGATAATGGCGGCCATGGCTCTGTGGGAGAACAAAGCTCTGTTATCGAATATCAGATGCTCCAGCCCGCCCCGTTCAACAGCCATCATGACCACCTTATGCACCCCTGTTTCTGGGGTTATAACCCTTTTTTCACGGGTATTGAGTTTCAGCGCATCCACTTTGCACCCTCTCAGGCACACGGCGCATCCCAGACAGATCCTTTCGTCCAGCTTCGCCAGTTTTTTCTTAGGTTTTTGCGGGTCGTTGGCGGAGACCATCATCATGGCCTCAACCGGGCAGAGTTCAGCACATTTTCCGCATCCTGTGCATTTATCCGCATCTATCTCCGGCAGGAAATAGGATGTGTGTACGGGGTTCATTATGCCGAATTTGCGGGCGGCTATCATTGCCTCACAGCAGCATCCGCAGCAGTTGCAGATGAAGCTGACCTCGGTCTTTGAGTTTTCGCCGAACTGCACCAGATTGTGGTCATAGGCCTGATCCAGCAGATCCATGCATTCGGAAACGTCTATCTGCCTTGCGTAGCCGTGTCGTATGAGTGAACTGCCGACGTTGTTGAACGTCATGCAGATATCCATGGGCGCATCGCAGGCCGTTCCTGCGTGCTCCATCTTATGACGGCAGTAGCACATGCTTACGCCTATGTGGCTTGCGGTCTTTATTACCTCGGTGGCACGTTCGTAGTCCAGAACATAGAGGTTATTATCCTCGGACAGCATGGATTCGTTCACAAAAACACGTCCGAGCTGGGTTTCGCCGTTCACAAAGAGGTTCTTTATAAAGTCCTCTTCAACGTTAAGGTATTGATAATAAAGCTGTCCCAGCAATGCCTGATCGATATCGCCTCTGGTGCGCATCATTGAAAATTCGAAAAAGCCCGCCATAGGTGGCGGCAGAACGTAGGTCATCTGTCCGTTTTCGATGATATCCAGCAGAAGTGCCCTGTCGCAAAGTGCATCCAGCTGATTTCTGGCCTCGGTGACGCTCACCTTCCAGATATCCGCCGCAGTCTCCGCTCGGAAAGGCTTGATGGGAAGCTGTGCGATAAGCCCCGCCTCCTTCTCCGACATGAGTATTGACAGTATCTTATAGAGTGATTCTGATGGCGGTGCGCCGAGGGGGAACCTGTTCAGCCTCTCTGCGAGACTGCTGTATCCGTGTTTTGCGGTATGGTGTGCCATGACGTAACCTCTGCCCTGATTATAGCAGAAAAGGTGGTGAGGATACTAACTGATTTTGAAGTTTTTGTAACGGATAATGTAATACAGACCTGCGGCGGCGGCAAGAAGACCCGATGCCGCACCGACGCTGAGGCTCCAGCGTGCGCCGAAGATATCAGCCACCCGTCCGACTATGGGTGCGCCTATGACCGTTCCGCCCCATGAGATTGCAAACAGGATGGCAAGGACTCGTCCGCGCATATTTGCCTCTGTGAGCAGCTGAACTGCGCTGAGTGCCGTTGTTGTGAAGGTCTGGGCGGATATGCCTATGATGGCAAGGGCAAGGCCGAAGAGCAGATAATGGGGCATGAAAGCCGCCAGAATGAAACCCGCACCGAAAACGAACGTGCCGAGAAAAAGAAATCCAGCACGGGGTACGTCCCGCCCTGCGGAGAGCAGAGCGCCGGTGACAGAGCCTATTGCCATCATGGAGGTCAGGATTCCGTATTGGTGAGCATTGGCATGGAAGACGGACACTGCCATTGTTGAGATGAATATGGGGAAGTTCAGGCCGAAGGTTCCTATCAGAAAGAACATCAGCAGAATTGTTTTGAGGTCGGGTCTGCCTGCGATATAGCGGAAACCATCCGCCAGACCGCTTCTGGAGAATTTTACCTTGTCTCTGAGATGCAGCTGACCCTTTTTTATCATCATCAGCGACAGAAGCACAGCCCCGAAAGACACAGCGTTTATCATGAAAACCCATCCCGTGCCTATGGTTCCTATGAGCACTCCGGACACGGCGGGGCCTATCATCCGTGCGGTGTTGAAAGATGTTGAGTTCAGGGCGACTGCGTTTGAAATATCTTTTTCGCTGACCAGTTCCGAAACGAAGGTCTGTCTTGCGGGTGTGTCAAAGGCTGTGACACAGCCGAAAAGCAGAGCGAACACATAAACATGCCACAGCTTTGCGGCATCGAACAGAACCAGAAGCCCAAGCCCCAGAGCCAGAAGCCCCATGGAGGCCTGAGTGGCTATCAGCAGTTTTCTGCGGTCGAAATAGTCTGCGGCGAAGCCGTTCACCGGAAGCAGAAAGAACTGGGGGCCGAACTGCAAAGCCATGACTATTCCCAGCGCAGTGGCATTGTTGTTTGTCAGGTGGGTCAGCACCAGCCAGTCCTGCGCCGTCCGCTGCATCCATGTGCCTATGTTGGATACTATTGCGCCCGATGCCCACATTCTGTAGTTGTAGATGCTCAGTGACCTGAAAGTTCCTTTAAACATTGTAAATCCTTTATATACCAACGTGCGGAAAACAGCAAAGGCATTGTTGGAAAGTTTATCAAACATTAATTGATAATTTTTCTAAATTAAATATCACATTTTCTGCATATTACTCGGACAGCCGGATATTACACTCTGTTAAAATTCCGGAGGTTTATCGAATGAGAAAGTTCAAACAGTTAGCGGCTGCGGCGGCACTCTCCGCCGTAATGGCAGTCTCAATGGTCGCCTGCTCAGACAGCGACAGCGATTCCGACACCCCCACGATATCTTTTAAAGGGGTAAAAGCTCCCGAAACTGAAACTGAGAAAAGGAGCATCCTCGTTTCCGACAAGGCCACCATCAACGGAAAAGAGTACTCCATCGGCTACCACACGATACTCAGAAGCGGCGACAAGCCCAGCAGTGATTCCGAGGTTTTCGGTCAGCTCTATGACATGAACGGAAATAAGGTGCTCAACCCCACCGACAGCTCCGAGTATGTCTCATCCGACAACGACTTCTCCTCGCTTCTGACAGGTATGGACGGGAACATGTATATGATCTCCCATTTCGAATCAGTACCCGCAGGGATGTATCTGACAAAACTTAACCAGAACACAAGCGGCGTGCTTACTGCCGAAAAGACCCGCCACATCGACTTCTCAGGCGTAAAAGGCGGCTGGGTTCATTGTGCGGGCAGTGTCACCCCCTGGGGAACGCATCTGGGTTCAGAGGAATACGAGCCCAACGCAAAGCTTGTTGACGCAACAACAGGCAAGTTCAACGACACATACGGAAACAGAATGGCTCTGTATTTCGGGCTGGCCACAAACCTGACAACGGCAGGCGCATACGCCTCAATGAATATCTACGACTACGGCTGGCAGACAGAGCTTGCCGTGCAGAACTACAGCAACGTGACAGTGACCAAGCACTACACCATGGGCAGGGTTGCACACGAGCTTGCATACGTTATGCCCGACAAAAAGACGGCCTACATATCTGACGACGGCACCAACGTCGGTCTGTTCAGATTTGTTGCCGACACGGCGGCAGACCTCTCTTCCGGCACTCTCTACGCCGCAAAATGGAACCAGACCTCAGCGGCTGGCGCAGGCTCGGCCGATCTGACATGGATAAGCCTCGGACATGCCACAAATGCCGAGGTGAAAGCTATGCTGAACGCAAAAGTGAAATACACGGACATCTTTGACGAGGTTGACCTTACGGTGAGCGGCGCAACCTGCCCCACAACCCACAAAGAGATAAACACCACATACGGACGTCAGTGTCTGATGGTTAAAACAGGCATGGAAAAGGCCGCTTCAAGACTTGAAACACGCCGCTATGCCGCAATGCTCGGCGCAACCACAGAGTTCCGCAAGATGGAGGGCATCACTCACGACCCCGCTAAGAACGTGATGTATCTCGCACTGTCTGAGATAGGCAACGGAATGCTCGACAACGGTTCCAACGATGCGGGCGGCCCCAACCACATAAAAGTGGCAAAAAACACCTGCGGTGCTGTTTACGCCCTCGACCTTGATGCTAGCTATGTTGCCAAGAACATGTACCCCGTCATAGCGGGCAAACCTCTGACAACAGACTACGGCGCAGCCGACAACTCACAGGCATACCCTTCAACAAGTGCATTCGTGAACAACAAATGTAATCTGGACGGCATTGCAAACCCCGACAACCTGACCTTTATGCCCGGATATAAAACACTCATCATCGGTGAGGACACGGGCGAAGGCCACGAGAACGACATGATCTGGTCGTACAACATTGAGACAAAAGCTCTTACACGCATACAGACCACGCCCTTCGGTTCCGAAACCACCTCTCCCTACTTCTATCCCAACTACCATGGTTTCGCATACCTGATGAGCGTTATCCAGCACCCCTACGGTGAAGCAACGGCAGGAATGCCCGCTGCCAACAGTGCGGCAGACCGCAGAGCCTATACAGGCTTCGTAGGCCCCTTCCCCGCAATGAGCAAATAAGCTCTTCTCAGGAAAGCTCCCCGTTATCCGGCGGGGAGTTTTTTATTTTAACATAAGGAGAATATGACGATGAAAAGACCCGGTGTTATGGTGATGATAGGTGCGGCGGTCATGGCTTTTGCGGTGGCCTGCGGCGGGGGCGGTTCCTCCTCTGCCGAAAATGAAACGGCAAGCAAGTACCCTCTGCTTACAAAGGCGATGCAGAACAGGGCGGCCTATATTCCCTCCCAGTGCTACACCATCACCGAAGGGGAGGCGGGGCAGAAGTTCAACCCCTGCTACAGCTGCCACAAAAACTCGGCGGAGCCTAACTACAACAACGACGACGACCTGCAGGAGGCATACACCTTTGCGGAATATGCCAACACCAACCGCTGGACAAACCTGTTCAAAGACCGGACAGCGGCCGTTGCCGCACAGAGCGACAGCGATATTCTGGCCTATATCAGGCAGGATAACTACAAAAGCACAGACGGCAGAATAATTCTTGCGGAAAAACTGAAAAGCGTCCCTGCGGAATGGGACTTTGACGGGGATAAAAAATGGGACGGGTATACTCCGGACTGTAACTTCAGCTTTGACAGCGAAGGGTTCGACCGCACGTCCTCAAACGGCTACACCGGCTGGAGAGCCTATGGCTATGCGCCCTTTCTGGGAACCTTCTGGCCGACGAACGGCTCCACTGACGACGTTCTCATAAGACTGGCTGAGATCTTCCGTCAGGATGAGAACGGAAATTTCAGTGCGGCGGTCTATAAAATAAATCTGGCAATTGTTGAATCACTCATAAAAAAGAAAGATATAGCCATCGATGCCGTAAACGAAACCCTCTACGGGGTGGATCTTGACAAGAACGGAAGTCTCGGCACGGCGGCAATTATAAAATATGACTGGCTGCCCTCCGCAGGGAAGTACATGAGCTACGTAGGCAGGGCGAAGGCGGAGCTGGCGGCAGGCAGGGTGCATCTGGCGGGAGGACTTTTTCCCGAAGGGACAGAGTTTCTGCACTCGGTCAGATACATAGATGTGAACGGCGGAGAGATATCCATGTCCGCCAGAATGAAGGAACTGAGATACGCAAAAAAGATGGGCTGGTATACCTACAGCGATCTGGAGAACGCCGCATATGCCGAGCTGAAAGAGGAATATGACTTCCCCACAAGGCTCTCTGTATATTACGGCGATATCGAGTCCGGTCTCAGCAACACAACCGGATGGATATATCAGGGCTTCATAGAGGATG
This sequence comes from Seleniivibrio woodruffii, assembly GCF_004339245.1. NCBI lineage: Bacteria > Pseudomonadati > Deferribacterota > Deferribacteres > Deferribacterales > Geovibrionaceae > Seleniivibrio > Seleniivibrio woodruffii. The sequence goes on from NZ_SMGG01000003.1 coordinate 816,740, forward strand.
CGGCGGGCGACCTGCGGCCTCAGACATACGAGGAGACTGTGTTCTGCATGGGCTGCCACACAAGGCTGGGCGCAACGTCGGACAGCCTCTTCACCTACGGCAGAAAATATGAGGATGCATCGAAGAAGGGATGGTATCACTGGACTCAGAAGAGCATAAAAGGCACTCCGGAGCATCAGGCTGCCTATGACGGCAAGGGTGTTCAGTATGAATATGAGATGTATCTGAAACAGAATCTGGCAGGGGATGAGTTCAGGGAGAACGAAGAGCTTAAAGCGAAGTTTTTCAATGCCGACGGCAGTCTGAAAACGGATGCGGTCAACGCCATGCGGTCGGATATCTCGGTTCTGCTGTTTCCCTCTTCATCAAGGGCGCTTATGCTGAACAAGGCTTATCGGGTCATTGTGAAGGAGCAGTCGTATATTTACGGACGGGATGCGAACGTCAAGGCGGTGACCAACGTCCACAAGACGGTCTCTCCGCAGGACAAACCCACAGGGATAACGGATTTCATCCTTTCCACTGCCTCTTCGCTGATATTCTGAAGATAAAAAAAGGGCGGTCGAACTGACCGCCCTTAATGTTTGGATTGATTACGCCTTGCCGGGCGCAGTGTCGTGCAGAAGTATCTCGATAATTTCGGCAGCAGAGATGCTCTCCTTGCCGTCTTTGATGAACTCACGCACTTTTTTGAGGGTCTCGCCTGCCGTAACAAGATACTGCTCGATATAGCCGTTCTTGTATACAGTGGGGAGGCCTATGTTTGCCACCAGAGCGTTGCAGAGGCATTTTCTGCCCTCAGTCTCCTCTCTCAGGCCGCCTTTGCTGACATATGCGTCCTCCGGCTCTGCCGCACAGCGGTAGCCTATGGTTCCGTCAGCTTTTTTATAGAGCGAACGCAGGTAGCCGAGGTTGCAGATTCTGGGTCTTTTCAGATATGTTTCAAGCTCTGAAAGGGTGTCATGAAGGCTGACAACCTTGAAGGGGAATCCTGTGGGGGATGCCTTGGGGTCTGTGAATACCTCGGGAATGCGTTCGATGATGGCTTTTTTTATGCTGTCCACAAATCCGGATTCCTTGCAGAATGCGAATATCGTGCCCACCTGAATACCCTGCGCACCTGCGGCTATGGCCGCTTTCAGTTTGCCGGGTTCGCCCCATGAACCGCCCAGCCAGAAAGGAACGCCGAGGGATTTTACCTTGTCCAGTTCAACCTCGTCCTTATCTGTGTATATGGGTTCGCCTTTTGCGTCCAGCTCCATTCCGCCTCTGGGGGGAGCGTTGTGACCGCCTGCGGAGCTATGTTCGATAACCAGTCCGTCAACGGCGGGTTTCGTCTTTTTGACCATTGTTGTGGCCAGAATGTTTGACGAAACGATGGCGTAGAATTTCGGTCTTTTAAGTTCGGTCAGATATTCGCCCATGATCTCTCTGGGGCTGAATGTTATCTTATATTCTTCGTCCTTTTCGGCTCCGGCAACGGAAAGACGCAGTGACGCATCCTCACCTGTCGCATAGCTGTCCAGAACTGCGGGTATTTCTCTGGGGATTCCTGCTCCCATGACGATGTAGTCCACTCCGGCCAGCATCGCTCCGTAGATTGATGCGAGGTTGGGGAGAATGACCTTTTCCATCAGGTTTATGCCGATGGGGTTGCTGTGACCCTCCTTCGCAAGGAAAACCTCGCAGAAGTTAGCCGCAACAGTAAGCTCCTGAAGCTCTTTGGAAGGTGTCATGGTATACATTTCAATCTGTTTGTAGGGAGCGTTTTCCGCTTTTCCGCCTTCGATGAAGTATGTTTTAATGATCCTTTCAGCGATCTCTCTGGCGGGGAAGGCAGCCAGTGCTTTGCGCATCTGTCCGTCCTTGTCGCCGTTCTGAAGTCTGCGTGCCAAAATAACGTCCATAGCGGTTCCGGACACAACTCCGATCTCTCCGCTTTCCCCGACAGCGCGAGCAAGACGCCAATCGGAAACTCCTGCGCCCATACCGCCCTGTAAAATTCTGTACTCTTTCATCCTTGCCTCATATGTTAAGCAGCAGTGATGCGCTGCCGTATTTCCAAGCATTATAAGATTATCGCAACGAAGCCCCACATGCAAGAGTGTATTTAAACTAATTTAAAAATAATTTGTTTTACGTACTATTTAAGGTCTGTATTTTTGCAGGGATTGAGATATAATGCAATATCTGAGACAGAGGTCAATGTTATGCAGGTTAATCTGGAAGAGAGCAACAATATCACCATTGAGCGGGAGGGAACTTCCGACAGTTTTGTTATGTGTATAGATTCAAGGGTGACCGTCAGGCTTTCAAAATCTGAAATGAGACTGATGCACGCTCTCATCGGGGCGCAGCTTCAGGACAACCCCAAGATGGGCAGGGATGCGCTGAAAAAAGTGATGGCCGATACCCTTGTTTCCCACAAGCCGAAGGTGCAGGAGGTTCTGCGCCGGATGAAGAAAGAGGACATCGCATTTGTGATCTGGTATATGGGCGATCTGCGCATGGGGCACGAGATTCTGAACAACATGTCGAAACGTTCCGCAGAAGACGTTCAGGAGACAGTGCGGGAGGCCATCGAAAGACGCATCCGCAAAGAGCGCTCAACAGGCAACACTACCTTTGAGGTGCAGATGACCGAATACGGCAAAGCCGCCGTGACGGCATTTCTGAAGCAGGTGTTCGATACCGACACCATTCCTATTTAAAAAGAATCTGCTGATTTTATGAGATAAATAAGCTCGGCGGCCTCCTGGCCGCTGTAGCCCTCTTTTGCCAGATAGCTGCTGTATGTGTTTATCAGCTCTCTGCATTTCTGTGTTTTTCCCTTTCTGGCGTAATATCTGTAAGCAAGTATCACCATGTCGTTCTCATGCATGTACATGTCCAGACAGCGGGCGAAAAATATCTCCGGATTGAACGCATCGGGCATGAAAGACCCCAGCCCCGTCATTATTCGGAGCATTGAGATGAACGCCACGTCGACCTCACGCCTTTTGTGCTCCACAACGGACACCGAGTTAAGCCCGGGGAAGAATCTGCCTGTAAAGAGAAGCTCCGCTTCGGATATGTATGATGCGCAGAGGACGTATTCTCCCCTGCCGTAGCAGTCGGATGCGGATTTCATTACTGTGCAGAACCGCTCTGCATCGCAGCTTATGTTCGACAGTCTCAGCATTCCGTTCTGGAGGGTTATGTAGTTTTTTGCATCAAGTCCGCCGAAGGTGTCGGATATCATTTTTCTGAATCTGGACAGCAGGTTGTCAAAACTTCTGCGTGCGTTTTCCCTGCTGCTCTCCGGCCACAGATAGGCCTGAATCTGCTCCTGATCTATGGTGAACCCCGGACTTGAAAGGATGACCGCCAGCATTATGCGGAAATGGCCGCTTATGTCGGTGCAGTCCAGAGAGAACGAGCCTACGGAAATGGATATGTTATCCAGCGTTTTGACGTGCATAACGGGTATGGGGCGCAGGTGTTTGTCGAACGCTATGTCCAGTCTGCTGAACGCCGTTTCGGTGACAAACCCTGTCAGAAGAGGTTCGGAGACCGTGTAGGAAAAAACGTTGTGCATCACCTCCGGCAGAACCGAGCTGAGGTGCAGATATCCGGTCTTTTTCATCAGCCGCACGGCGAAAACTGCGTGTTCCCTGGCTTTGACCCTGTCCCCTATGTTGTTGTGGAGATAGGAGAGGTATGCGTGCGCACCTGCGGCGGCGTTGTCGTTTATGGGATGTCGCTCCTGATTTGCGGCCTTTATGAGATGCTGCATGGCCTTTTTATAGTTGCCCAGCAGTGTGTAGGCTCCTCCGGCAGCCAGCTCGGAGAAGGCGGGGAAGAAGCTGTTTATTTCCGAAGTCTGACGTATCTTTATGGACATTTCGGCGGCGGCGGCCGCAGAGTCGTCACATTCGTAGGCCAGAGTGATGGCTTTCATGCTCAGAATAACGGACGAGGCATGCTCGGGAAGGTTATCCAGAATGCTTTCGCTGTATTTTTTCAGAATGCGCTTTGCGTAGTCCATTTTTCCGCACCCCAAAGCATATTCCAGTTCGCATACGTCGGCAAACGCCAGCAGGCGGGGGCTGTTTTCCAGATGGAGGCGGAATTTCTTCCGGATTATGCTCATGATGGTGTGCAGGGCGGCGAACTGGCCTGTCAGAGCGAAGAAATAGAGCATTGCGCTCACCAGCCACAGCTTGAAAAAAGCTCCGTCCCTGTCGCTTCCCAGTTTCAGAATTATCATGTTGCAGTATTTTTCGGCCATTTTCCTGTCGCAAAGGGTCAGGTATGCGGAGACGTACAGGGTGTATATGAAAGTTCTGTAAGGTTCGATGTGATATTTTTCGGCGATGCTCAGTGCACGGTTCAGGTATTCTATTGCGGTGTTACCGTCTGCAAAATATACGCATCCCTGTGCGTATGTTGCGCAGACGGTCATTTTAACGGGTTCGCTCAGCTCGTCGCATGCATCGCTCATCATGGTGCGCACCGAGCCGAAATAACGCTCGGCCTCTTTCAGGTTGCCGTCGATTCCGCAGTAGAAGCTCAGCAGGCCGCATGCGGAGATTATACTGCCGACCCTGCTGCCGTATGCCGTAAAGGTATCCAGCGTCTGAAGAAAAATGTCCCTTGTTTTGTCGGGGCTGACCGACAGCAGGACGTGCCCGAAGGCCAGAGGGAGCCATGCCTTGTTTCTGTATACGTCCGCAGGAACGCCGGCGAGTATGTCAGAAATGCCGGATTTTGATTCGGCCAGTATTACATCCTGAAAATTCTTCTGAATGTAGTCCTCCAGACGGTCATAGTTTTCCGCCTGAATAAGGTATTCCGCAACTGCGGAGAGGTTCTTCTTTTCAGCCTCCAGGTCCGCCGCCGTTTCATAAAACTTTTTCCGTTCGGCTTCGGAAAGTCTTGCCGAGGCCTCGGCTTTCAGCCATTCACGAAAAAGTCCGTGGAACCTGAACTGGTTTTCCCTGCTTTTATAAAGGAAAAGATTCTCCGAAAGCATCTGCTGAATTACCTTGTCCGTTCTCCCTGTGGGGTCGGTTTTAGCCGTCAGCTGAGGGCTGAAGGAGGGTATCAGGGAGAGAGCAAGAACGTTGTGGAAATCTTTGTTTATGTGATGGTTTATGGCTGACGAGAAGAGGGCGTCGCATGCGCCTGCGGCAAATGTGTCAGAGTAGGTGCTCCTGCTGTCCGAAGTTCTCATTGCGTTCAGCACGGCGACAATACAGCCGATGTGTCCTTCTGCGGCGGTGCGGAGTCTCTCAAGACCCATAAAAACATCCCTGTCTTCAAGCATCTGTGCCGAAAGTGCACGGAATTCCTCTCCGGATAGTTTCAGATAGTCCTCATCAATAACGTGGGAGCTTTTCAGGAGTTTTCCTTTAACGGGCTGGAAGCCACTGTTTCTGGTGCTGCACAGCGCAAAGGAGAGCAGGCCGCCTGCGGCGGACAGCATCGATGTTATGCCCAGAGCGGTCACGCCTATTGAGGGCAGAATATGTATATCATCCAGAATTATCAGCTTGCGGTATCTGATGGCCTTTTTATATTCCCTCAGCATGTCGTTCAGCAGGGTTTCCGTTTCCAGAGGATCGATTCCCCCTGAAAGTGCTTTTTCAGCGGATTCGGATGTGAACTTCGGTGAGGAGCGTTTCAGTTCGCCGTAGAAATTGCGGCAGAAGTCCGCAGGATTTTTGTCTGCGGCGGTGATTCGGTATGTTATAACCCTGTCGAAGCAGACACGGCCGAACTCACCTGCAAACCATGTTTTTCCGCATCCGGGCGGGCCTGTCAGTATGAAAATGTTCTTAGACTGAACCCTCGGAACGAGTGCGGAAATTTTGGCTTCTCTGGGGTGGAAATAATGACCGGACTGAATTTGTGATTCCATGAATAATTAATAACAAAAGAAGTTCACCGGCGCAACCGTTCTTTTAAGATAAATTTAAGATGTCTGTGTTAAGGTTACGACAAGATAATAACCGGAGTAATTGCAGGTATTCCGGCATTGACCTATTTGGTCTATTATCCCTGAATTCAACTCCTATCTTGTTTCCATTTTTTTAAAACCCCTCCGTACCACCCCTTCGGAGGGGTTTTTCATTGCCCTAAACTTTCTTGACAGATTCCGATTTATCGTTCAAAATCCCATCAAAGCCTGACAAGGGTGCAGGCGGAATAAGGGAAACCGGTTCAAATCCGGTGCTGTCCCGCAGCTGTAAGCCGGACGAAACCCCGAAAATTGTCACTGATCAGGATGATCGGGAAGGCAGGGGAACTAGGACGAAGGCAAGCCAGAATACCTTATCTGCCCATGAACTTTACGAGGATAGAGGAACCCCGTTCCACGTTCAAGAACACCCTGAAAAGCATAATATTTTTAACGGGAGGCGTGTATGCGTACTTTGTTTACGTCCGTACTTATGCTCCTCTTCGCCGCTACAGGTGTTTTTGCATCGGAGGTGGAGATGGAAAAGGACAAAACGGCAGTGGTCATAGCCGCATTCGGCACCACTTATGAATCCTCACTGGATTCACTGCTTAAGATCGAAAAGGACGTTAAGGCGGCGGTGGGCGAAAATGTGCCCGTCCGCATGGCGTTCACATCGAACATCATCAGAAAGGTATGGCACAAAAGACAGGACGATGCCGGATATAAGGCGTCGCACAAAGGCAAAGTGCCCGACTATCTTTATGATGTCAAAAACGTTCTGGGAACAATGGCCGATCTTCAGAACGAAGGCTACCGCAATATTGTGGTTCAGCCGACATATCTGACCGCCGGAGAGGAATATGCCGATCTGGTGGCCTATGTTGAAGGTCTCGGCGGAATAAAGACCATGAAGGACAGATGGAAACCCTTCAATCACCTTGCGGTGGGCGATCCCATTATGGGCAGCTACGACTACAGGGGGAATCTGGAATCGCTGGCAAAGGCTCTGAAAAAGGATATAGATGCGGCAGCGGCCTCGTCTTCCGCCCTTGTTTACATGGGGCATGGGAACGAACACCTTTCCACAGGGGTCTATTACGAGCTTGAAAGACTGCTCAACCAGACCTACCCCAGCGTAAAAAGCTACATAGGGGTTGTGGAGGGGCATCCGGAGCTTGACGAAGTGGTTGAGAAACTGAAAAGGGATAAAGTTAAAAAAGTTCTGCTTAAGCCGTTGATGATAGTTGCGGGCGACCACGCCAACAACGATATGGCGGGTGATGAGGATGATTCATGGAAAGTTGTTCTCACCAAGGCAGGAATAAAGGTCAATCCGGTTCTGGAAGGGCTTGGCGACAATTCCGAAGTTCGCGGGATAATCGTTGACAACCTGCTGAAAGCGGCCAAAGAAGCGGATATAGAGCTTAAATAACAACTAACTGTGTCGGAGTGACCTCACACTCCGGCACGTTTTTTAAGAGATAAAGATGAAGAGTGAACTGATAATAATCGGAGCCGGGCTGGGCGCAAAATCCATCACACTGGAAGGTGTCGAAGCTCTGAAAAGTGCTGACAGTGTGCTTTACGACAGACTGGTGCATCCGGATGTGATAGATATGATCCCCGATACGGCCGAGGCTGTCAGCGTGGGCAAGAATCCCTATGCGAAAAACTGCATCCGTCAGGAGGAGATAAACTCCGCCATTGAGGAGCATCTTAAAAGGCACAGACGGGTGGTCAGGCTCAAAGGCGGCGACAGCACACTGTTTGCCCGTTCCCTTGAGGAGACTGAAACTGCGGAAAAGTGCGGGGCTTCATCAAAGATAATTCCGGGTGTGACATCGGCATCAACCCTTGCGGCGAAGATGTCTCAGGCGCTCACCGACAGAAGAACCGTTTCCGGCTGTGTGTTCATCACAGGACACTCAAAGAACGGCGACTGTCCGTACAGCTTTAAGGCTCTGGCGGAACTGGGACTGACCATCGTAGTTTACATGGGTGTCAGGAACGGCGGATATATCGCCTCGGAGCTGATTAAGCACGGGATGAGCGGAAACACTCAGGTGCTTATAGGCAGTAAGCTGGAATCACCGGAGGAGAGACTCTGCGTGACCACACTTGCTTCGCTTGGTGACGTTCTGGCCACAGGGGACTATGACCATCCTGCCACCATCATCATTGGTGACGTTACGGGGTAGTCAATTATCCGCAGCAGGCTGCACAGAACTGTTTTTCTATATTTCCGAGATATCTTTCGCACTGTTTGGTTATGTCATAACCGAGCAGAACGCCGAGAATGAAATCCTCTTTTTCGTCAAAACCGTTCAGCGGCTTGTCACCGAAGCTTTTTACAATGCTGATGCAGGGGCAGTCGCCGAAGAAAAAGTTTATACGACCCTCTTTAGCAGGCGTTTCGTGCCATGTTATATTTCCGCGTCTAAGTTTCCCGCGGCAGGCCTCCGCATCCGATTCTCTCGCTGTGTAGAGAACCAGACGGCGGATACCCTTCTTATATTCATAAAGCAGATGGGAAAAGAGTCTGTTGTCAGCCTGTCCCATCAGTTGGCCTTTCTGCCTTCAGCGTGAAGCAGGCAGCCTTTGCAGTTCTCTTTGCACTCCATAGCTTCTCTGATCATTCCGCTTACGGATTCGGGGCTTGTTTTGTCTGTGCAGATGAACGGGATGTCGTGTCTGCGGCAGATATTTTTTGCTTTATTTATCATGTTGTGGCTGGACAGTGTTGTCAGGAAAACCACGCAGTTTGTGCATTTTATGCTGTTTTCGAAAGAGCTGTTCATTTCGTTGAACACTTTCGCTTTATATCCCATCTGTTTGCATGCTGAAAGATATTCGTTTTCTCTTCTCTGCAGGCCGCCTATTATGCATACTTTCATAAATTTAGCCTCCTATGTGCTGAATAATGATATTGATTCTTAATATCAATAAGAGTAAAAGTCAACAGGTTTTTTCTATTTATTTTGAGATTCAGCAGGATTAGAATAAAATTTAACAATTTCATAAGAGGGACAGAATGCTTGAACTTATAAAAAAGACCCGTTCATACAGAAGGTTTGACCATTCCAGAAAGCTGGATGACGCTTTTCTGGCGGAACTTGTGGATGCGGCCAGACTGGCGCAGAGTGCGGCCAATGCACAGCCCCTCAGATATGTCACCGTGAACAGCCCTGAGTATGTTGATAAGATATTTCCGCACCTGCGCTGGGCGGGCAAGCTGAAAGACTGGGACGGTCCAGTCGAGTCGGAACGCCCGGTGGCCTATATTGCAGTGTACGGCGACAGCGAGGCCAAGCCATCGTCCTTCGCACAGGTGGATTCGGGAATTGCCATGCAGAACATCTGCCTGACAGCCATGAGCAAAGGGGTGGGCAGCTGTATGTTCGGCAGTATCATAAAGAATGAAATTAACCGGATTCTGGGTGTCACGGATGAACGTTACAGCCTTTTGTGGGTGATTGCTCTGGGATATCCTGTTGAGAATGTAGTGCTGGTTGATAATACGGGCGATCTTTCATACTACAGAGATGCGGACGGCAACCACTATGTGCCGAAACACAGGCACGATGAGGTTCTGCTGGGGAAGTTTTGAGTGATGATGTAAAATATCCTTCTCTGTGAGGGCTTTAGCCCGTGGCAGTCTTCCATATTCGGGCAGACCGCCGCTTAATCGCATCTGTATTTGGAAGATTGCTTCGTTATTACATTCCTCGCAATGACGCAAAATCTCCGTCACTCTATTCGACAATTAATTAATATGGACTCATACAGCCTTCGGCTAGTGAACGGAGTGAAGAGTCTCAGCAGAAGAGAGATTCTTCGGTTGAAGCCTCAGAATGACGGGCTAATAGCCGAATAGAATGACCTATAAAAAACTACTGTGAAAGTTCCTTGAGTGCCAGCCTGAACAGTTCCTCGAAAGGTGTTCCGGGTTTATAAATCTTGGTAACGGCCTTGCGGCAGTCGTTTGCGGAATAGCCGAGGTTTGAAAGCGCACTGACGAGGTCTTCCGTTCCCCCTGCGGCCTGCGAGCCTTCGGACTGAACTGCAAGCTGACCGAATTTGTCTTTCAGCTCAACGATTATACGTTCAGCGGACTTGCGGCCTATGCCGGGGATTGTGGCTATCAGCGTTATGTCGTTCTGAACAACAGCGTTCATGAACTTTTTAGCTTCCATTGCCGAAAGGATTGCCAGTGCTATCTTCGGACCTATCTTTGAAATGGTGTTCAGCAGAAGGAAGAGTTTTTTCTCCTCAATGGTGGCGAACCCGTAAAGAGCCACCGCATCCTCACGCATTACGAAGTGTGTGAAGAGTCCGGCCTTTTCGCCTATGCTCGGCAGTGTGCGGTAGGTTGCGGCTGAAATTGATATTTCATATGCCACAGAACCTGTGTCGATCACCGCCGTTGCGGGGAGCTTTTCAGCCAGAATACCTTTTACGCTGTATATCATGATACGAACCTCCCCGTAAGATTGAGTCCAAGACAGATCCCGCAGGCCAGTGCATCCGTTGCATCCATGGGCACGTTGCCTATTTTGCGCCCCAGAAGTATCTCAACCATATGCTTTACCTGCGCCTTGTCGGCCTTTCCGTAGCCCACAACCGCCTTTTTTATCTGCAAAGCGGTGAACTCCCGCACCTCAAGGCCGCTGGAGAGCAGGGTGGCTATTATCGCACCCCTGGTTTGTCCCAGAAGCATGGCACTTTTAACGTTCACCGAATAGAAAACATCCTCGACAGCCGAATATGAGGGTTTGAACTCGTCCACAGCCTCACGCACTCCCTGACAAATGACAGCCAGCCTCTGGGGCAGGGTCTCTTTTGAGTCGGTGCGAACGACTTTGTGGGCAACGTATTCGACCTTGCCGGGCCATACCTGCACAATACCTATTCCCGTGCAGTTAAGCCCGGGGTCAACCCCCATTACAATTGCAGGCATTATTCGTCCATCGCCGCCATTGTGGCTTCGTCTGCGTCAAAGTTGGAGAAAACCTCCTGAACGTCGTCAAGGTCCTCCAGTGCATCAGTGATGGTGAACAGTTTTTTAAGGTCTTCAACACCCAGAGAGATGGTGTTCTTGGGTTTCATGGTGACCTCGGAATAATTTATGTCGTATTTCTTTTCTTCCAGAGCAGTTTTAACTGAGAAATAGCTGCTGACTTCGGTTACAACCTGAAAAACGTCGCCTTCGTCCTTAACGTCCTCTGCGCCAAGCTCAAGGGCGAGTTCGAAAAGTGTCTCCTCGTCTGCCTTCTCTTTTGAAATTTCTATGATGCCTTTGGTTTCAAATATCCATGCGACGCATCCTGCTTCGCCCATGTTTCCGCCCTTTTTGTTCATTGTGCTGCGAACTTCCGCAACAGTTCTGTTTCTGTTGTCTGTCAGGGCTTTTATAAGGATAGCCACGCCGCCGGGGCCGTAGCCTTCGTATGTTATTTCTTCGTAAGCGTTTTCGTTGCCTTCGCCGCTTCCTTTTTTGATAGCTCTTTCGATGTTGTCTTTGGGCAGGTTGCACTCTTTCGCCTTATCTAGAGCCAGACGCAGACGTGAGTTCATCACGGGGTCGGCTCCGCCCTCTTTAGCGGCGACGGCTATCTCTTTTGCCACCTTTGTGAAAGCCTTTCCCTTCTTTGCGTCCTGCGCCGCTTTGCGGTGCTTAATGTTTGCCCATTTGCTATGTCCGGCCATTGAAACCTCCGAGTCTTTATATACAATTATTATATTAATTTTTGGGAAACGAATTATAACCAAAAAAAAGGGGATAAGTAAATTTTAAAATTGAGCGTAAAAATAAAAAAGGCGGAGATTTTTCGCCACTGAGACCTGTAATCCGTCTTCGCGAGCCGGAGGCGCGGCGACCTTCCACGCACAGATGTATCCGAAATAAGCATTACATGGAAGACTGCTTCGGGCATCAGCCCTTGCAGAGACAGTCTGTACTATGTCAGAAAAAAGGCGGAGATTTCTCTCCGCCCGTTATGGCTATTTGCCTGTTTTGAATCTGTGGATGAGCCCCTGAAGGTCGTTGGCCAGATGGCTGAGCTGTTCGACAGCCTTCGCCGTCTCCTGCGATGCTACAGAGTTTTCGCTGGTGACATGTGAAATGTTCTCAATGCTCTGCGCCATCATTTCTGTGGCGGAAGCCTGTTCCTCTGTTGCACGGGCTATCATGCCCACCTCGTTGGAAACGTTCTGAACGTTCATTTTTATCACGTCCAGCGCCTCTTTGGCTTCTTCGGCCTTGGTCTTTCCGTTTTCAACCTGCATAACGCCTTCGTGCATTCCGGCCACTGCGCCGCCTGTATCGGCCTGAATGGACTGGATCATGTCGGCGATCTCCTGAGTTGCCTTGACGGTCTTTTCGGCCAGTTTGCGAACCTCGTCTGCAACGACTGCGAAACCTCTGCCGTGTTCTCCGGCTCTTGCGGCTTCTATTGCGGCGTTGAGAGCCAGCAGGTTCGTCTGGTCGGCGATGTCGTCGATAACCTGAATTATCTGACCGATCTGTTCGCTGCTTTCGCCCAGTTTGCGCACGGTGACTGCGGAATCTGAAACCGACGTAGCTATCTGCTCCATCATGTTTCTGGTCTCCTCAACCAGTCTGTGTCCCTGTGCAACTGAGTTGCTTGCGTCCTCGGCACTCTTCGAAACGTTGGAGGCGTTCTGCGCAACCTCAATAACTGTTGAGTTGACCTCTTCAACAGCGGAAGCCGTTGCCGCCACCTGTCCGGACTGTTCCATTGCTCCGTGGGCTATTGTCTCAGCATTGCTGGAGAGTTCCGCCGCTGTGGAGGCTATGGACGATATGGAGTCGGTCACAACCATAAGGGCATCGTTGACGTCTGCGGTCATTTTGTTGGTGGCTTTTACGAGGTCACCAATCTCATCGTCATGGGTCACCTGCATGCGCACGGTGAAATCGCCTGCGGCAATTTTGCTCAGCGCATCTCCGACCTCCTGGACTCTGTTGAATATGTATCTGCTGTTAATGAGATACAGGATTATCAGAATCACTATGGTGACGGGCAGGAACACGAGGAACGATACCATCAGGTTTTTATAGATTGCGGCGTAGACTGGTGCTGTGGGCAGATATACCTCGAAAGCACCGTGCAGTTCTCCCGCTCTCCAGTTCTCCATTTTGACCCCTGTGGGATCTTTGCCTTCGGAGTTGCCCCAGAGAGCCTGCGAAGTGGCAGGATCTCCGTGGCATTTCTCACAAACTTCCGAAAGCCTGATGGCTTTATAATATCTTAACTGTTCATTCTCTTTATCGTGATACACAAACTCGGGGCTGGTTTTGGCCTGTGCGCCCTGATCCAGCTTGTCAAGCTCCTTGAGAGCCATGAGGTCTGTTTCATCCGGTTCGTTGATCGGGTTTCTGGGTGAAATCTTGGGAACCTTGAACTTAAGTCCCGCTTCTTCCGATTTCAGCTCCATGGTTTTCATAGCGCCAACGATGGGCACTGTGAGCAGAAGCCTGTTGATGTCGTGAACCAGCTCGTCTGTTTTGTAAACGTCCGCTGCCGACGCCAGACCCATAAACTCCCGGACACCTTCTGCCGCAAGAACAAAGCTTCTTGCCTTCGCAACTTCCGCGCTGAACATGTTTTTCTTCAGCGTAAAGAAGTTGACGGTAAACAGCACTCCCATGCCAATCAAAACCGTTACTGCTACATAAAGCAGAATCCTGACCTTTAGTTTCATTGTACCACCGTATATAAAAATACTTTCACCGATGTGGAATTATTATATACCTATTATCCGGTTATACAAGCACCATCTAATCTTTAGCGGTATAAACAGGCGATTAAATTCCGCCTTCCACCTTCGGAGCAAGTTTCGACTCTCTTCTCGTAATGTACTTATTCAGAGCGTCAAGATAAGCCTTTGCGCTGGCAACCACAACGTCGGTGTCGGCTCCTCTGCCCTTAACGACGTAGCCGCATTTTTCAAACTCTGCGGAGAGGGTCACTTCGCCCTGAGCATCCTTGCCCTCGGTAAGGGCTTTGATGTCGTAGCTTTTCAGTCTGCCCTGAATACCCGCTATCCTCTCAATGGCTTTAAGAGCCGCATCCACGGGGCCGTCGCCGATTGAAGCATCGGTGATGAACTCGTTATCTGCGTTTTTAAGCCTTACAGTGGCAGTGGGTATCGCAGTGTTGCCGCTGAACATGTTTATTCTGTCCAGATCAAAGTGCTTTGTGGTCTGCGCTGTCTGGTTCAGAACAATATTCTCAATGTCCTCGTCGAACACTTCCTTCTTCTTATCGGCCAAAATTTTGAAAGCATCAAATGCGGCCTGCATAGCTTCGTCGGAAATCTCGAAGCCCAGAGCTTTAAGTCTCTGAACAAATGCGTGGCGGCCGGAGTGTTTGCCCAGCACAAGGCTGTTTGCGGGGTAGCCGACGCTTTCGGGAGTCATGATCTCATAGGTTATTCTGTTTTTCAGCACGCCGTCCTGATGGATCCCGGCTTCGTGTGCGAATGCGTTCTTGCCGACGATGGCCTTGTTGGGCTGAACGTTTACGCCTGTTATGGCTGTCAGCATTTTGCTTGAGCGGTAGATCTCTTTGGTGTTAACGCCGAACTCTATCTCATCGAACAGGTCTTTTCTGACTGTCATGGCCATTATTACCTCTTCCAGAGATGTGTTGCCCGCTCTTTCGCCGATTCCGTTTATTGTGCACTCCACCTGACTTGCGCCTGCTTTGACGGCGGCCAGAGAGTTTGCGGAGGCGAGGCCGAGGTCGTTGTGGCAGTGAACGCTTATTCTTGCCTTGTCAACGTTGGGCACTCTGTTCATGATCGCACTGATTATCTTTTCATATTCCATCGGCACTGTGTAGCCCACTGTGTCGGGGATGTTCACTGTTTTTGCGCCTGCGGCGATTACAGCTTCAACAACACGGCACAGGTAGTCAACGTCGCTTCTGGTTGCGTCTTCTGCGCTGAACTCAACGTCATCGCAGAGGTTTCTGGCGAATTTTACAGCGTCAATGGCTATCTGGAGTGTCTCCTCTCTGGTCTTTTTCAGTTTGTACTGAAGGTGTATGTCGCTGGTGGCTATGAAAGTGTGGATGCGGGGACGAACAGCACCTTTCAGAGCTTCCCAGCCCACTTCTATATCTTTTTTGTTGGCACGGCAGAGACCTGCCACGCCGCAGTTTTTGATTACGGCGGCAACACGGCTCACAGCCTCAAAGTCGCCGGGGGATGAGATGGGGAAGCCTGCTTCCATAACGTCAACGCCCATTTTTTCAATCTGGAGTGCCAGCTGGATTTTCTCTTCGGTGTTCATGGAAAATCCGGGTGCCTGCTCGCCGTCTCTGAGTGTTGTGTCGAAAATCATGATCTTTCTTTTTGACATTGTTCCTTCTCCTTCTTATTTTATCAGTTTTTTCAGTTTATATCTGTTTTTGTCAAACTTCTCCGTGGCTGAGCACGGAAAAAATACCCAACCCGCATTTCGGGTTTACCTGTGCGGTTCTTTTTATGTTCCTAGTCCTGATAGCATTGTCGTTCCTCCTGATACAGATTCAAAAAAAAAGCCCCAACCCGTAAGGGCTGAGGCTTTGGTTTAACATGCATGTGTTCTCACACTTCTGTTCCGAAAGGTTCCTCAGTTTGCCCCGCAGGGTGTCTTAGACGTTTGTACGCAAATAGCAGCAGGCCGCTGAGAGCGTAGCCGACGGATAGAACAAATAGCGCAAGTTCGGGGATGAGACCTATTACGAAAATGGCAAGTACGAACATTACCAGTACGTTATAGGACTTGTGCTGAGACATTGTCTTTCCGCTGAAATATTTGACATTGCTGACCATGAGGAAAGCAAGGATGTATATTGTGAAAGTGAACCAGACGGGAAGGGTTATGTCGGCAGGGTTGCCTATATATTCCTTCACGAAGAGCACGCTGGATGCTATCACTCCTGCGGCAGCGGGAATGGGCAGTCCGATGAAGTATCTGGGATCGATTTTTTTGGTCATGACGTTGAAGCGGGCAAGGCGCAGAGCACCGCACGCAACAAAAAGGAAAGCGGCCATCCAGCCCAGTCTGCCGTAGGGCTCCAGAGCCCATCTGTAGACAAGGATTGCGGGAGCCACACCGAAAGACACAAGGTCGCTCAATGAGTCCAGCTGAATTCCGAAGTCGCTTGTGGCGTTCATGAGGCGTGCTATCTTTCCGTCAAGCCCGTCGAAAACGAAGGCAACCAGTGTCGCACTGGCGGCAAGGGTATATTGTCCGTTGAGTGAGGCTATGATGGAATAGAAACCGCAAAAGAGACTCATGATGGTCACGAGGTTCGGCAGAACATAATTTTTGTTCTGAACAGCGTTCATTTGTTAAGCACCTGCATATTTGGCGATAATTGATTCGCCTGCTTTAACAATATCACCGTTTTTAAGCGAAATGTCAAACCCTTTCGGGACGAACACTTCCAGTCTGGAGGAGAATTTGATTATCCCCAGTCTGTCGCCGATGGGCAGCAGTTCGCCCTCTTTGGCATAGCAGACGGTTCTGCGGGCGATGAGACCTGCTATCTGTTTAACGGTAATATTACCGTATTCGCTTTCGATCTCTATTATGTTCTGTTCGTTTTCATACGATGCCTCGGGTTTGTCGGCGGGAAGGAATTTTCCGTCCATATGTCTGACGGAGAGTATTTTTCCCGTGATGGGCATACGGTTTACGTGTACGTTGAAAACGTTCATGAATATACTGATTTTTGTTACGGTCTCGCCATTGTGTTCAATGGGGAACACTTCGATTACCTTGCCGTCGGCAGGGGAGACTATCACATCCTTAAACGGCGGGATGCTGCGCTCGGGGTCGCGGAAAAACCACATGCAGAATGCACAGAAAACGGCTACCACGACAATAATAAGTTTGACCGGAAAGATCACCAGCACAAGAAAAACAGCAAGCGATCCGAGTACAAAGGGGAAACCCTCTTTAGCTATCAACCTTTTCACCTCATGTATTTGGTATGGTCATAAAATACCCTGCTATTGCACTGTTTGCAAGAAATAGATTTCCGGCACAGTGTAAATCCTTACGGCATCAGGGCGAAAACTCTTATCCGAGGGTCTGTTTAAGCTCGATCTGCCTCTTGAAAACATACTTTATTATGAAGTTCCTGTCGGATTCCTTTGTAAAATCGAAACGGAAGCTGACCTCTGTGCGCTCCTGAATCCTGCGGACACGAACCGCAGTGCAGGGTGCGCTGTCCAGCTCGCCTATGGCTTCTGAAAGATCCAGCAGAAACGGCTGGTTCTGCTCGAACCATTGCGAGGTTATAAACTTTCCGCCGCCGCCTGAGAGATCCAGCACAACGCAGTCAACGCTCTTGTGGGGTATCTTCATGTTCTTATCGGGCACTGCTGCATAAAACAGCTTTGCCTTGCCCTTTATGTTGGTGTCAACCCGATAAAACTCACGCAGCTGATTTCTGGTGATGACTTTCGGCTTTTCCAGTTCCACAAGGGTAACGTTGCCCTGGGACTGTCTTCCGGTCACTGTGGTTGCAAAACGGTAACGACCGTTGTTGCTCACAAATTCTATTTCTGCCGCTGTTCCCGGAACCATCGGAACAGGTACACCGTCAGCCGAGGGCTGGGAGATGTATATGCTGTTTCCGCCGAAATCCTCAACACGGGAATCATAAACGCCCTGATATCTGGCGTTTTTAATTGCCACTGTGACGCGGGTGTTCACCGACAGGTATTCCTCTATGTTTTTAACAGCTTCTTTTTGCATTACGTCATTCTCCGCAAAAACAATATATAGCGATTCATCCTCGGATGCTTTATACATATTTATATAGTCCGACATTTTGCTCCGCACAAGGCTAAACATATTTTACTCCTGTCCCTAAATTACCTGTATAAAAGTATAAATCGTTCAGATTACGCCGATTATTAGCGGGAAATTTAAAATTGTTAAAATGCTTTTCTAAAATCACAGTTTGAGTTATATTGCCTTGTACCGATATAACTACATATCGAACAAGCGGGAGTTTATGAATGGAATGGGATATTACTGCAGACCAGATTAACGATGGTGAGCTGACATTCAGCCTTACGGAGTTCACCAATAAGATGTTCAAGATGGTCAGTGCGGAAGTGGCCGAATCGCAGCAGGCGCCAGAGGGCGCAGGAAACGAGCCGGACGCTGTCGAAAATTATTTTGTTCAGTACTATGCATGTTTTTATAACTATATGCTCTGCCTGGCCACCGACAGATCCAGATGGGGCTTTGTCTCACACACAAAACGCCTGACTATCCATCAGGATATCAGGAAGAAGTTTATTGATAAAAAGTATCTTATCCTGCTGGCGGAGGAACAGAAGGAGACAGTGGATATATTCAAAGCCGTGCTGAAAAGATTCGTTTCAGACCTCATAGAGGCCGGAGTCAGCACAAACAGACTGCCGCAGATGATCTATATGCAGCAGCTCAACTCTTTTTCCTCAATCATCCCCAGCATCATGAAAAATGAAAAAGGAAGGAAACTGCTCATCCGTATAGAGTTTCACAACAGCTTTTTCGGAAGTCTGAAGAGTCTTTTTAAACTGCCAATAGGTGGATGATGTCCAAAGAAAAAAACAGCGATATCAGGCTGCTCAAACTGATAAACAAGGTCGGTGATACCAGAAAGATCACGATGGGGTATATGCTCTATCAGTCCGAAGTGATTCGCACGAATACCGAAGTGACATATAACATCACATTTCAGCCCATAGCAAGAACAGGCCCCGAAGGGGAAGCGGAGCAGATGCCCGAGATCTCCGAGGTCAGCAGCGGACTGGAAAACGAGTTTAAAAAGGACAACCGCCTTACGGCAATTGCGGATCTTCTGACCCGCACCATCCGTTTTCCCCATATCAACCGTTTCAAACTCTCCCCCGCATACAGGGGCTACGGTCTGGGAACTTATGCCATGAACGAGCTGGCTTCACAGCTCAAAGGCAGTTTTCCGGATTTCGCAGTGGAATCGGTATATTTCTATTTCGATTCCAAGCGTGAGGATGACGACAGAGGCTCTTTCTTCTCATTTATGGAGAAGTTCGGCTTCACCTTCAGCTTTGACGATGAGAACAACAATAAAGGCCTGCTGAACATGACAAAAGCGGAGGATTTCCGCATAAGCGTCAGAAAGGACAAGTGTGTGGAGATCGAGCTTGCGCCCTTCATCCGCACAATATTCAGAGAGAGGGACGAGTTCAGGCAGGAGCTTGGAAGGATCAAAGCCGAATATAAAAAGAACAACACTTTCATGAACAAATTCGAGAAGGATCAGGCTATAAAATTTCTTACCAACGTTATCATAGCGCTGGTTCTGCTGCTCATCATGTTCTTCTTCATATAGTTTTCCGGCGGTCACAGCACAAAAAAAATCCCCCTCGGCTGAGGGGGATCTCATATAGTCATGCTTTAAGCAATTCTTAATAATCAAGAACCTTTTTGGCGGATTCAATGATGGTTCTGGGGTCAAAACCGATTCTGAATGCACCCCAGTGCTTGCCGTTGACAATGATAGGCATGCTGATGTCGTTCACCACCTCTCCGGTGTCTCTGGAATAGGTCTGAATGAGGAACGTCTGGGTGTTCTTCGCCGCACGGAGACCCGTGTGGTCGTTGAATATGCGTTTGTCTCTGCTGTGGATGGTATCCTGTTCCCTGTTGCCTGTGGGTTTTGCGCTGAACCTTCTGTTGTGGGTGGGCGCATAGCCGTTTGTGTCCACGCAGAGAGCGAAGATTATGCCCGCCTGCTCGGAGAGAGCCTTGTCATAAAGGGGCTGGAACAGTGATTCAACTTTCGAATCGTATTTGGTGTTGTATTTTGCGGGGAAAGAGTTCGGTATCTGTCTGTACTGTTTGTCGAAAACATCAACGTTCTTGGAGGCAAGGTCTGCCAGTATCTCTTCAAATTTTGCCTTGTAGTTTTCAGCAATGCCGAGAATTTTCTCCATCTCGCCCATGCCTATTTTAAACTTGGCAACGTTGTCCTGAATATCTTCTATGTGTGCGTTCAGGGTTATGGTGTTCTTCTGTGATTCCTGCATCATGTGGTCAACAAGATATGCAGCATCCTTGATGGCTGTGATGTTGGAGTGTATTTCGACGTTGTTGTCGGTGAATCCGTCCAGCGATGCGGTGATCTCCTGAATTCCGTGTCCGGTCTGTTCGAAATCGTGCACCATGTTGGAAAAGTTGGAGGATGTCTTGTCCACAACGTGTTTGGTGTCCGTTATGTACTGGTTGATCTTTTCCGTCTGCTCGGATGTGTGGCGGACGTCGCCGATCATCTGGTTTATGTTTGAAGATATCTCTTCTGTGGCAGACTTGACCCTTTCGGCCAGCTTGCGCACCTCGTCGGCAACAACAGCGAATCCCCGTCCGGCCTCTCCGGCTCTGGCGGCTTCTATTGCGGCGTTAAGTGCGAGTAGGTTTGTCTGGTCTGATATGTCTTCTATGAGTGAAACTATGTCTCTGATGGTTTCGGAGTTTTTTGTAAGGTTGCCCACGGTGTTCTGGAACTCGCCAAGCATCCCGCTGATGGCATCCATGTTGCAGGTGAGTGCCTCCATTTCGTTCTTGGAGTTCACCGCCTTGGCGATGTTGTCCTCAGCCGCCATGCTTATGCTGGTGGAGTGTCCTCTGACGGATTCCACAGCCGCAGTTGAGCGGGAGCTGACCTCGAATATCCTTTCGGAAAGCTCTGTCTGGTTGTTCACCTCGACAAAGGTTCTGTTGGTGTTGTGCACCACCTGTGCGGATTCAACTCCGATGCTGATGCTTATCATTCTTATCTTAAGTATCAGTTTACGCAGTTTAAGCATAAAGAGGTTATACCCCTCTGCTAGATCACGCATTTCATCGTATGTGAGCAGTGGCATGTCCGTTGAAAGGTCGTTGCCGCCTGTGCCTATTTCCTTAAAGAGCAGAGCCATCCTTCTGATGGGGTGTACTATAAGAATGTAGAAGAAACCGAGGATGAAAAACAGTGCGAGGATGGTCAGGAACATGGCGGACAGGGCCAGACCGTATCCGTGTGAGCAGACCTCGATTATCTGCTGCTTAAGTGCCGGATCGATGTTAAGGGCAGATACTTTTTCGATAATGTTGTTCTTGTAGGACATGAACGAAATGATTGCAATCACCTGAATGGTTGTGACAAACAGGATGTTTCCGAGCAGCTTCTTGGCAAGAGAATTAAAAACTTCTTTTTCTAGGGCTTTGTATATTTTCATAAACATCACATTGCTCCGTTTGCAATAGGTTATAAAAACCACTGTCTAATTTAGCACATTAGTTAACTTTTGCAACCAGAAAAAGCCTATGTTATAAAAATGTTTTATGAGTGTAAATTGTTGTTATAAATGATATTTAAGCCCTTTGGTCTGCTTTATCTTAGTATATATATGTTGCATTTCATCAAAATCATTTACGGACACCGTAACGGATATAGCCGTGTAAGTTCCTTTTGTGCTTACGTTTTCCGTTATGGCTTCGACAGAGTGCACGCTGAACACTTCTTTTATGTTATTTCTGAAATCGTCAGTGTTGTCCCCCATGGCCTTAAATGTGAATATAGTGGGGAATTCTATCAGTTCTTTCATGGAATTAGTCATTTTTCTCCTCCTCCAGAATAAGTATCATTCCGCTGACCTCTTTGACCTTTGCGGAATCGTTTTTATTAAAACTAATCGGGCTTTTTGCTTTCCAAAGTTCACCATGAATAAAAATATGCCCATGTCCGTCAGCCCAGTCCGATATGGTTCCGACCTTGCCCACCATGCCTTCCGAACCCGTTACGGTCTGCTTTTTATGGTCTTTCATAAGCAGTCTGCCCAGCAGTATCACCAGTGCGGCAATGGTTCCGATTACTCCGAAAATAAGCCAGAATGACACACCTATACCCATGTTGCCCTCTCTTGAAAACATAAGATACATGCCGAATCCCATACACGCAACTGCGGCCAGAGTCAGAAGTCCGAAACTGGGTATGAAAACCTCGGCCACCAGCAGCCCCAGGCCTGCAAGGATGAGCAGCAGAGCAAGGGTGTTCACGGGGATGATGTTTATTCCCGCCATGAACAGCACCAGAGCCACTATGCCTATTCCTGCGAAAACGAAGGTTCCGGGCATCTTGAATTCAAGGAATATAGCCGCAACCCCTATGAACAGCAAGAGGATAAGTATGTTGGGGTCGCTGAGGAAAAATGCCGTCTTCTGCATCGGCGTGGGTTTCAGCGTGGTTATTCCGCCCGCTTCGAATCCCAGTTTTGCGGCGGCCAGTTTGACCACTTCGGGGTTGGTGTTCGCCACTGCGTCTATCAGCCCATTTTCCAGAGCTTCTTTTGCCGTGTAGCTCACGGAATCGGTCACTGTGGCCACTGCGGCCTCGGCATTTCTGCCCCGCTTCTCTGCAATGGATTTTATGAACGCCACAGTGTCGTTCTCTATCTTCTGCGCCATCTCACCCTGAATATCCTTTCCGGATATGTCCACAGGGTGCGCCGCTCCGATGTTCGAGCCTTCCGCCATTGCGGCGTAGTTAGCCGACAGCGTTATAAAAGTTCCCGCCGAACCTGCCCTCGCTCCCTGAGGCGCAACAAAGACTATGACCGGTGTCTTCGTCTCCAGAAACATCTGGACTATCTTTCTGGTGGAATCCAGAAGCCCGCCGGGGGTATCTATACGCACCAGAAGTGCGGCATCCTCATCCGTGGCCTTTTGCAGAGCCTCTTTCAGATAGTTGTGGGTATACCCGCTGATTATGCCCTTCACATCCACAACAAGTATCTCTTTTGCCTGTGCGGAGGCGAAAACTGTCAGCAGAAGCAGGGACAAAAGCAGTTTTTTCATTTTATTTCCCGTCGGTTTTTTTCAGGCGGAAGAAACTTACACCCAGTTCGGGCACGAACTTTCTGTAATATTTAGTAGGCAGATAGTCGTCCAGCCTGTCTATGTATACAGTATTGTACACACTTTTCAAATCTTCAACAGGTTTCAGGTTTTCGGCTATCTCAAGAGCATAGTCTATCTGGTCGGTGGCCATGCACAGAGTGCCGCCGGGCTTGAGTTTTCTTGCCATCAGCTGAATAAACTCGGTTTTCAGCAGTCTGCGTTTCAGGTGTTTTTTCTTGGGCCAGGGGTCGGGGAAGTTCACATAAAAGTTGTCCACACAGCCGTCCTCAAGGATGGAAACTATAAATGTTGCGTCGAAATGCATCAGGCGGATGTTGTTATTCTTTATCTGTCTGGACTTGGTTATCGCACGGTTGAAGATCCGTTTCATAACCTCAAACCCCAGATAGTTCTGGTCGGGGTTCGCCTTGGCATATTCCGAGAGAAACTCGCCGTTGCCTATACCTATCTCAACGTTAAAGGGTCTGTCCGTGTCGAAAAAGTCTTTAGGTGTGAGACGCTCATATGCAGAGTATTCGCCGCCGTGGCTGAACTTCTGTATCTTTTCTATCTGCGGATAGAGTGCTTCGGAATAGAGAAATAAGTCGTTCTGAAAATTTAGCTGGATTTTAATTCGGTCTTCTGTCATTGTGTTCTTCCTTTGTTATAACATATGCAAAAAAGTGCTTGTTTGAATGCGGAAGTTATGCTAGCATTTTAAGCTCTTGAAATCAAGGAGGTAGGTAAGATGGCCAGAAGATGTGAAATCTGCGGTAAAGGCCCCATGTTCGGTCACCAGATCAGCCACGCTCATAATGTATCAAGAAGGGTGTTCTATCCCAATGTACATAAAATCAGAGTTGTTGTGGACGGTGAAGTAGTGCGTAAAACTGTATGCACTAAATGCATGAAAGCGGGCAAAGTTCAGAAAGCGTAAGTTTCTGTATCTGCCTCGTTTAAAGTTCTTTACTTAATGAAATGAAAATAAAAGCCTGCAATCTGCGGGCTTTTTTTCGTGGTCTTTCTCTGCGGTCAGGTGCCTGAAAAATTCGCCGTTTAATTCTTTTAATTTTTTGTTGATTTCTTTGACAAGACTATTTTTGTCTGTTAAAATTACTACTGAATTGATATTATTTGTTTTTTATTTTACGGGGAGAGCTGGATCTGTTGCAGATCTTATCGGTCTGCTGTCTGCTTATTTAGGGCTTTTGCGGATGAATGGTCATAACCCGTTTTTTGAATTTTAGGCAGGATGATCTGTCTGATAGAGGGAGGGATTATGATATCTTTTACTACTGTTGCAGTGTTTGAGTTTGTTCATGTGCTGGCTTTTCTTTTGTTGGGCGATATAGTTTTTTTCGGTGAACCGGGAATCTGGCTTGCCTACAACATCGCCATGGCAATCTACGTCTGTATCCTTATCTTTCTGGTCATAATCAACAGAGGTGATGAGCCTGAGATAAGCCCTGTGCCTTCCATTGCGAGCATGGACAAGGCTCTTTTCGAGTTCAGCAGGGACAACAAGGGGACATATCTCACAATATATGTCGTTCTGTTTGTCAGCATGCTCGGTCTGGGCAAGTTTGTTATCCGTGCCGGCGGGCTTCACCTGTAGGGGAGTTTTGAAATGCAGTGGTATCTGAAAGCATGGAAAAACTGGTCGGATTTTAAAGGCAGAGCAACCCGCACTGAATACTGGATGTTCACCCTGTTCAACTTTGCGGCATACGCAGTTCTGGGATTTCTGGATTTTTTCGCCGGACTCTCTCTTCTTGATGCGCTCTATTCTCTTGCTGTGCTTATTCCCCTTCTGGCGGTGACAGTGCGCAGACTCCACGACACAGACCGTTCCGGCTTCTGGATATTTATCCTGCTGGTTCCTTTCATAGGTCTGATAGTGCTGATAGTTTTTCTGGCGCAGGAAAGCCGCACGGACAACAGATACGGAACAAATCCCAAAAAGACCGCCGAATACTGATCACTTGCGGAAACAATATTTAAATTGTAATATCCGCATATGATAAAACGTCTGGCTCTTTTCATCAGCATTCTTGTTGCTCTCGTTCTGCTCATCACCACGGGCATATACTTCTCACAGTCTAAAAAACTCATAACAGAGGACATGAACGCTCAGGCGGATATCATTCTGCGCCTGAAAAAGAACGGAATCGACGATTTCCTCGTCCGTATGCGCTATGTCATGCTTGCGCTGGCGGAGAACACCGCTTTCAAGGACTATTTCTCCGGCAGAACCGACAGGCAGACGATAGAAAAGCTGTTCAGCGGCTATGCATCCCGTATGCCCGATATTCAGGCCATGAGGCTGATTGACCTGAACGGAAATATTCTGGTGTTTTTCCGTGAGGGAGAACTGGTTTCGGCAAAGCCTGACTACAAACCTATAAATGTCGGCGACAAAGAGTTTTTTCATCGAGTCAGCCAAAATCCCACAAGGGAGCCTGCTTTTTCGGACTTCGAGAGGGGACATCTGCCCGATGCTGTTTCTTTCTGCCCTTCAATGATACGCACAATGCTCCCTGTTTATGAAGGCGAAAGGGTTGCTGGCTACCTGATAGTGAATTTCTGGGGCAGAAGACTGGGCGAGACTGCCAGTCAGCTTGATGCGAAAAGGGGGTATTCGTTCATCGCCGAGGTGAACGAGCGTGCGCCGGAGCGTGACGGCATTTTCCTGTTCCACCCCGACCACAAATACGAGTTTGCAAATCAGTTCGGCACGTCATATTTCTTTGATACTGTCTATGGCGCAAAGGATTTCTCAACTCTAAAAAACAACGAACAGGGCATGATACCCATGAAAGAGGGATTCATGTTCTACTCAACCTACTACCCGTACGGTGACAAAAAGCAGGCATGGAAGATATGCACCGTTCTTTATAAAGACTTCTTTTTCCAGTCGCTGACAGCTCTGCGCCATGAGTTTCTGGCGGTGATGCTCTTCTGCATAATTCTCAGCATACTGACTGCGGCGGTTTTCAGTAGATATTTCATGAAGCCGTTCGCCGATATAAAAAAGGCCGTGACCGCCTACAGCAGAGGCGATTTCGACTATCCGCTTGACGGGAAATACACAGGTGAGATAGACGAAATAGCCAAGAGCATCAGGTCGATGGCGGACAGCCTGAAAGTGTATATCGAGAACATAAAGAACACCCAGATGCGTCTGGAACTGATGAACCGCATATCAGCTCTCGGGGTCATGGCGGGCGGAATTGCCCACGAGCTGAATACGCCGCTTAACTCCATAATAATTCTTACGAAACTGCTGAAACAGGAGACAGGGGAGAGTGAAGACCTGAACACCATCGAGCATGAGGCCAAGCGTTGCGTGGATATCATCGAGAACCTGCGTAAACTCGCCCCCGACAAAGAGGGCGACGGCGAGCCGCAGTCTGTTCGCCTTAAAGAAGTCATTGAAAAAACGCTGAAATATATCAACTCCGATGCAAAAATTGAGACCGATCTTGCGGACGTTTCCGTGTCCGGCTATCCGACCCTTCTTCAGCAGATGATTCTGAATCTTGTGCAGAACGCTCAGGACGCACTGGGCGAGAACGGTGTGATACGGATAACCCTGACCAAGTCCGGAAGCAGTGTTCTGCTGAAGATTGCCGACAACGGATGCGGGATACCGGAGGACGAGATAGACCGTATATTCGACCCGTTCCACACCACAAAAGGCCCCGGAAAAGGAATGGGGCTGGGGCTGTCGCTGGTGCACAAGATCGTGAAGCGTCACGGCGGCCGTATCGAGGTGAACAGCCGTGATGGCGGGGGAACGGAGTTTATAATTTTACTGGAGCCGGCTGATGAAAGCAGTTCTGATTGAAGACGATGCGGTGCTTAACCGCACACTGAAAAGAGTTATAGAGAAGCACTACAATGTAATGGCGTTCACGTCCCCCGTGTCCGCCGTCGAATATATAGCCCAGAGCGGTGCTGACGTTGTCGTGTCCGATATCCGCATGCCGGATATGAGCGGTTTCGACGTTCTGGAACGGTTGAAAACCCTTTCACCCGATACGGCAGTGATACTGATGACAGGGCAGGGGAGCATTGACGAATCTGTGAGGGCGATCAAGTCCGGCGCATTCGACTATATTCCGAAGCCCGTCGAAACTGAGCTGCTGATATATAAACTGGACGTGGTGAACGAGAAACTTGCGCTTAAGGCTCTGGCAGATACTGCCGCAGGCAAGAGCGGAGTGGTGGCGGTTTCGGCAAAGATGGAAGCAATACTGAACACCGCCTCAAGGGTGGCGAAGACTGGTTCGAACGTGCTCATCACGGGCGAAACAGGCACGGGCAAAGAGGTTCTGGCCAGATATATCCACGAGAACAGCGAACGGAGCAGGCGGCCATTCGCCGCTATAAACTGCTGTAACCTCCAGCAGCATCTTTTCGAAAGTGAGCTTTTCGGTCACAAAAAGGGTGCTTTCACAGGGGCGGACAGCGACAGAAAGGGCATAATACAGTCCGCATACGGCGGCTCGCTGTTTCTGGACGAGATAGGCGAAATGCCCCTCGACCTCCAGCCGAAATTCCTCAGATTTCTGGAGACAAAAAGTTTCTATCCGGTTGGCTGTCCCGTTCAGGAGCAGGCGGACGTGCGCATAATCGCCGCAACAAACCGTGACCTGAGCGTGCTTTCGGACAAAGGAGGCTTCCGTCAGGATCTTTTCTACAGGCTGAACGTTATCAATATAGAGCTTCCGCCGCTGAGGGAGCGCAGGGAGGATATTCTTCCGCTGGCGCATCACTTCATGGAAAAATTCAAGCATATCAATACACAGGTGAAAGGAATCCACCAGTCTGCGCTGCTGTGTCTGCAAAGCTACGACTACCCCGGCAACATCAGGGAGCTTTCCAATATAATCGAAAGAGCCATGATCCTTGAACAGGGCGATACTCTGGGCTGTGAGTCTCTGAATCTGGGGTGCCCCGTTGAGGCGGACACCCTGAGTCTGGATTCCGTGATGAAACGGCACATTCTGAAGGTTCTGGACATAGCCGGAGGCAACCGCCAGAAA
Source organism: Seleniivibrio woodruffii (assembly GCF_004339245.1). Taxonomy (NCBI): domain Bacteria; kingdom Pseudomonadati; phylum Deferribacterota; class Deferribacteres; order Deferribacterales; family Geovibrionaceae; genus Seleniivibrio; species Seleniivibrio woodruffii. The sequence goes on from NZ_SMGG01000003.1 coordinate 844,668, forward strand.
GCCGCCGAGATTCTGGGCGTGGACGCATCCACAGTCTACCGCAAACTGAAGGAATACGGCATCGGCTGATATAAATTACGGTCATCCTGAGCACCAGCGAAGAATCCCTTCTTCGTCAATTCGCATTCTGCACATCTGATAATTCATATTTTCGCATTTTGCAAAAAGTGTGACGTAAACTGCGGCTTTCATCGCTTGTTTTCGGGCACATATGTTGCATTTAAATCTTCAACTATGGAGGTGTGAAATGCGTTTTGCATTTATCTTTATTTTAGCGGCTCTCTTTGCTGTGCCCACTTTCGCCTTTGATGCGAACTCATCCTGCGTCAAATGCCACGGCGACAAAGAGACACTCACAAAACTCGGCTATCCCCAGATGTATCTCGACCCCGCAGAGGTGGACAAAGAGGTGAACATGGGCGGAGCGGCCTGCGAAGCCTGCCACCTTGGCAACCCCGCATCAATGGACAGGGAAGAGGCGCACAAAGGCATGCCCAGACCTTTTTATGCGGCTGTCGGTCCGAAATATAAATATCAGGCTGTGGGAAGGGAGATTACCAACTTCGAATCCATCCAGCCCAAAGGCAAAGACAGAACAAAACTGCTGAACGCCAAACCCGCAGACCCCAAAAAGGCTGAGGAAATGGGCATAAAGAACCTTGTTCAGCTGAACTATCACGATCACGACCCCAAAACAATGGCATACAGCCCCGAAATCGCAATGAAAACCTGCGGTCAGTGCCACGAAAACGAGGTTAAAGACTACAATAAGGCCGGAATGGGGCTTAACAAGACCCAGAGAGGCTTTAAAACATGGTCAGCCGACAAACCCGGCCCCCAGAACTGCGGCCCTTGGTTCGGCGACAACTATGAAGAGCTGAAAGGCGAATGCGCAAGGGGCGAGGGTTTTACAAAGGCTATGTCCGCAGGACTGGACAGAGGCTGCAACAAATGCCACGCCAGCTGCAACGACTGCCACTATGAAGGCCATAAAGCCTCCAAGGCACGCCACACTTTCACCAAAAAACCTGAAACACTCACCTGCTACGGCGGCGGCAGAGGCACAATATGCCATGCAGGCCCCATGGACAGAAGAAGAGGCGCAGGCTACATGCGTCAGGAATTTGCGTTCCCCGTGAACGAGCTTCATGACGACGTGCATTTTGCGAAAGGTGTTCAGTGTACGGACTGCCACGAGTCAAAGAACCACTCATACGGTCACATCGGCTCGGCAGATGCCAGAAAATCATGCCAGAAATGTCATACAGAGGTTTATGATGCCGCTCAGAAGAGCGAACACGGCAACGTCGACTGCTCGTCATGCCACGTTAAGGCTGTTGGCGCATACCAGTTTACCTTCTGGGGACCCGGTAAATCTGAAGGCATGCCCAACCTCTATACGAAATATAAGGAATACTACGGCACAAGAGACCTGCCCACAATCGTAAAACAGCCCGCAACAGGTCTTTGGATTCCGCTGAAACCCTATCCCATGGGCACAATGAACATCAACAAAAAGCCGAAAAGCGTCGGCAAACTGATGCTTCGTGACATTCAGAAGACTACCGTTAAGGGCAACACCGCAATAGGTCAGCCCGAGAGCTTCGAGGTTGAGAGAAAGGCTGACGAAGTGAACGATATGTACATCATCACAGGGCTTTACGGCGGCTATAAAACCAACGATAAGATGCTTGCATGGATTCAGATGGACAAGATGTCACACTCCATAGGCGAGGCCAGAGACTGCGCAAGCTGCCACTCATCACACGAGCAGAAAGCGACCTCATGGTATACGTTCGACATCCCCGGCGTGGTCAAAAAGCCTTTCAACGGCTCATACACCATGACAGCTGGCAAAAAAGGCATCAGATTTGAGAACATGACGAACACCGAAATACTTACGGCTGAGGGTGTGGATTCCGAGGATTTCGCTCCCTTCCTTAAGAACCCCGAGGCATGGAACGTTAAGGGAATCGACTTTGAAATGAAGTTCGACGACAAGAAATATGCCGCCGGATTCGGTCAGTATCAGAACCTGTATGCGGAACTGCACAACAGGATCAGCTCTGAAAAGGACAAAGTGAAGCTGGAACAGCTTAAGAAGATAAAGGCTGTTCTGCCCCATAACGTGGCCTATGCGGCCGAGATGCTGAAAAACCTGAAATAGGTTACTATTTTTTTGAGGGTCTTCGGAAACGGAGACCCTTTTTTTATCTTTCTTTCTCCTTTATCAAAGGCGGTAGGGTGGATTTACATCCCTCATTTTAAATAATACTTGCAAAATAAACAGGATGGAGTATTCTTTTTTACTCTTCCGCAGATAAATCCGAACTGCGGATTTGGGTTATTGGCGTCATTGCGAAGCCCGCAGGGCTGTGGCAATCTCTCCGATATTCTGTGGTTATACGGGATGTAGCGCAGCTTGGTAGCGCACTGGTTTCGGGTTCCAGGGGTCGGAAGTTCAAATCTTCTCATCCCGATTTGAAAAAAAGGGCATTGGTCTTTAGACCGATGCCCTTTTTTAATAGGGTGATGAGAAGATTTGGCGAACTTGTTTCGCCATCAATCGCACTCACCCCAATCCGCAGGATATATTATCAGCTTATGACCGATGCATTTACAGAATGATAAGATGAGGCCGAAACAAGTTCGCCCCAACTTCTCGTTTTTATTCAGCTTAGTCTTAAAAAACAATAGTTTAGCGGTTGGCTTTCTTAATTTGGCACACTTTTGAGTTTTAGTTGCAAATATAACTAATTTGTATTTTATAAATCATGTATGATTAAATGACTTATGATATATTTAATAATGTCTTTAAATTAGTAAATTAGAGTGTGCTATGTTAAAGGGTTATATTGTTTTTACAGTGATGTTAAGCATTTTATTAATTTCTGAATTGGTGTTAATCAATTCTTATAATTGTGATTCAGAATTTCCATGGATTGCGTTATCGGCTTTTATTGCTTCTTTTGTTCCTCTTTATGGTTCTCTTGCCTATTTTAAGAAAGCAATCAGAGATACTAGTAAAATGAAAAAAGATGCAGAACTATTTAAAGAATTAGTAGAAGTCTTGCCGCCAGAGAAAACAATTTCATTTTTCAAGCATACAGATTTTCATGAGAGTGTTTTGCGTAGTGAGCTTGATGGTTTAAGGCAATTTAGAGCATGCTGGAGCAGTGTTGATAAGGAGTTTTTCGATAAGAAGATAGAGACTGGCAAGAAAAAGATTTACTCAGCAATAGATACATTTATGGCGAAATATTCAACATATACTGCTCCTATAGGGGATGGTGATTTTGCATCTGTATTCCCAGATTCAATACATAATGTCATTCTCTCAGAAACAAGAGTAAATAGCTTGAGAGAGCAAGCCGATGAGTTAAATAGTCTTGCTGATAATCTTGCAAACCAATATGAAGTTTTTGTTAGAGAATCAAGAAATAAGCTGATCATTTGATATTAAGCATCTTTAATATGTGTCCCATGTCCCGGGATATGGGACGCTCTTTACAATCAATAGTTTATGTGATTTAATATTGGAAAAATATTTGGTGATATATGAAAGAAGCAGATATATATGTTCTTTTAAGCTTTCTTGTAAAAAAGAACAGTAATAAAGAGACTATCAGAGACTGGCAGGAGAGAAGCGGGCTAAGCAAAGCTGTGCTTGGCAGAAGTATGAAGTTTCTAAAGACTGCAAAACTTGTTGCTGACGATGAGCCTGTTTATCGCAATATCGAAGAATTTTTGGTTCACGGTTTTCCTTATGTGTTTCCGATAGAAAAGGGCAGAGTTACCAGAGGTTTTATTAGTGGTATAGATGCGACAACGCTCAAAGGAGACTTCGTGGACAATGAATACCCTATTGTCTGGGCGCATCCTGAAGGCAATGTAAAAGGCTTTTCTGTGCCACCGCTCCACAAAGCTATTCCGGAAATGATTGCTCAAAACAGGCTGGAACAGAAGGTTTATGAGATGCTAGCTCTTCTGGATGTTCTGCGTGTCGGACAGCGCAGAGAGATTGAAGCGGCAAAGAAACGCCTGAAAGAGCTTTTGAACGATGAATAATAAACAACTTATGATAGGCATGGCAAAGGCATTAAAGCCGATGCTTGATAGATTTGTGTTTGTTGGCGGCTGTGCAGTGGACTACCTGATAGACGATTCTGCTGTCACATCCACAAGGGTGACGGGCGATGTTGAGAGGATTCAAAAGTGACTATATCGCAGGAAATCTAGTCGGCGAACCAGCCGGAAGATCTGATATAGTCTATCAGCGTATTCTGGATATTTGCCTTTAATATCTTTTCAGAATCATTTCCAGCTATCTTGTGTCTGATTTAAAGGGAGGACGTCATCGAAAATTTCATTATTCTGTTTAACTATCTTTAATTCTGTGGTTTCGTTGATTGTGAAATTTAAATAATTTATTATCAGAGTGAATGCATCGGTGACGCTGGATTCTCCGGAGGTGCGCAAAATGACGGCCGCGGCTGGTAAGATCAACGAATATAAATGTCTGACAATCTTTATGGTTTTTGCTTTATGTTTTGTTTTTATAACCTTTTTTCCTTTGGAGGCAAAGGCGGCGAAAAAGGATGTTGTTGTTTTCGGCACGCTTATGTGGCAGGACAACGATGCCGCAAAGACCGTTAAAAGAGACTGGCGGGGTGCAATCAGATATTGCGAGGAGCTTAACTATAAAGGGTTCAGCGACTGGCGGCTCCCGACAAAGGACGAGTTGGAATCCATTGTTGATAAAGGCAGAAAACCTTCGATTTATAAATCTTTTAAAAATACCTCACGGTCAGGTTACTGGTCATCTTCTCCTTATTATTCGGTAAGTTCATCTCTTGCATGGGTTGTCGGTTTTGAGTCGGGCGGTTCTGAAACCGACTCCAAAACCTCTGAGGGCAGTGTTCGTTGTGTCCGCAGAAGATATGCATCGGATATGTATGTTGAGCTGGAGAGGCTCAATAGTGAAAGTGTTGTGATCGACAGGGAGAACGACCTTGTCTGGCTGGATACAGAATCTGTAACGACAATGCCGTTGAACTGGTACGATGCAAAAAAATATTGTGATAACTTGGGACCAAAATGGTACTGGAGACTCCCTTCGCCCGATGAGTTGGGGTCCATCGTCAACGCCGGAAATCGTCCAACAGTTAAAAAAGAGTTCAAATACGCTCTGCCGGAAGCATACTGGACATCATACATGGACATTGAAAATGCACAGGCAGCCGCAGTTTCATTTTATGACGGAAGAGCATTTATGGGCGATGCATCAAGCGGTGCATATGTAAGGTGTATACGGAGCCTTCACCGGACATTAAGGGATGATAAAAATAATCTTGTTTATAATACTGAAACAAAACTGCTCTGGCAGGACAATTCTGATGTCAGGACTCTGAAACTTGATAATGCCGGGGCAAAAAAATACTGCGGAAACCTTTCGCTGGCAGGGTTAAACGACTGGCGTCTGCCAAGCAGCGATGAGCTGAAAACGATAATCGACAGTAGATTCAATCCGGCGGTGAAGCATGAGTTCGTCAATATTATACCGAAGGAATACTGGACATCAACTTCCGAAAGACAGGGCTTTTTCTTCTTTGTAGACTTTAAGAACGGGCAGGATTTGGTAACCGGTGCGGGCAGTGAGATGAACGTTATTTGTGTGCGGGATCATTCTGAGTAATGAGAATGCTTCAGAGTCCGAAAAGTGTGTTTGGCAAAGCGGAAAGAATAAAATAGAGTTCCGATAAAAAGGCCAGAAAGAAGCCCTTTCCGTAACCGATTCCGATACCCTTATCAGGACTGCATATTTTGTTCGAATAGCTGTAGGTCTTAAGTGAGATGGAGACTATAAGATACGCCGCAGCGGCGGCTTTTAAGTTGAAATCGGATGCAAACATGAAAGTAAGTCCTATGGTGGCGGCGGTGAGAGAAGGAACCAGTGTTGCCCTGAAAGCCATTATGTATTCAGTTTTAAAGCCTGCCAGAGGAATGGTAAGGTAGCGTATGGCAAAAGGAAAGAGCAGAATAAAGAAAACCGCCCACATAATTATGCCGATTATCAGAAAAAGGTAGGCAAGAACCATCAGCTCATCCTTTTTTATATTGAGCATAGCATAAATAAACCCGCTCTGCGGTGAGTTTTGAAATATACCCGAGGTGTTTATGTCTTTGGTCATTCTTCCGCACTATTACCCTGAATATAACACATGGCTTATGAAGCAGGAGGAATTGTTCATTCCTTCTCTGGTCTATTCTCTGGGCGGCAATGCAGATCCGGCAGAGATAGTTAACAGGCTTGCGAAAAAATTCCGCTGTAAGGATGAAACCGCCAGATATGAGTTGGATGAATTTGTAACAGGCTGCATGAGGGGCATGAGCGAGTTTCTGGATTCGGAAAATTATGATGATTATATAGAGAATTGCGTAAAAACAATATCATATATGGTGAGCAGTATCAGCCGCAGAAAGGGCGTCAGGGGACTTTTGCGCTTTGTTGAGGAATCCGCAGAACTTCTTGCTTTTTTGCTGGAAAAATACGGCACACATTTTTCTGATATCCCTTTAACCGGTGACGTTGAAGGAAAAGAGGACATGGACAACTATGAAAAGATGTGCCGTGTTGTGCTGGGGCTGAGCGAAAGGCTTTGTGATGAACTGAAAACAGGAGAGCCTGATATTCAGGAGAATGAAAACAGCGTATACCTGCTGGGCATGAACGTCATGATTCTTGCCCATGCCGCAAAACCGGCCGCAGGGTGACTTTTCACATCGCAAGCGGAGTTTATTATCCATTTATATGGTATAGTCGATTAACTATTTCGGAGGTGCGTATGACCAGAATCATACTGTCGCTTATCTCATTGTTATTTTTTTCGGTCTCCTTTGCCTATGAAACGGACGGAGGGGATATCAGGTCTGTATCGGTTTACCGCACCGGAGCCATTGTTAAACGTGAATTCAGGGCTCAGCTTAAAAAGGGTGAAAACACTGTTATCGTAAAAGGGCTTCCTGCTTCGGTGTATTCAAACACCTTCCGGGCAAATCCGAAAGCCGTCGGGGCAGTACGTGTTACAGATATTGAGACCGAAACGACATATCTGAATAAGACTGCCACAGACAAGCTGGCAGAACTGGAAGGCAGGCTCGATAAGGTTGTACAGCAGATAAGAAAGAACAAGGACGAAAGGGAGGTTCTCGTTGCCTCCAGAATCCTTTTAAAAGAGATATCCCCGTTTTCACGGAACCAGAAGGCCACAATGGCTGAAATCGAGGAATATCTGAAATACACCGAGAAGACACTGGCCGCAAAGAGCGAGCGTATCGCCGCCATAGACGTGACTCTCGCCGCACTTGAAAAGCAGAAAGAGAGTATTTCAAAAGAGATGGAAAAACTCGGCTCAGAAAGCGGAGAGACAAAAAATTTCCGTCTGTCCGTGCTTTCCTCCGCCGAAACAGAGGCCGATTTTGAGATCAGCTATATGGTTTCGGGTGCAGGCTGGTCGCCTCTTTATGAAATCAGAGCCAATTCTGCCGGAAACTCAGCAGAGTTCAGCGCATATGCAAACATAAGACAAAATACGGGCGAAGACTGGAAAAACGTCAGTATTGAGATATCAACAATTTCTCCTGTGTTTGAGACAGCTCCAGTTGTCAAGCCGTGGTACATGGACATCTATAAGGCAGACTATGAGCGTTCGGTATCGTCGTTCATGATGCCGAAGGCCGTCATGGCCGCCCCGATGATGGAGATGGATGCAGCCGCTCCTGAGAGGGAAGTGGTGAGCACCGAAGAGATGTCATCCTTCACCTTTGCAGTTGATAAAAAGGTCAGCATCAACTCCGACGGTCAGCCCCGCCGTGTATTTCTGCAAAGCGAAACCGCATCGGCAGTATTTGCATATTATGCAGTTCCCAAAGCCGTGGAAAAGGTTTTCCTGACGGCGGATGCAAAAAATCCGTTTGCATTTCCCATGTTCGCAGGCAAAATGAACATATACCTTGACGACAGGCTCGTAACCTCAACAGACAGAAGCGGCAGTCTTGCGTCGGATGAGAACATAAGCCTTTCTCTGGGTGCGGATGATTCGGTGACTGTGGAGAGAAAGCTTAAGAACAAAAAAACATCCGGCTCCGGTGTTTTCGGCGGCAACACTCAGATCGCATACGAATATGAAATAATCCTGCGCAATGCGAAGAAACGGGAAATCACTCTGGATGTTAAAGAACCCGCTCCGGTCTCCAGAAACGAAAAACTGAAGATCGAAACTGACTACACCAGAGAATCTTCGGAGATGGGCGAGGACGGAATAATAAAATGGAGCCTCAGGCTGAAACCCGGCGAAAAGAGGATTCTTACTGTTAAGCATAAAGTTGAATATCCGAAGGACTCAAGGGTCACCGGACTGGAATAAGAGTTTTTGCGCCGCTTCCGAGGTTCAGATAAGCTTCGGGAGCGGCTTTCTCGGCGGAAGACCGCTAGTCCTCACTTCCCGAATATCCCGCCTGTTCCTCCGCTTATGAGTGCCGCAACACCTCTGAGGGCGGACGGAAGAGCGAAAAAGCTCTCCACTGCGATATATTTAGGTTTCCACTGCGGGTTGAACTTGTCCTTATAGCTCCGCAGGCCTTTGAAGTTGTAGAACCTTTCCCCGTGGTTGAACAATGCTCCGGCTATCCTGTTCCAGAATGGCGAGAACGAGTGGGTGTCCATGCCCGAAAGGGGAGCCATGCCGAGATTAAAGTATTCGTATCCCGTCTCTTTCGCATAAAGCATCAGCCTTACGAAAAGAAATTCCATAACCCCTTTGGGCGCAGCTTCCGCATAGCGCATGAGGTCGATTGATATTTCATTTTTTCCCGAACTGAGCCAGAGGTTTGCAAACGCCAGAATCTCTTCGCCCCTGCGAACCACAGCCACAGGCATCAGTTTTATATAGTTTTCGTCGAAACAGCCCAGAGAGAACCGTTTTTCACGGGTATTTTTGTTTTCCAGCCAGTCGTCGGATATCTCTTTCAGTCGAGGCAGAATCTCTTCAACCCTTTCTGCGGGGACTATCTCCATGACACAGCCGTCCTTTTCCAGCTTGTTTATGTTGTTGCGTGTGGTCGCCCAGTGCTTTCCTTCAACGCTGAACGTATCCAGAAGAACCCGTGCCTCCTCGCCAATCTTGTAAATTCTGAATCCGGCGTCGATATAGTGTGGGATGTTCTCTGTGCCCACCTCATAGAACACCGCACCGCATCCGTGGTGGCGGCTGAGTTTGCGGAAATTCAGTATCAGCTCTTCGATCTCGTCGTCGTCCTCAGTTGCGCTGACCGGATCGCCCATGCTGATGAAGTTGCGCCCCTCCACTCCGTACATGATAAATGCGGAGCTTTTGTTTCCGGTGAGAAATTTTTTGTCAGGCAGAAGAGCCAGATATGACGATGCGTCCCTGCTCTTTTTTACTATCCCCAGAATCTCATCCTGCGAAAGGTTTGTGTCGTCCTGAACCCTTTTTGAAGGGAGCATGAACTTATAGAGGAGCAATGCCAGCGAAAAGGTGAAAATGCCCACCATTGTCCGCAGGAATCTGGGAGCCTCATCGTTGACGGTGAACGTCCACCAGAGGTCGTTTCTGTATTCCACATGTTTGTAGGAGAAGAAGCCGAGCCACACGAATATGGCTATTATTGCGAAGACGGCGGCAAGCCATTCCTTTGTCAGAACCTCGTCAAAGAAAGGACTGCGTCTGTCGAAAAGGCCTTTTGCGGGTATCATTGCAATTGCGATGGCTATGGCGAACAGTGCCGTCTCCACCTCCGCACCTTTCAGCAGGCCGAACACCGTGCCCGCCGCCAAAAGAGCCAGAGTAAGCTGATATGCAAGGTCTATCCTCAGCTTCAGCCCTCTTGATATTATGAGAAGTCCCACCCCTGTCAGGCTTCCGAAAAAGTGCGATGTCTCCACCACGGCCAGAGGGAGAACGTTTTCAACGAATCCGAATCTGGCGGGATTGATGGGTGTCGCTCCGCCCAGAAGCATATATGCGCCGATTATAAAGACTATGACAGACAGAAGGTTGGGGATAACGGCGATGTATATTCTGTTCAGATAGCTTAAATATGAGACGAACTTCTGCCGCTGGCGGTAGCCTTCGGATATACCCAGAATGCATGCCGCAACAAGCAGAGGCAGAACGTAATATGTTACCCTGTATACGAGAATTGAGCCTATCATGGCGGGAATGGCCGCCGGAGGGAAAAATGCCAGCAGAACCGTTTCGAAGACAACAACGCCGCCGGGCAGGTTGCTCACAAGGCCGATGGTCTGCGCCAGCATGAATATGCCCACGAACTGCACAAAGCCTATCTGCACCTGTGCGGGTATAAGCACATAAAGAACCGCCGCCGCCAGCACCCATTCGATGGCACCTGCGGCTATCTGGGTCAGGCCGAGCATGGGCGAGGGAAGTGTGATGGTCTGTCCGAGCAGGTTAAAGGGTTTCTGAACGAAAACCAGCATAAAGTAATATGCGGCCGCAATCATCAGAAGCAGGACACCAAGGGCATGGAGGCTGAAATACATGTGCAGCTGATCCGGCATGTCTATCATGGGAGCCAGAACAAGTGCACCGCCCGCCGCTGCCAGAACACCCAGCCAGAGTGTTGCCGAGGTGAAGATGACCATCTTTGTTATCTCGCTGAAACTTAAGCCCCACGATGCGTAATATCTGTAGCGCAGTGAACCTGAAGCCAGAATGGACAGCCCCACCGAGTTGCTGAATGCGTAGCTGAGAAAAGATGCCAGAACGACCTTTTTTGCCGCAAGCTTTTTCCCGAGATAGCGCAGTCCCAGAAAATCGTAGGTGGTCATGAAGAGATAGTTGGCGGCCATGAAAACCAGAGCCAGAATTTTATTTTTAAGGGGGATGTTGTCCAGATCTTCTATGATCTCGTGCAGGCTGTATTTGTGCAGGAACTTGTGAATGAATATGCCTGCGAGAATAAGCACAATAGTCATAATGGCATAGGACACCATCTGACGTGTTTTAGGTTGCATGTTAAATTTCATATCTCATTATTACATAAATCTTAAAAACGGGGAATATTTTTCAAAGTCATTTTTGTACATAAAATTATGTAATCCGTTCAATTTATGATTAAGCTATGAATTTTCTTGCCCTTTGGCTATCATAATTATTACTACTGATCAGAGGTTATTGTTATGAGCGGAGATAAGAGAATTTCTTCCGGCTGGAAGAACCCCGGACTCGTTAAAACCATTCTTGGGGCTGTTGCTGTTGCGGCTGCCTGCGCTGCTTTCTTTTTTCCCGGCGCAAAGGTGCAGGGAGAGCAGAAAGACGCACAGAAATCAGCCGAAAAGAAACAGCCGGCAGCAGTTGAAACAGCCTCTCCGTCATACCGTGAGATAAGGGATACCCTGACTGCGGTGGGCACACTGCTTTCAAACGAATCCGTGGTGATAACCTCTGAAAGAGCAGGCAAGATAACCGGAATATTTTTCGGCGAGGGACAGGATGTGAAGGCCGGACAGGTGCTTGTGCGGCTGGATGATTCAACCCTGAAAGCCGAGCTGGACAAGGCCGAGACCGACAGAGCCCTTAACGAGGCAAATTTCCGCAGGGCTGACGAACTGAGCCGTGTCGATGCCGTTTCAAAACAGGACAGGGATTCTGCATATGCCGACTGGCAGCGCAGTGAGGCGGCTGTCAGGCTGGCAAAGGCTGAGCTTGACAAAACAGCCATAAAAGCCCCTTTCAGCGGAACGGCGGGACTGAGACAGGTGAGCGCCGGACATTACATTCAGCCGGGCGGAGCCATTGTCAACCTTGAGGACATATCAAAGCTGAAAATTCAGTTCAACATACCCCAGACGGAAGCACCGAAGATAAAGCCTTCACAGAGATTCACCCTTAAAACAGACGCATATCCCGACAGAGAGTTCTCCGGAAGAATATATGCCATAGATCCCGCCATAGATACGGCAAGCCGGAGCCTTACGGTCAGAGGGCTGGTGGACAACTCCGGCAGATTTCTCCGCCCCGGTCAGTTCGTACAGCTTACGATAGCTTCGGGTGCTCCCGAAAAGGCGATGGTTATCCCCGAATCGGCCATAATGACCTCCGCATCCGGCAAGAGCGTAATGCTTGATGTTGACGGGAAGGCCAGACCTGCCGCCGTCACCACCGGAAGGCGTACCGCCGGATGGGTCGAGATTGTTTCAGGCCTTAAAGGGAACGAGAAGGTGGTTGTAAAAGGTCAGGACAGGCTGAGACCCGATGCGGAAATTAAAGCCGCCGATAAATCCAACTAGGCGGCATCTACATGAAATTATCCGAAATATCAGTCAGAAAACCCGTTCTCGCAACGGTGATGAGTCTTCTTATCATCCTGATAGGCCTTGTAGCCTACTATGAACTGCCCATCAGGGAATATCCGAACATAGACGAGCCGACCGTATCAATATCCACCGACTACACAGGGGCAAGCCCCGATATTATAGAGAGCCGTGTTACTAAGGTAATAGAGGATCGTATATCGGGCATCGACGGCATAAAGAGCATAACCTCACAGAGCAGGCAGGAGCGGAGCAACATCACCGTTACGTTCAACATGAACGTTGACCCGGGTGATGCCGCTGCGGACATTCGTGACAGGGTGGGGCGTGTCAGGGGATCTCTGCCGGACGAGGCCGACGAACCCGTCATCACCAAGGTGGAATCGGACGCATCCCCCATCATATTCATGACGGTGACCAGCACAAAGCATACTCCCGCAGAGATATCGGACTATATCAGCAGAAACCTTGTTAAGCGTATAGAGCTTATCTCCGGTGTGGCCATGGTGAACATTTTCGGTGAACGCCGCTACACCATGCGGATATGGCTGGATCCCGATAAGCTGGCGGCAAACGCCGTGACTGTTCAGGATGTGAGAAATGCGGTTTCCGCTCAGAACCTTGAGGTTCCAGGCGGACGGGTGGAGGGCAAAGAGCGTGAGTTCTCCGTTCTGGCGGAGACGGGGCTGAGCAGTCCGGAGCAGTTCGCAAACGTCATTATTGCACAGCGGAACGGATATCTTCTGCGGGTTAAAGACGTTGGCAGGGTCGAACTGGGCACGACAGATCAGCGGAGCACATACAGACTGAACGGAGAGAACGCAATAGGCATGGGGCTTGTGAAGCAGAGCACCGCAAACCCTCTGGATATCTCCAGAGACCTGAAAAAGGTTTCAGAGGAGATAAACACAAATCTGCCCGACGGCATGAAGTTTCTTATAACCTACGACTCTTCGGTTTTCATTGACCATTCTATATCAAACGTTTACAGCGCAATCACAGAGGCTGTGCTTCTGGTTGTGATAATCATATTCCTTTTCCTGCGCAACCTGCGCTCAACGATAATTCCGCTGGTGACCATCCCTGTGTCGCTGGTGGGTGCGTTCGCAATAATGTGGGCGCTGGGATTCTCAATCAACACCCTGACACTGCTTGCGTTCGTGCTTGCGGTGGGTCTGGTGGTGGACGATGCAATCGTTGTTCTTGAGAACATCCACAGGCACATAGAGAACGGCAAAAAGCCTCTGAACGCCGCCCTGACAGGCATGAAGGAGATATCTCTCCCCATCATAGCCATGACAATGACCCTTGCGGCAGTGTATATTCCCGTTGCCCTCACACAGGGCAGAACGGGGAAACTGTTCACTGAGTTCGCAATAACCCTTGCGGGTGCGGTTGTGGTTTCGGGTTTTGTTGCCCTGACGCTGACACCCATGATGTGTTCGAAAATGCTGAAAGAGGAACATCATAAGAACCGGTTCAACCGGATGATGGACGGCTTTTTCGACTGGGTTGACGCCATGTACAGAAAGGTTCTTTCTGCATCCATCCGCTCATGGATCCCCGGCGCACTGGTAATGATGGCCGTTCTGGCGGGCGGCTGGTATCTTCTGAAAGGACTGCCTAAGGAACTGGCTCCACTTGAGGACAGAAGCGTAATATTCGGCATATATTCAGGCCCCGATGGTGCAACTCCTGCGTATTCTATGGAGGCGGCGAAAAAGCTTGAAGCGATATATCAGACCATTCCCGAAAGAACAGCCGTTCAGACCCGTGTGGGAACACCCGTTGTGCCCGACGGCATATCGGTTCTCAGGCTTAAGCTCTGGGATGAGAGGGAGAGAACACAGCAGGAGATAGCGGCGGAACTTGCCCCAAAAATGGCGGCGATACCCGATGTCCGTGCGTTTCCCGTAAACCCGCCCTCCCTTGGGCTTTCGGCCTCCCGTCAGCCTGTGCGGTTCGTAATAAAGACCACCGCATCCTATGGGGAACTGAACGACATGGCAAACAGGTTCATTCAGGAAGTAGGGCAAAGCCCCATGCTCTCATCCGTCCGTTCCGACCTGCGCCTGAGCACACCTGAGCTTAAGGTGGCTGTGGACAGGGACAAGGCCGCAGACATGGGGGTAAGCGTTGAGGACGTTAACCGCGCCATTGAGACCATGTTCGGCGGAAGCACCACAACAAAGTTCAAAATGGACAGCGAACAGTATGACGTTATCGTTAAGACCGAGGACAGCATGCGCACAGTTCCGCAGGATCTGGACAGGCTCTACGTCCGTTCGGGTTCCGGTGCTATGATCCCGCTTTCAAACCTCATAACCATAAATGAAGGGGTGACTGCGCAGTCGCTGAACCACTTCGACCGGGCACGCTCGGCCATAATCAGCGGAAGTCTTAACCCCGGCTACACTCTGGGCGAGGCTCTGGACTATCTGGATGCAACTGCGGCAAAGATGTTCCCCGATAACTATTCTGTGGACTATGACGGCGAATCGAGGGAGTTCAGGGAGTCCAGCGGCGGTCTGGTGCTGACATTCATCCTTGCCATACTTTTTATATACCTGATGCTTTCGGCACAGTTCGAAAGTTTTGTTGATCCGCTTATCATCATGTTCACTGTTCCCCTGTCAATGGCGGGTGCGCTTCTGGCACTGAAGCTGACGGGAAACACTCTGAACATTTACAGCCAGATAGGGCTAATAACCCTGATAGGGCTTATAACCAAACACGGGATACTTATCGTTGAGTTTGCCAATCAGCTCCAGCTGACGGGACTGAGCAAGGCGGAGGCTGTTGTTGAAGCGGCCACACTGAGGCTCAGGCCTATTCTTATGACTACTTCGGCAATGGTTCTGGGTTCCGTGCCTCTGGCGCTTGCCACAGGCGCAGGAGCGGAGAGCCGCCACCAGATAGGCTGGGTGATCGTTGGCGGGATGCTTTTCGGAACCGTTCTGACCCTGCTGATAGTCCCTCTTGCCTACAAACTGTTCGCCACGGTCAAACACAGGGAAGAGGATGCGGAAGCCGAGCAGGGATGATGGATTTATTATGTTTATCAACACAATAATTACACAGTGTTTTTCTTAAGGTGCTGTTGAGTAATCATTTCCGGAACCGATATATAGTTCATGGAGGCACTCTATGGACCTGACTACACTTGCAATGGCGGGAACGGTGGTTTCGGCCGGAAAGATTCTTTATGAGGTCGGCTCAAAAGTGGCCGATCTGTTATCCGACGATGAACCGCAGGAAGTTCAGGAATATCAGCCTGCCCCTTCCGTTCTTGCCGGTCTTACCCCCGAAGGGGTGAACAACGCCGTGGAGGGTGCTTCCACAGGCTCCACCATAGACTTCAGCGCCTGAGTACACAAACAAAACACATTTCAAAAGGCCGTTTAGGCACGATTATTGATACTCTCCGTATTCAGAAACGATACGGAGCTGGGCAATGAAAAAACATGGATTAATTGTGATGATGTCTGCGGTTCTGGCAATGGCAGGATGCGCAACAGGTCCGACACTCAACAACGATGCAATCAACAAAAGCTACAAAAAAGAGGTTGAGGAATACAGGAAGGATTCGGAGGCGAAAAAGCTGAACTCCACACCCTCGCTCTGGACAGGTGGCGGCTCGAACAGCAGTCTCTTTCTGGACTATAAGAACAGAAGCATAGGCGAGATAGTCACCATTAATATTATGGAATCCTCATTCTCCACCAACTCGGTTAACACTGACACCACCAAGGAGAGCTCCTCCAACAGCGTTGCAAACTCCATCTTCGGAATACCCCTGAGCAAATACAACACGAACGCCAAATCCTCCAGCAACTTTAAGGGCGGCGGAAAAAGGAGCAAAAGGGACACTGTGACAGGAACCATGTCCGCAAGGGTGGTTGAGGTCATGCCGTCGGGCAACGTTGTTCTGGAAGGGCACAAGGAGATTCTGGTGGACAACGAAAAGCAGGTGATAACCCTCAGCGGCATAGCCCGCCTGCGTGATATAAATCTGGAGAATACCATCAACTCAACTGATCTGGCCGATACTAAGATATCCTACAACGGAAAAGGCCAGCTGACCCTTGCCAGCATACCGGGATGGCTCCTGTCCATTCTGGGCTGGATATCGCCTTTATAATATATTTCGCCACCCGTCCGGCGGATACTCATGAGCCTGACAGGCGTTCTGCCTGTCGGGCTTTTTTTTGTTACAGGGTGACGTGTGGGCTTTGGTGGCGAGCACTTCGTCATTCTGAGTGCAACGAAGAATCTCATTTGATGAGACCCTTCACTTACGTTCAGGGTGACATGGGGGCTTGGGCGGTGAGCATTCCGTCATTCTGAGTGTAGCGAAGAATCTCAGCTTACCGAAGCTCTTGAAATAATCCAAATGTGTAGAAATGATGTAAACTACTCATGTATGTAGAAAATATGATGAAATTGCGGAGGTCATTTTTTCCGCACGAAGGTAAATTTTTCCTGAAAAAACTGCCGCCTGACATCGGTCGGAAAATATGAAAATGGCACGGATGTTGCTCTTTATATATGCGTAAGGCATGTGATAAGTGATTGTGTAGAAAGAATGTATTCTCTTTGAGCAAGAGATGTGCATATAAAAAAGACCACCCCAGACGGAGGAAAACATGAAGGTAGCAAATTCGTTACAGCCAACACAGGTCAATTCGGTTCAGAATAAACCCAGTGTGAAAACAGCACCTGCTCAGGCGGAACCCCAGCAGAGCTATGACAAGGTGACACTGTCCGACAGTGCAAAGGCTCTTATGGCCGCCTCTCAGAAGACGTCTTAGATCTTAACGGAAAAAGACGCATAAAAGCATAATCGGAACAAAATGCCGACGCTTTTCTGCGGCAGAGTAAAAGGGAAACAGACCGCCGGATAACCGGAGAATATCCGTGCATCCGGCGGCGGAAACCCTGATTCAATTCCCTAAAGCGGGGCACAGTGAAGGTGTGTCCTGCGGCAGAAGACAAGGAGAAGACATGCAGAGATCATTATGGTCGGCCGCTTCGGGCATGACGGCACAGCAGATGAACATAGATGTGCTCTCGAACAACCTGTCAAACGTGAACACCATGGGGTTCAAAAAATCCAGAGCATTCTTTGAAGACCTTATGTATCAGGAGTTGAAAGCCGCCGGAAGCTATTCGGCCGCCGGACTTTCTCATCCCACCGGCATTCAGGTGGGTCTGGGTACAAAGATTGCCGCAGTGGAAAAGGTGCATACTCAGGGCAGCCTCCAGACAACGGAGGTTCAGACAGATCTTGCGATTCAGGGTGCAGGATATTTTCAGTTCACCCTGCCAAACGGCGACATAGGCTATACCCGCTCCGGCTCCTTAAAGATAGATGCCAACGGCAACCTGACCAACGAGAACGGCTACCTGCTGGAACCGGCGGTGACAATTCCTGACAACACATCCTCAATAGCCATAGGCGAGGACGGCACAATAAGCGTCACCATCAACGGTGAGAATCAGCCGCAGGAGGTCGGCCAGATAGAACTGGCAACGTTCATCAACCCGTCGGGGCTTAAGTCCATCGGCAAGAACTTCTATACGCCCACAGGGGCCAGCGGCGAGGCGGTCACGGGAACCCCCGGCGAAGGGAATCTGGGCACTGTGGAGCAGGGAACCCTTGAGATGTCCAACGTCAGCGTTGTCGAGGACATGGTGAACATGATAACCGCACAGCGGGCTTATGAGATAAACTCCAAGGCAATCCAGACCTCGGACGAGATGCTCCAGATACTTAATAACTTAAAAAGGTAAGGCAATGGTAAGGCTTCTGTTTCTTTTCTCCGCAATGGTCATTTTCAGCGGATTCACATACATCGGCAACGAGATAGTCATAGAGAAGGACTGCATCGCCGTTTCGGACGTGTTTGAAGGCACGGACATAGAGGAGGATGTGGTCTGCGGGCTGGACTACGGGCAGGTGAAGATAATCAACAGGCTCATGAGCCAGACCCTTATCTCGAAATACGGTCTCAAGGGCGAACAGCCCCGTGAGATGATATTCAAGCGCAAGGGTGTGCTTCTCACAGCCGAAAGGCTTAAGGCCGACATGAAGAACCTGCTGACCATAATGTATCCGGAGATGGAGATTGAGATAGACGCCATAAGGATGGGCAGAGCGTATTATCTGCCGGAAAACATGCAGTATAGCATAGATATACCCGGAAACAGATTCGGCGATATCTCCGTTACGCTGGACAATGGCGTGCGCAAATATACCTACAGCGTATCCATAACGGCATATGCCATGTCATATGTGGCCGTTAAGCAGATAGAGAGGGGCGAACCGTTGACGGATGAGAATGTGAAACTGAAAAAAGTGGATCTTTCCAGAGCCAGAGGCGGGCTTCTCCACGGCATCGACGGCTATTTTGCCAGAGTTACAATAGCCGCCGGAAGGATTGTAACGGAGAATCTGGCGGACAGAAGGCCGGATGCGGCGAAAGGCTCTCCGGTGTTTCTGATGAACGATGAGAAGGACGAACCGAAGAATATGACAGGAACGCTCCTTGAGGATGCATACCTTAACAAAAAAGTGAAGGTGCTGAACATTCAGAGCGGAATGATACTCACGGGAACCTACATGCAGAACAGGCGGGTTCTGCTGGAAAAGCAATGAGGAGGCTGATATGAAAAGATTTATACTGGTGCTTCTTGCGGTTCTGTTTGCGCAGAATGCACACTCGCTGGTGAAAGTGCGGGATATAACCAACGTTGAGGGCATAAGGGACAACCAGCTCATAGGCTACGGTCTCGTGGTGGGGCTGAACGGAACGGGCGACAAGAGCGGCAGTTCATTTACGATCCAGTCACTTGCTAACATGATGGAGCGCATGGGTGTTTCCGTGTCCAAAGACTCGATGAAGGTTAAGAACGTTGCGGCGGTGATGGTCACCGCCAGACTGATGCCCTTCGCAAGGACGGGTTCAAGGATGGATGTGATAGTATCCTCCGTTGGCGATTCCAAAAGCCTTGAGGGCGGCACACTGCTGATGACCCCCCTCAGCGCATCAAACGGCACGGTATACGCAGTGGCTCAGGGGGCTATATCCGTCGGCGGAATGAACGTTTCCTCTTCGGGTGCAGGTGCGGTCAAAAACCATCCCACTGTGGGCACAATACCCAACGGAGCCATAATTGAGCAGGAGGTTCAGTTCGAAATGGACAGAAAGAACATTGTGCTCAACTTTAAAGAGAACAATCTGGCGAATCTGGTGAAGGCCAGAAACGCCATTAACACCGCCGCAGGAACGGCCGTTGCAGACATATCATCCCCCTCGACAATAACCATAACCGTTCCCGAAGCTCAGAAAGCCAACTATTTTGCCTTTATGGACAAGGTGTTGAATACAGAGATTGAGCCTGCCGACCTTGCACGAGTAATCATAGACGAAAGGACGGGAACCATAGTAATGGGTGCGGACGTGCGCATAAACACGGTTGCGGTATCCCACGGCGGCCTCACCATCACAATAAAATCCACAATTGAAACGGAACAGGAGAAGAAGACCGAACAGACCGCAATCGGGGTTAAAGAGGAGAATGCACAGCTTATGATAATTCCCGAAGCCCTCAGCATCAGCGATCTGGTGAAGGCGCTCAACTCTGTGGGAGTCACCCCCAGAGACATGATCTCCATACTTCAGGCTATCAAGGCCGCAGGAGCACTTCACGGGGAACTGCAGGTGATATAATATTCCTGGATATATGATAATAAAAAGTTTTTATTAATTTTTTTTATTAGTTTCCTTGACAAGTATTTTCAATGTGTAATACTGCAGCAGGAGGTAATAATGAAAAAAATATTAACCCTTACTGCTGCGGCTCTTTTTGTCGCTAACTTCGCTTATGCAGACAACGTTGGCTGTGGTCTTGGAACTCAGATCATCACTGAAAAGGACACTGTCCTTATGCAGGTGTTCGCTGTTACGACCAACGGCACATCCGGTAACCAGACTTTCGGTATCACATCCGGAACACTGGGCTGCAAAAAGCCCGCTAAATTCGCTTCCAGCGAAAAAGTAAACATTTTCGTCCAGTCAAACATGGACAGCCTCGCTTTTGACATCGCTAAAGGTCAGGGCGAAACCCTCGACACACTGGCAAGCCTTATGGGTGTTGAAGACACAACAGCTTTCGGTCAGAAACTCCAGGCAAAATTCGATTCCATCTACTCCTCAGCTGACGTTGAGTATGCAGATGTTGTCGATGCCATCTATGCTGAAATCTAAGACTGTAACATTCGGGTGCGCAGCAATGCGTACCCTTTTGTTTCTATCTGTTTTTTTTCTTCCCTTTTTCAGTTCACATGCACAGGACGATCTGAAAAGAATCTCAGAACTCAGGGAGTGGTCGGTGCTTCTGCACTATAACTCCGGCTGGCTTTCTGACAGAAGTCTTGTTGACGATGAGACCTTTTTTCTTTCGCCTGAGGGCAAACACGACCGCTATGCGGAACTTAAAGAGCTTTACAGACAGCTTTATGAAAACAAAGACGGCGAAAACGTCGCCTGCCGCTTTCCGGCAAGGGCACTTTTTCTGTCGGAACAGCTTGGCAGGCCTGCGGACGAACTGCGGCTTGACGAATGTTCTGAGCTGAACGAATTTCTTCAGCAGGTGGGAACCGACAAAGTCAGCATAATATTTCCTTTCTACCAGATGAACGGTCCCGCATCCATGTTCGGCCATACCCTTCTCAGGTTCGATTCCGCAGAGGACACCAGTCTGGTTTCGTCCGCTGTAACCTATGCCGCAGACTACAACAAAAACGACAACGGAATAGAATATGCCGTGAAGGGGCTTACGGGGCTTTATGCCGGCCGGACGCAGATTCTGGCATATCACGAGAAGATAAAGGAATATGACAACAAGAATCAGAGGGACATCTGGGAATATCAGCTGAATCTGACACCTCAGGAGACGAGAAAAGCTGTTCTGCACGTATACGAGATAAAGGGAATATGGTCACGCTATTACTTTTTCGATGAGAACTGCTCCTACAACCTCCTGTTTATAATAGAGGCCGCAAGGCCTGATGTGCACCTGACAGATCAGTTTCTCTGGGTCATCCCCATCGACACCATACTGCTTCTGAAAGAGAACGGACTGCTGGGCGATATGACGTTCAGACCTTCGCAGTCGGCCAGAATGCTTAATATTCTGAAAGATAAAGAAAGCCCTGTGTATGCGGCGGCAGTTGAGTCGCTGAAAAAGGGCGAGCTTGTTGACTACAGCGGATTGAACGACAGTGACAAGGCAAAGCTGCTGGATTTCTGGACGGAATACACCATTTTCACCAACAGGAATCTTGAGGATAGGAAACTCTATTCCGCAAAACTGATTTCCGTTCTTAAAAAGCGTGCGGCAATAAAAGAGAAATATGACAATGTTGTTCCCGTGCCTGTTGAGCCTTTGCTGGGGCACAAAACGGCAAGGCTTAAGCTGGGCGTCGGGTCAACTGACGACGGGGTGTTTCAGGAGATAAACTGGCATCCGGCCATACACATGCCCGAAGACAGCGACGAGGGCTACCTGCAGGGTTCGACCCTTGCATTCTTCGATTTCACTGCCAGACACTATAAAAATAAAACGGTTCTCAGCAGGCTGAGCTTGGTTGACATCTATTCCCTTGCGCCCGTTAACGAGCTTTTCAATCCCGTTTCGTGGCGGGTTAACTTCGGGCTGGAATATTCTGACGAAACGGACAGCATGTCCGCATTTTTCAGACCTTCTTCAGGCAAGGCATACAGGGTTTTAGGCGGACTTGTTTATGGGCTGGCCGGGCTGAAACTGCAGTATAATCCTGATTTTGAGGATGATCATTCCGCCGCATTTGAGATTGAGGCCGGATATATGGTTCAGAAGGGCCGGACAAAGCTGCTGCTGAAAGCCGACCACTACGACACCCTTTCGGGAGAGCTGAACCGTGACGGCGAACTTTCATCTCAGCTTATCAGATACACAGGCAAGGACAGCGCAGTATCGGCCACCTATTCAAAACAGATCAGAGGGGAGGACAGTTTCAGGCTGGCTTATCACATCTATTATTAACGCCGATTTATTTGAGCGGCGTATCCCATTTGTGCTATAATTTTACATATTCAAAATTTTCAGGTTTATTCAGGAGCACAATATGGATAAAATATCCCTTAAAGAGCTCGCATTTCCCATCATAAAAGCCATCGACAGTTTTAATTATCTTCTGAAATCCCACCAGAGAAGGACAGCCGTAATTTCATATCACATAGGCAAAGAGCTTGGGCTTCCCTGCGGCGACATAGCCGAGCTGGTTGTTGCGGCGGCAATGCACGACATCGGCGCTCTGTCCGTTCAGGAGCGGGACACTCTCATCAAAGAGGATGTGGAGAATCCGTCGCCACATTGCCTGATGGGCTATAAGATGCTGTCCATGTTCGACATATTCTCCGGAATAGCAAAAATAATCCGACACCACCACATCCGCTATGAAGATGCGGGCAAATATAACGAGGAGATACGCTTCCAGAGCCATATAATCCACCTTGCCGACAGAGTGGACATTTATCTGTCACCGGATCAGTTCATTCTGAACCAGAAGGCTAGGGTTACGGCATCTATACTGGAAAAGAAGGGGACAGTGTTTCATCCGGACGTTTGCGATGCTTTCGAGAGGGTCTCCAGAGCTGATATCTTCTGGATCGAGATAAATAACCTGACCATGGAACAGCTGTTTTCCCGGATGAATTTCCTTAGCTCCATAGAGCTTAACAGGGAACAGATCGATCAGTTTGCACTGACAATCTCAAGGATAATCGACTTCAGAAGCAGATTCACCGCCGGACATGCGTACACTGTGGGGCGGCTGGCGCAGTTCATAGGGCAGGTTCTGGGACTGGATGATGATATGTGCGAAAAACTGCTCATAGCGGGCTATTTCCACGACATAGGCAAGATAGGCATCGACACAGCGTATATAGAAAAATGCGGGCAGCTCACCGACGAGGAATATAACATGGTGAAGCTCCACTGCTACTATTCCGGCCAGATACTGAGCGAGCTTAATTCGTCGGAGTGGTTCAGAGACGTTGTTAAATGGTCTCAACACCACCACGAAAGACTGACAGGTAACGGATATCCCTTTGCCATTAAGGGAGAGGAGATAGACACCGGAACAAAGATAATCGCTTTTTCGGATATGATCTCAGCCCTGATGGAAGACAGACCCTACCGAAAACGAATGAGCATCGACACGGCGTTCGATATCATCGACCGATATGCCGCAGAGAACATCGATCCTGATATGATCAAGATAATAGACAGATATAAGGCTGAGATCGAAACAATTGTGGATCAGTGCAAACAGAGAGCCGAAAGCTGCTACGACGAATCGGTGGAGTATGCCTAGACTGTCTGTTAGTTAGTTTAAAGTTAAGAATTGTTAATAGCTATAGTGGCGGATTCCTGTATGCATCTTAAAAATTACTGATAAATTTCAGACAGCAGTTTAGGCGTTGCTATTTTGCATCAGTTACTGCAATAATACAAATACGATAGCTTGATTGTGTTATTCAGGACGGAGCGAACTGATGATTCGTATTGCGATCTGTGATGATATGCCGGACGATCTGCAAAATATGACTTCACTGACCGATCAGTTTCTGGCCGAAAACGGTCTTGATGCCGAACTGACGGAGTTTTCCCATCCGGATGCCCTGCTGACCGCCATTGAGCGTGACAGCTTCCATCTTTACATACTGGACATCGTTATGCCTATGGTCAGCGGGCTGGAACTGGGCAAAGAGATCCGCCGCCTCGACAGCGAGGCTCAGATCATTTATGCCACAACAGAACCCCAGTTTGCCCTGCAGGCATATGCCGCAAGCCCCATCAACTATCTTCTCAAACCAGTGTACAGACAGCAGCTTTTCGACACTCTTAAGCTGGCTGTCTCAAAAGCTGACCTTTCCTGTGATCAGACCTTTACAGTGAAAACCTCCGGCAGTCTGCGTGTTATCAGAATGTCTGACATAGTTTGCTGTGAATACAGCAGCCACGCCGCCATTTTTACCCTGACAAACGGGGAACAGATATTCAGCCGGACATTCAGAGAGAATTTTTCAGAATACTGTTCGCCTGTGCTCAGCAACAGGTGTTTTCTGCAATGCCACACCTCTTTTGTGATAAATATGCGCAGGGTTGAGCGTTTTGCCAAAGACAGCTTCACGCTTTGCGGCGGCAGGAATGTGCCCATTGCCGCAAAGAGATATCCGGCCGTCAGAGATGCCTATATGGACTATCTTGCGGCAAGGGGAAAAATCAGATGATGCAGTATTTTCCTGACATACTACGGTCTGTGACCACCGACATAATGCTGGTGTTTCTGCTCTGGACCATGGCTATGCCGAAATATAAAAGCAGAGCCGTGTATATTGTCGCCACGGCATTGATAATTGCGGTGAACCTTAGTGCAAACTACTACTTTTATCTGTCAGAGGATTACACTTCGGTATTTTATGTAAATCTTGCGATGCTGCTGTTCATCGGGATTGTCATGAAGCCGCTTTTTACCGATAAGATAATGCAGTGGTGTTTCAGCTACATCACAATGCTTAATATACACGCCGCAATTGTATTTTTAAGCTTCACTCTCAGTCGTGCGTTTCCTTATCCCAAATACGGCCATATAGTTTTGCGGCTGATACTGTTTTCGATTACCATTTTTGTTTTCCATAAATGGGTTTCAAAACTGTACCGGAAAGTGCTGGATTACTGGCACATATATATGTTTCCCATCGTTGCTCTTTTCGCATGTTTTCTCAGTTATTTTTTCGGCGGCGATATCAAAGACACACTGATGAACAATTACGTTCAGCTGCTTCTTCTAATCCTTCTGGGGTTGTCGGTTTATGTAACCATCATTCATTCGCTGAAAACCATCACGAAGCAGTATGAAATGCGTGAGGAGAATCAGTCCATTCAGACGGAGAGAGAATATCTTCAGCTGGCGGCAGACGGAATGTCGGAAAGGCTTAAGCTGATGGAAGAGGTTGCAGCGCAGAACAGCCGCACCGCCCATGACAGAAGGCATTTCAACAACGTTCTTCTTGAACTTCTGGAACAGGGGCAGACCTCGGAGGCCGCCACACTTCTGCAAAGTCAGAATCAGTCTGTACCGAAGATCGGCAGGGTCTTCTGCGAAAACCCCGCAGTTAATGCCGCAGTATGCCACTATACGGCCATTGCGGAACAGAGGGGCATTCCGGCGGAGGTCACTCTGGATATCCCGGCTGCGCTCAGTGTTGATGGGCTGGAGCTTTCCATGGTGGTTTCAAACCTTATGGAGAACGCCATCCATTCCTGCGAAAGCCTGCCAATAGGCAGAGAGCCTTATATCCGCTTTATCTGCCGCAGTGCCGGCCGTCTTCTGCTGGAGATTGAAAACCCATGCACAGGTGATATTGCTCTTGATGAGGAAGGATATCCGATAGCAGGCAGGGAAGGGCACGGCATCGGAACCAAAAGCGTTGCCGCCTTTGCAAAGAAGTATGACGGCGAAGTTGTGTACAGGATAGAAAACGGCGTTTTCCGTGTCCGCCTTCTGGTGTGAACCTGCATAAATTTTTAAGCGCAAAAAAGGGTCTTTTAAGTGCAGGTGCACATTTTTTCCATTTTTAAGGTTAATATCCGGGTTCCTACTTATTATTTTGCGGAGGCCCGGAATGAGTTTTTCCAGAAGACATTTTATCAAAACACTTAGTGCCGGAGCAGGTGCATGTTTCATTGCGATGAACACTGCCGGATGCTCGTCAGATATCTTTCCGTCAGGTTCTGGTGCTGAACCGCTTTGGGAACCCGAAACTAAAAGAAGCAAAATAGTGGTGATAAGCGATATCCACCTCGGTATCGATGACAGATACACTGAAACACTGGAAAACCGTCCTATACTCATAAAATTCCTTCAGAGGCTTCAGCGCACCACGGATGTTCGTGAACTTGTAATCGCAGGGGACTTTCTGGATGAATGGTTCCTGCCTGTATACTATCCTTCGTACACGGATCAGGATCAGTTCTACAAAGATGTGATCGATAACAACAAAAGTGTTTTAACTGAACTGAAAAACGTTATAGACAGCGGAATAAAGGTTGTTTATGTCCCCGGAAACCACGACCTGACACTGGAAGAGGAAATTCTTCAGAAAGCCATTCCCGGACTGGTTCAGGCCAGAGACGGCAGAGGGCTCGGAGCATATTATACCGGAGACAGGAACGAGATCGTAATCGAACACGGCCACCGCTATGATGTATTTTCAGCACCCGACACTCTTACCAACGCTGAGCTTTGCGGCAACGATGAAACCATTATGCCCGCAGGCTATTTCTATGCACGCTATGCCGCAACCTGGGTTCTGGAAGGCCGCCCGAAGGTGATTAAAACCCTGCCCGTGGTAACAAATGTACCTGATTCCAGCGACACAGACCAGTACGGAGCTTTTCTGTATTATTCGGTGCTTAAAGATATATCCACAAGAATTACCCCCTTTGAGGGGCTCAGCCAGAAGATATTTGATATGCGCATTTCAGGATTCAACGATTCATATACATATCTGGATTTCTATCCCGCACAGGAGGCGGACGGAACAATCACTGCTCCTGTCCTGTTCAGACATATCCAGCGCACATGGGCAGAGCGTCAGGTGCTTAACAACGTAAAAGTTCCCAACAGTTTCAGCGAATCGGTATTGGGAGCTGTTAAGTATGAGTCATTCTTCACCAGAGCAAAGGCGAATTATCTGGAAAATCCTGCGGAGAATGTTGATATCGTAGTTTTCGGGCATACCCACGTCCCTTCATACCGGAACATCGGAGGCGGCAAATGCTATCTCAACTCCGGAACATGGATAGACCACAATGTAGATCATCCTGAAACGCCCCGTTCGTTTGTTGTCATAACGACAGGCGAAACGAACAGTTCGGCAGTCTACAGCTACGGCAAAGACGGCTCTGTGGTCGATATTACCGCAAAGGTCAGCGGCAGTGACTCATAGATAAAGATTATCCTGCAATCATTGGTTGCGGGAACTGCTCCATAGACAAGATAAGGAAGTGTTTTCGCTTGCTCCCACCTGCAAGTAAACTCAAGGAACGCACCCGAAGAGGGTGCGTTTCTTATTTATAATTATACTTCAGTATAATTTATTCTGCCTTTTGCCATATCAATCCATTTAATTGTACTTTAGTAGAATTTATATTGCTTTCGTCTGTTTGCGGTGCTTTAATTATATTAAAGTAGAATTTATGGTGTGCTGGAATGGCGAAAAAAATAGTTAAGCATAATGTACCCGAACCGCAAAAGCTTAAAGATCAGAAAATACTTGGTGATTTTATCCGTGCGGCAAGGACAAACAGCGATATGACGCTGGAGGATGCCGCCGCTTTGTGCAGAGTCTCAATCAAAACAATGACCAATCTGGAAAATGCCAAAGCCGACATAAAGTTCAGCACCGTGCTTAAGGTGTGCGAAGCTCTCGGCGTAACACTGCGGATTGAAGCATGACGAACAGGCTGTATTTAAAACTGAACAGAAAACCGGTCGGTTTTATCAGTTATGAGCCTTATGAGGACATTTTTGGGATAGAGCTTGATGACAAAAACCTGCATCTGTCTCCTCATGTTTTTTCAGGTGCTCAGTTAGGAGCGGTAAAGCGTTTTCTCATGAATCTGCTGCCGGAAGGCGGCGGACTGGAGGAACTGTCGGGTATGCTGCACATATCAAAGGGAAATATTTTTGGGCTTATAAAAGCCATCGGCGCAGAAACCACGGGGGCTTTGTCGTTTCATTCCGGTCAGAATGACGAAGAGGGGACATTTTTCAGGGAAATCGGTGTTCAGGAACTGACGGGCAGAATAGGAGAGAGGGCAGACGTCCCTATGACCGTCTGGGACAACAGACCCAGACTTTCCGTTGCAGGTGTTCAGGAAAAACTGCCCGTTATGGTTATGCCTGACGGCAGAATAGGTTTTGGAGACGGCGATTATGCCTCCACCCATATCCTGAAATTCGCCAAAAATGCAGATGAGCATATGGTGTTGAATGAGTTTCTGTGTATGACACTGGCTGAGAGACTGAAACTTTCATCTGCCGATGTAGGGTTTATGCGCTTAGGCGAACCTGTTTTGAAAGTCAAGCGTTTCGACAGGGTTTTTAACGGCGGCAGAGTCGACAGAATGCACGTTATAGACGGCTGTCAGATGCTGGATGTGCCTCCTTTGTATAAATACGAAAGGATTTACGGCGACGGCAGGGATGTTAAAAATATCCGGGAGGGAGCATCTCTGAAGAAATTGTTTGAAACGGCGAAATCATGCAGTGTTCCGGCGGCGGCAGCCAGAGATATGCTCAACTGGGTGCTGTTTAACCTGCTGATAGGCAACTGTGATGCGCACGGCAAAAATATATCGTGGCACTATTCTGCGGATGGAATACGGATTGCTCCTTTTTACGATATGCTTTCAATAACTGTTTATGAAGGCAGATACAATGAAAACCTCGCAATGGCTGTCGGAGACTGTTTTGATTCAAAGGTCAGAGCCTCTGATATAGCAGATATGTGCGAACAATGCGGGCTTCAGCCCCGTTTTGTGGCGAGGACGCTGGAAAAAATGGCAAAGGCTGTTTCTGCCGAACTTGATACAGTTGATGCCGGTCTTGAACTTTCGGAAGATGAACAGGGTTTTGCTGATAAGCTCAAGGGTGTGTTAAAAGAAAATGCCGCATGGTATATGGATGCGGCAAAGACTGTTGCGGTTTGAGCTGAAGCGGCGGTATGATGTGGAAACCAGTATGACCTGCGAAGGTATTCAATGTTAAAAGTTCTTGTTGTGGATGACGAAGCCGGAATCAGAAAGATGCTGTCCGTGTGTCTGGAATCCAGAGGGCACACCGTAAAGGGTGTTTCCAACATAAAGGATGCTCTGGCGGAGGCCGACAGGCAGGTCTATGACACTGCGTTCATCGATCTGCGGCTTGGAACCGACAACGGAATGGAACTGATCCCCGCATTTTTAAAGACCTGCCCCTGGATGAAGATAGTCGTTATAACCGCATACGCCACTGTGGATACGGCGGTTCAGGCCATGCGGCTGGGTGCGGCTGATTATCTGCCGAAGCCTTTCACTCCGGAGCAGGTGGATATAGTAACCGAGAGAATTTCATCAGTCCGCAGGATGGAAGAGGACATCTCCCGCCTGAAGGACGATCTGTCGAAACTCCGCCCCGAAACATCGTTCACCACCGAAAACCCTGCCATGAAGCAGGTTCTTGATACGGCTAAACAGGTTGCGCCCACCGATGCCACCATCCTGATAAGGGGTGAGAACGGCACGGGAAAAACAGTTCTGGCAAAGGCCATCCATTCTTGGAGCAAACGCTCAGGCAAGCCTCTGGCTGTTGTTTCCTGCCCTTCGCTGTCTGCAGAACTGCTGGAAAGCGAGCTTTTCGGGCATGTGAAAGGAGCTTTTACGGGGGCTGTGCGTGACAACGCAGGCAGGATAGCCGCATGTGAGGGCGGAACCCTGTTTCTGGACGAGATAGGCGAACTGCCCATGTCCATCCAGCCGAAACTACTGCGGTTCATACAGGACAGAGAGTACGAACGCATAGGCGACCAGAAGACCAGACACGCCGACGTCCGCATAATCTCCGCAACCAACGCCGACCTTGAGGAGGCCATCCGTCAGGGCAGATTCCGTGAGGATCTTTACTACCGCCTGAACGTAATTCAGCTGGATATGCCCTCCCTTGCCGGACGCACGGAGGATATTGTACCCCTTGCCCTCGACATGCTCAGGTTTTTCGGAGCGCAGAATCACAGAATTTTCAAAGGTTTTACTCCCGAAGCGGAAGCACAGCTGAAGTCATGCAAATGGAGGGGGAACCTGCGTGAAATGCGCAACGTGATCGAACGGGCGGCCATTATGTGTCCTTCGGACACCGTGGGAGCTGAATATTTTCCTTTCGGCGGCCGAAAGCAGAATCATGAAATAGCTCTCGGCGACAGGGTCTCTCTGGCAACGGTGGAAGAGAAACACATCAGAGGTGTTGTGGCTTCCGCATCCTCTTTGCAGGAGGCCGCAGAGATACTGGGAATCGATCAGGCCACCCTCTGGCGGAAAAGGAAACAGTACGGCATCTGAAAACCTTGCAATCTGCAATGCATAGAAAGTCCCCGATATTGCATTATGCAATGTCTCTTACGTCTAAATTCTGATTTATCAATAACATACAGTCTGGCATCCGTTATGCTTTAAAAATAGACGGAGGATGCCATGATCGGAATCAGACAAAAACTGATGCTCGGCTTCGGCGGGCTTTTGCTTATCATTCTTTTGTCGGGTGCATTCACGCTTTTCAACATCGGCAGACTGGGCGGAGCGGTGGATACCATACTGAAAGAGAACTACAGAAGCGTAACCGCAAGCCAGCAGATGAAAGAATCGCTGGAGCGAATCGACAGCGGACTGCTTTTCATCCTGACGGGAAACGGAAAAGAGGGCGGGAAGCTCGTTGAAGAGCATGTGGAAAAGTTTCTCGTTGCGCTTAAAACGGAGCAGGGGAACATAACCATAGCCGGAGAGAAGGAGGCGGCGGACAGCATTGAAAGGCTTTTTGCAGAGTACAATTCCGGCCTGCGCCCTATGCTGGACGACGGCATGACCGATGACGGTAAGCGGGCTTTCTATTATAAAAATCTCTATCCGCTCTTTTATGAGATAAAAAACAACGCACAGAAAATTCTTGATATGAATCAGGCACATATGGTTCAGGCGGGCAGGGACGCCTCGGAGCTGTCGGCAACGGTGTTCGACAGAACTGCGGCGGCAATCATAGCCTCGGTGATAATCGCCGCCATGTTTTCATTTCTCACCCACAAATGGATACTGAACCCCATCAGGCGGCTGACAGAATCGGCAAGGCATATCAAAGACGGCAACCTTAATCTGGTGCTTGAGGTCGGCTCAAAGGACGAGATAGGTCAGCTGTCAAAGTCTTTCAACGAGATGGCGCATGCCCTGCGCACGGCTAAAAAACATGATATGGCGAAACTTGCAACTGCGGAGCGTTCCGCATCGGACATGCTGAAAGCTCTGCCGGAGGCTATCGCCGTTATCAGCACCGACGGAACAATAAAATCCGCCAGCGAAACGGCAGAGAAGAATTTCGGGATAAAGCCCGGAGAAGATATAGGGAATCTGGGGATAGGCTGGGCGGAAAAGCTTTTTGAAAAATGCCTGATAGAGCATAAGCAGCAGACCTATGACGGATATATTCAGCATTTCATAGGCGGAAATGAGTACTTTTTTCAGCCCACGGTAATTCCAATCCCACTCGGCAGAGCGGACAGGAAGATGACTTCCGCCGCACTTATCCTGAAAGACGTTACACAGGTGAACGAACAGCAGGAACTTAAAAAGAGCGTGGCCGCAACGGTCTCCCATCAGCTTAAAACACCTCTTACATCAGTCCGTATGGCTGTTCATCTTCTGCTTGAGGAGAGGGTGGGCGGTCTGAACGAAAAGCAGACCGAGCTTCTGCTGGAAGCCCGTGACGGCAGCGACAGGCTTTCGTCCATAATTGACAGCCTGATAGCCATCGACGCTGCGGAGGGTAAGAAAAACAGTGCGGCTGTATATTCAGCAGGGCTTCTGATGGCGGACGCTAAGGATGTTTTTGAGGCCGACGCACTGGACAGAGGCCTGCGCCTGATTTGCAGGGAATCATCCGGTCTTCCGGAGGTTCTGGCGGACAGAGAGGCCATTGCCCATGTTTTTTCAAACCTTATCAACAATGCGTTCCGTTTCACTGCCGCCGGAGGCGAGATAATTCTGGATGCGGCGGTAAACGGCGATTTCGTGACGTTTTCCGTGACCGACACAGGCAGAGGGATACCGCAGGAGCATCTTGAGCATATTTTCGACCGTTTTTACAGGGTTCCGGGGCAGGAAGGAAGCACCGGAACAGGCCTTGGGCTTGCCATTGTGAAAGAGATTGTTCAGACACACGGCGGTCAGGTTTCGGTGCTGAGCCGTGAAAGCTCCGGCTCGGAGTTCAGGTTCAGTCTGCCTGTTCATAAGGAGGAATACAAATGATCTGGCTTGCATCGATTTTTGCCGTGGGATGCGGCGCATATCTGATATATGCCCTGCTTTTTCCCGAAAAACTCTGAGGAGATTTTTTATGATACTCGTAACGATGGTAATAGGGATTTCTGCGGTTCTGTCGTGGTATCTCGGAAAATACATGGCCTATATTCTGGATACCGAAGCGGAGGGAACATGGCGTACCTATCTTAAACAGTTTGCCGTGTTCAATGCCTTAATGTTCGCTGTCTGTTTCACAGTGCTGTCATTTCAGCAGTATCTGCCGCTGAATCCGGACGGCAGGGGAGCCTTGACGCCAGACCTTATTTTCAACACGACAGCTTCATTCGTGACGAATACTAACCTTCAGCACTATTCGGGCGAAGTATCCATGAGCTATTTTTCACAGCTTTTTGCCCTGATGTGGCTCCAGTTCGTTTCGGCGGCAACGGGCATTGCGGCTCTTGCGGCTCTGTCCAGAGGTCTCAGCGGAAAGGGATTCGGCAGCTTTTATAAGGATATGACCCGTACAACCCTCTTTATCCTTCTGCCTGCTGCTTTCGTTGTTGCTGTGCTTCTGATATTCACAGGCGTACCAATGACCTTCGGCGGCACTGTGGAAGCCCATACTCTGGAAGGGGCGATACAGAACATCGCAAGGGGGCCGGCGGCGGCGTTCATCGCAATTAAACAGCTCGGCTCAAACGGCGGAGGATTCTTCGGGCCAAACTCAGCCCATCCCTTTGAGAACCCCAGTTTCCTTTCAAACATAATAGAGACCATGAGCATAATCATAATCCCCATGTCCTGCGTCTGGATGTTCGGAAGGCTCACAGGAAAAATGCGCCATGCCGCAGTCATTTTCAGCGTGATGCTTCTGCTTCTGGTGATGAAGGTGTCGTTCGCTTCATATTTTGAATCAGCACCGACAGGTGCTCTGGCTGGGCTTGATGTTCAGACATCGTCCAACCTTGAGGGCAAGGAACTGCGGTTCGGAACCTCTGCCGCACCCCTTTGGACAGCCGTCACCACTTCCACCAGCAACGGTTCGGTGAACAGTATGCACGACAGCCTTAACCCGCTGACGGGACTTGTGCCTCTGACGGGAATGTGGCTGAACGAGACGTTCGGCGGTGTCGGTGTGGGGATGATAAACATGTTCATCTATATCCTGACAGGTGTGTTCATCTGCGGGATGATGGTGGGCAGAACTCCTGAATATCTGGGGCGCAAGGTCGAAACGCAGGAGATGAAACTGGTGCTTCTGGCTCTTCTGGTGCATCCGTTCTGCATCCTCGGCGGCACGGCTCTGTTCACAATAATGCCCTGGGGTGCGGAAACCGTTCATAATGCCGGAGCGCACGGGTTCACAGAGATTCTTTACGAGTTTACGTCCGCTTCCGCCAACAACGGGTCTGGTTTTGAGGGGCTTGGAGACAACACCCCTGCGTGGAATATAGCAACCGGATTGGTCATGCTTATCTCCCGCTATGTGCCAATAGTTCTGCCGCTGATGGCTGTTGGCTCTCTTTCGGCCAAGAAAATATCTCCCGACACGAACGGAACCCTCCACACCGACACATTGCTTTTCGGCGCAGTGATACTGGGCAGCATAATCTTCATCGGCGCACTGCTTTTCATGCCCGTTGCTGTTCTGGGGCCTGTGTCTGAATACATGGCAGGAGCTTTAAAATGACAAAAACAGAGAGGCGTGAGGCTCGTTCCTCCGCAATATTCAATAAACAGGCGGCGGCCTATGCGGCTGTTCAATCCATCAAGATGCTGTCGCCGAAAGTGATGATAAAGAACCCGGTGATGTTTGTCACCGAGATGGGTGCCGTGCTCTCAACAATATCGCTGTTCGCCGTGTCGGCGGATGCCTATGCGGTTTCTGTTACTGTGGTGCTGTGGTTCACGGTTATTTTTGCAAACTTTGCCGAGGCTCTGGCCGAAGCGAAAGGAAAAGCGGGGGCGGACAGCCTTAAACAGGTGCGCAGGGAAACAGTGTGCACAAGGTTTGTTGACGGCGGGTCGGAGCAGATCGTCTCTTCGGAGCTTAAGGTCGGCGACAGAGTATTGGTTGCAGACGGCGGTATAATACCCTGTGACGGCGAAGTGGACAAGGGCATTGCCTCCGTTGACGAATCCGCAGTGACCGGAGAATCCGCACCAGTAATAAGGGAATCAGGCGGCGACAGAACAGGTGTGACCGCCGGAACAAAGGTGCTGACCGGAAGCATTGAGGTCATTGTTACGGCGGGAGCGGGAGAGTCGTTTCTGGACAGGATGATATCACTTGTTGAAGGTGCAGTCCGGCAGAAAACTCCCAACGAGCTGGCTCTGACTGTCACCCTTTCGGGGCTTACTCTGGCATTTCTGATGGTCACTGTCGCTCTTCTGCCCATGGGCAGATATTTCGGTGCGGAGCTGTCAATTCCAACACTGACCGCTCTTCTGGTATGTCTTATCCCCACCACCATCAGCGCACTGCTCCCCGCCATAGGCATAGCCGGAATGAACAGAGCGCTGGCGGCAAACATTCTGGCCAAGAGCGGAAAAGCGGTTGAGCTTGCTGGCGACATCGACACCATCCTTCTGGACAAAACGGGCACTATCACCGTGGGCAACAGGCAGGCGGTGGAGTTTGTTCCTGTGGAGGGAGTTACCGGAAGAAAACTGGCGGAAACGGCCATGAACGCTTCATACGGCGACACTACGCCGGAGGGGAAATCCATTGTGGTTCTTGCGGAAAAGCTGGCGGGGCTGGAAGCGGATATACCCGACGGTGCGGAGATTATAATTTTTTCGGCGCATACCCGCCTCAGCGGTGTCGACAGAGAAGGCCGGAAACTGCGCAAGGGGGCATATGATGCCGTGACCGCTTTTGTTCAGCAGAACGGAGGCCTAATCCCCCCTGACCTGAAAGAGATAACCGACAGGATAGCTTCGTCCGGATGCACACCCATTGTCGTTGCGGAGGATAACGAGATTCTCGGTGTCGTTTCGCTTTCAGACGTTTTGAAAGCGGGTATTCAGTCGAGGTTTGCGAGGCTCAGGTCAATGGGCTTGCGGATAATCATGGTGACGGGAGACAACCATCTGACCGCAAAGGCAATTGCCGATGAGGCGGGAGTTGACGGATTCGTTGCCGAGGCAAAACCGGAAGACAAACTTAACTATATAAGAAAAGAGCAGAAGGGCGGGCGGCTCATAGCCATGATAGGTGACGGAACAAACGATGCTCCGGCTCTTGCGCAGGCGGATATCGGCGTTGCCATGAACTCCGGCACTCAGGCGGCAAAAGAAGCGGGCAATATGGTGGAT
Organism: Seleniivibrio woodruffii; assembly: GCF_004339245.1. NCBI lineage: Bacteria > Pseudomonadati > Deferribacterota > Deferribacteres > Deferribacterales > Geovibrionaceae > Seleniivibrio > Seleniivibrio woodruffii. The sequence goes on from NZ_SMGG01000003.1 coordinate 880,501, forward strand.
CTGGACAACAACCCCACCAAGCTTATTGAGGTCATCGAAGTAGGAAAACAGCTCCTTATGACCCGTGGAGCACTAACAACCTTCTCCGTGTCCAACGACGTTGCGAAATATTTCGCCATCATTCCGGCGATGTTCATCCTCGCCATGCCCCATCTGGCAGGGCTGAACATTATGCGTCTGGCATCCCCCGAAAGTGCGGTGCTGTCGGCACTGATATTCAATGCGGTGGTGATACCCGCTCTGATCCCACTCGCCATAAAAGGGGTCAGGTTCAGAGCTATGGGTGCGGATGCGCTTCTGAGGCGCAACCTGCTGATATATGGTCTTGGCGGGGTGATTCTGCCTTTCGCAGGGATAAAGCTGATCGATATGCTTCTGTCGGCAGCGGGAATATTTTAGGTGATTGATATGAAAAGTGATATAATTCAGAGTGTTAAAGCGGTTGTGATAACAATGTTCGTCTGTAGCGTGCTCTACACGGGTGCGGTCTATGCAGTGGGTTTTCTGGCAAAGGACAGGGCGGAAGGCTCGCTGATTTATAAAGGCGGAAAAGTCATAGGCAGCAGGCTGATAGCGCAGGGTTTCACAAGCGGCAGATATTTTCATCCGAGACCGTCTGCTGTGGACTATAACGGGGCAGGCGCAGGCGGAAGCAACCTTTCGCCCTATTCAAAAGAGATAAGAGAACGGGCTGAGAAAATAATTGCCTCAAACGGCAAAGGGTTGCCTGCGGATATGGTTACGGCATCGGGCAGCGGGCTTGATCCGCATATCAGCCTTAATTCCGCCATGTTTCAGGCGAAACGGGTTGCGGATGCGAGAAAAATGGACATAAACAGGGTCGTTGCCGTGATAAACGGACACACGGACGGCAGCCTGAAAATTGTGAACGTGCTTGAGCTGAACATGGCTCTGGACAATGCGGAGTAGAATATGAACGGCGAACGGGCGGACAGCTTTCTGCGGATGATAAAGCAGGCTCAGCGGGGCAGGCTGAAGATATATCTTGGCTATGCCGCAGGGGTCGGAAAGACCTATAAGATGCTTCAGGAGGCTCATAAGCTGAAAAGCGAGGGTATCGACGTTGTGGTCGGCTATGCCGAAACGCACGGGCGGAAAGAGACCGAGGCTCTGCTTGAAGGACTGGAGACCTTTCCGCAGATAAGTATGAGCTACAGGGGTATCGACATCCATGAAATGGACACGGCGGGGATAATCGCCCGCCGCCCGGAAGCGGTTATTGTCGATGAACTGGCGCACACCAACGTCCCCGGCTCAAGACACTCAAAACGCTGGCAGGATGTGGAGGAACTGCGCTCGGCGGGCATACATGTCATCTCCGCTTTGAACGTTCAGCACATAGAGAGCCTGTATGACACCATTGAGAAGCTGACGAACGTTAAGGTTAAGGAGCGGATACCCGACAGGGTGATAGCCGAAGCCGACCAGATAGTGAACGTGGACGTTACGGCGGAGGATCTGCGCCAGAGGCTCTCGGAGGGCAAGGTCTATATTGCCGAAAAGATTGAGGCGGCTCTGGAAAATTTCTTCAGGATCAATAATCTGGAACATCTGAGGGAGCTTACACTGCGTGAGCTTGCGGCGCATATTGATTTCAGGCAGAGGGCGGCGGAGAAAGAGGAGATGACAGCCAACCCCGATCAGGTGATGGTTTGTCTCAGCTCCAAAGGGCCAAACAGCGGGATGCTTCTGCGTTATGCATCAAGGCTTGCGGGAAAACTGAACCGCAACTGGTACGCCCTTTATGTTGAAACATCCAAAGAGAAGCCGGAAAAGATAGATGCCCACACCCAAAGACTTCTGGGAGACACTCTTGAACTGGCGCAGGAACTGGGCGCAACTGTCTATACCTACCGGAGCGACGATATTGTGGGTACTATTCTGAAATTTGCCGAAGAACACCGTGTGGGGCATATTGTGATAGGTTCACCCGGCAGAAAACTGCCCTACTGGAAGCGTGTTCTGGGCGATGTCGGGCTTGCGGAAAAGCTGATTAACGCCAGCAGAGGTGAGAACATCGTGGTGCTGAACACCAGGCGAATGTGATACAGTTGCGATAAAAGTGTTTACGGAGCTCAAGACCATATAATGCGAAATAATGCCCGATTGTCGGAAACTTTAATTTTATTAACAATCAATAGATGTTCAGTGAAGGTGCCAAATTAATAAATTTGGTGATCCGTCCATGAAGTATAATAATATTAAAGAGTTTCACTATTTCAGAGCATTAAAGGCTCTCGTGCTGAAAGAAAGGAAACTTTACCAGACACGTTATACGTTCGCTGTCATGATGCTCAAAGCAGGAGATGAACTGGCTTGGATTCGTGATATGTTGGGACATACTGATTTGAAACAGAGTTGGTTGAAAGGTAGGTGAATTGGGTTGGTAAATCTAAAGGCAGAAGGGGCGTTGCAATATCTGAATTATTTTTGTAGCGGAATTTTTGATTTTATAATTCTCGTTGGTATTCTATCTTTTTCTTTGTCTAATAAGCTTATGCTATATTTAAGTTTATTATGATTTACAAGAGAACCAACTATTATTTCTTTTATTGGCATTTGTTCGTTTTGACTGAGTGTCTTCGCACTTGTATCTAACTCAATATACGGCGTTATCATATTATTTCTTACTCTGAATAATATATCTTGCTTATCAGGCTCATGTGAAAAAATAGACAGAATTATCCTCCACTCTTTTTCTTCTGAGAAAACTGGGTTTTTAATTGTATGTGAAATGTGTTTTAAACAATAAAAAAGATAGCTACTTGAATGTACTATTATAGTGTCTTTTTCCTCGTTTTTTGTTATTAGATATAATGCGGATTTGATTAATTTTAAATATTTAATAATTACTTCAATGACTAATTCTTCTTGCAATTTTCTATCATAGATTACTTTTTTTAAATTAACAAAAATCCATTCTTTTTGACTTAAATCATTCAGTAAAATTGAAGGGTCAAAACCAATTGAAACGCCTTCTCCTTGATTTGCATATCCTTTCCATTGGCTTAAAAGGTCTCCTTTTTCAGAAAAACAAACAATGTAGGTGTTTGTTATTCCATCATCTATAGTTAGAAGGTGTTGGGTCAATTTTAAGACTTTTATTATTTCTTCAGATTTTTCATTTTCTAATAGTTTTGTTATAATTTGTTTTACTATTTTATGTCCATATTGAGTTTCATGACTGTCATTAAGGAATTTGACATTTGTTGCCCATAACTTCTTAGTGCTTATTATGTTTAATAAAGCAACCATGTCTGTGTAATGATAGAGAAGCCTATTGTATTTTACTTTTTCTTTATCATGTGTAATTGAAGCCGCATGTTGCCAAAGTAATTCAGTTACTTCTTCTGATGTCATAGACTACTCTTTTCCTATTAAAAGTTTATCGGCAAATAATCGGCAAATTTCCGTAAACTATTGATAGTAAAAATGGAGGCGGTGGGAATCGAACCCACGTCCGAAGAACTTTCAACCAAAGGCCCTACATGCTTAGTCTATGTATTTGTCTTTTCCCGCCTGCTGAAACACAGACAATTCTACAGGCGGAAGCAGTCCCTAAATTTCACCCCTGAGCCGAGACAATCAAAGGAGCAATCCCACTAGTTGTTTGTGCCCTCAGTCAGACCATGGGCGAGTCTTAACTGAGGACATCGTGCCTTAAGCGGCAGCGAGTGCGTATTCGTCGTTAGCAATTATATGCTTTGGCTTTACTAACGGGGTAACCCCCCCGGCATGCTCCCGTGGCCTACGTTTCCCCGTCGAAACCGTGCGCCCCCGTGAGAAGATACAAAAGCTCCCGCTAGGGGAGCCTTGTTAATGTTACTATATTAAGTAGCACATATTATGCAATAAAAATTACAGTGCCGCAAGTCTTTCCTTTAAGGTCGCCGCCTGAGCAAGGGCTTTTGCGGTTATCTCGTCCTTGTCGCCTGAAACTCCGGGGATATAGGTCATTCCCCATGATATGACATCTTCCATGGTTTCAAGTCCGGTGAATTCCGCAAGGGCTCTCAGCGGCTGGAGCAAAACTGTAAGATAGTTTTGACCTTCGGACTCATAGTCCTTTTCTGAGCCGCCGACAGTAACTGATACCAGAAGTTTTTTACCCCTCAGCCTGTCGCCGCCTGTACCGTATGCGAACCCGTAGAGCAGAACGTCCTCGAACCATTTCTGGAGTGTCGAGGGTGTGCTGAACCAATAGAAGGGGAACTGAAGCACAATGACATCCGATTCGATTATTGCCTTTTGTTCCTCCGCAACGTCAAACTCGCCCTTCATAAGAGTTTCCGCCAAAACTCTGACGCTTACCCCTTCAACCTTCCTCATCTCATCGGTTATCAGTCTGTTTGACAGTGAATTTTCCGGATGAGGGTGTCCCATTACAAAAAGTGTCTTCTTCATGCCTTCTCCTCATAATGCTTGTACAAGCAATTATATTGTATAAAAAATCAAGTCAGCTTTTTGAAAGCTGAAAACATTTCACAGGCCAGTCTGTCTGCGCTTTCTTTGCCCAGTTTGGATGCATAGTCCTCGTAAAGTCCGTTCCAGCATGCCTGAATGGTCTCTTTCATGGCCGTTCCGGCTTCTGTGGGGAGCATGGACGAGTTTTTTCCTGATCTGTCACGGGTAATGTATCCCTCTTTGACAAGGGTGTCCGCAAATCTGGTTATAGTGGATGGTGCAAGCTCCAGAGCCTCCGCCACCGCAGTGGGGTTCAGTCCCGGCTCCTCTATCACATAGAGAAGCAGAAAGGCCGCAGAAGGGCACAGTCCGGTCTTGGCAAATCTTTTATCCGCCATCCTGCCGAGTTCTCTTGCCAGAAAAACAGAAGAGAAATACAGGCAGCCCTGCTCTTTTACATCATACATGCTATCACCATGCTTGTACATACAATGATAACGGAGTGCGTGTCAACAAAAATATAATTGTGAAATATGCAGTGCCTGCATTTATAAATAAACTTCACAAATAAGCCCTGTTTGTGTATAAAATTACATGCGTTTTAAACTGCTGACTATTTGTCTGTCAAAAATGCTTTTTTTTGTTATTCTTTCAGTAAGTCCATTCCTGCAGGCCTTTGCATATGACGAGGAGTGTCTGCAGAGAGCCTCGCTGCGGTATGGCGTGCCTGAGATAGTCATCAGAGCCATAATCGATATGGAAAGCGGCGGAAAGAGGCTTGCAATGAACATTGAAGGTAAGCCCTATTTTCCGGAATCTGATCTGGAAGCCCAGAAAATTCTCGAACAGAACAAGGGTAGAAGTACCGACGTGGGGCTTATGCAGATCAACAGTTTCTGGTTTAAAAAGCTGAACGTGCCCCAGACATACGGCTTTCGTGAGTGTTTCAACATAAATTTCGGTACATGGATACTTGCTTATGAAATTGAAAACCACGGGCTGAATCTGAAAGCGATAGGAAAGTATCATTCCCCTGATAATGCAAAAGGTCGATCATATTCTTCAAGAGTGCTTGATATAATGATAAAAATTCTTAAGAACGGGTAATATATGAAAAAGATTCTTGTAACAGGCGGAGCAGGCTACATCGGCAGCCATGTTGTCAGGCAGTTTGCCGAAAACGGAAACTGCTCTGTGACTGTCCTTGATAACCTTTCCACAGGCTTTGCCTCCACAATAGAAACTCTCAGAAGCAAATACAGCAATATTGAATTCGTTCAGGCAGATCTTTTTCAGTGGGATTTCATAGCCGATTTTATGAGGAATAATAAATTTGACGCTGTGGTTCACTTTGCGGCTTCGCTTATAGTTCCCGAATCTGTCACTGAACCCCTTAAATATTATCTGAATAACACCGCCAACACTGCTAATCTTATCAAATGCTGTGTGGAGTCCGGAACGAACAGGTTCGTTTTCAGCTCAACAGCGGCAGTTTACGGCGAACCGGAGCATGTTCCGCAGACAGGAATAAATGAATTGAGCCTTCTTAACCCTATAAACCCATACGGCAGAAGCAAAATGTTCAGCGAGCATGTCCTTCGGGATACTGCGTCTGCACATCCTGATTTTAAATTTGCGATACTCAGATATTTCAACGTTGCCGGAGCATCTTCCGACGGGCTTATCGGTCAGTCGACCCTGAATGCCACACACCTTGTTAAGGTTGCGGCGGAAACGGCTCTTGGCAAGCGTCAGAAAATGAGCATTTTCGGTACGGATTATAAAACTCCCGACGGAACCTGTGTCAGAGACTATATACATGTAGAGGATCTGGCATCGGCTCATCTGAGGGCTCTGGAATATATTGATGCCAATGGCAGCGACATATTCAACTGCGGTTACGGCCACGGGTACTCTGTCCGTGAGGTGATAGATGTCATGCGGAAGGTCAGCGGTGTTGATTTCAGGGCGGATGAGGCTTCCAGAAGAGCCGGAGATCCTGCTCTGCTTATCTCAGACAGCACAAAAATGAGAGAGAAAACAGGCTGGGTTCCCCGCTATGACGATCTGGAATATATATGCAGAACGGCTTTGGATTGGGAAAAAAAGCTGAGGTGATGCTATGAAGGGAATTATTCTTGCAGGCGGAAGCGGCACAAGACTCTATCCGTCAACAAAAACGATATGTAAGCAGCTGATACCTATTTACGACAAACCGATGATCTATTATCCCTTTTCAACCCTTATGCTGGCGGGGATCAGGGAGATACTCATAATAAGCACTCCCGTTGACATCAGCCGTTTCGAGTCACTCTTCGGAGACGGAAGCGAACTGGGAATGAAGATTGAATATGCTGTGCAGGAGCATCCCAACGGTCTTGCGGAAGCTTTTATAATAGGTGCGGATTTCATCGGGAACGATAACGTCTGCATGGTGCTCGGCGACAATCTTTTCTATGGCAGGGGACTCTCACTGATGCTTAAAAAAGCTGTCAGCGATGTTGAAAACTCAGGCGGTGCTTCGGTTTTCGGGTACTATGTGAACGATCCGGAGAGATACGGAGTAGCCTCTTTCGACAGCGAAGGGAACGTTACCTCCATTGAGGAGAAGCCTCAGAATCCAAAATCCAACTATGCCGTCACGGGTCTTTACTTTTATGACAATAAGGTGGTTGATATCTCAAAAAGCATCAAACCGTCTGCCAGAGGCGAGCTTGAGATAACCACTGTTAACAACGAATATCTGAAAGAGGGCAGTTTGCGTATTGAACTTCTGGGCAGAGGGTTTGCGTGGCTTGACACCGGAACCCACGAAAGCCTTCTCGATGCATCGGAGTTCATACACATCATCGAAAAACGTCAGGGGATTAAGATCGCCTGCGTTGAAGAGATTGCCCGACTCAACGGCTGGATAGATGACAATCAGCTGGAGGAACTGGCAAAGCCCATGATTAAGAATGATTACGGTAAATATCTTATGCAGATAGTAAATAACAATAGAAAAGGCTGATTTATGCCCTTTATTTTTAACAGACTCGACATTGAAGGCGTTGTGCTGATAGAGCCGAAGGTTTTCAGCGATGAGAGGGGTTTTTTCACCGAGACCTACAAACGCTCGGATTTTGCCGCCGCCGGGCTGGACTTTGAGTTCATTCAGGACAACCACTCAAAATCGGTCAAAGGTGTTCTGAGGGGACTCCATTATCAGCTGTCGCCGTTTGCGCAGGGCAAACTGGTGCGCTGTATTCAGGGTGAGATTCTGGATGTGGCGGTGGATATACGAAAGGATTCTCCAACATTCGGAAAATGGAGTGCTGAGAAGCTGAGTGCGGACAATAAGAGAATGCTATATATTCCGGTTGGCTTTGCTCACGGATTTCTGGTTTTAAGCGATACCGCAGAGATAGTGTATAAAGTGCACGGCGGCGAATATGCACCGCAATACGACAGAGGCATCATGTGGAATGATCCGGAGCTGGCAATTGACTGGGGTGTTGCTGATGTCATAGTTTCGGATAAAGATACGAAGCATCCTCTTTTCAGGGATGCCGAGGTTTTTTGATGATATGGCTGACTGGATGCAGAGGGATGCTGGGGCGTGAGCTGGCTCTGGTTTTTGAGCGTGAAGGGCTTGATTTCACAGGAACAGGCTCTGAAACAGATATCACCGATCCCGAAGCTGTCCGGCAGTTTATTGAGAGCAGGCGGATATCGTGGATTGTGAACTGCAGTGCCTACACGGCTGTGGACAAGGCCGAGCAGGAGAGCGAAAAAGCGGAGAGCATAAACAGGCTCGGAGTTCGGAACCTTGCTCTGGCTGCCGAAAAGCTCAATGCAAAAATGATACATTTTTCAACCGACTACGTTTTTCGTGGAGATTCGGGTAATCCATACAGAGAGACAGATGAGACCGGTCCGGTCTCTGCATATGGCCGCACCAAGCTGGCCGGAGAGCAGGAACTGGTAAGCGCCTGTTCAAAATATTTCATATTCAGGATAAGCTGGCTGTATGGTTTATACGGCGGCAACTTTGTCCGCACCATGCTCAGGCTTATGAACGAAAGAGATTCCCTCGGTGTCGTCTGCGACCAGAGGGGTGCGCCGACATATGCAGCCGCACTGGCTGATAACATTGCGATGCTCATAAAATCTGATAAATCGGACTACGGAATATATCATTACAGTGATGATGGGGATATTTCATGGTATGATTTTGCATCGGAAATCTATGAATACGGGAAAAAAGCCGGGCTGATAAGAAAAAACACTGTCATAAGCCCTATAACCTCAGATCAGTATCAGACAGCGGCCGTACGACCCGCTATGTCTGTTTTCAACAGAGATAAGGTCGTCCGTGTTCTGGGCTTCTGCATAAAAGACTGGAAAACTAACCTGCACGAGTATCTGGAGAGAATTGCCAATGAGAACCTTTAAGAATATCATCGTAACCGGTGGAGCCGGATTTATAGGCTCAAATTTTATCCGCTACGTTTTTAAAAATACAGATTTCGAAGGCCGGATCATAAATCTGGACAAACTGACCTACGCCGGAAATGCGGAGAGTCTGGAAGACGTGCGCAGTGAGTATCCTGAAAGATATTTCTTTGAGCACATAGATATATGCGATTTCGATTCGGTGAAGGACTGCATGGAGAGGTACGGGGCAGACTGCATAATCCATTTTGCGGCTGAGTCCCATGTGGACAGATCCATACATGGTCCTGCGGACTTTATCCGAACCAACATCAACGGCACTTTCACTCTCCTTGAGGTTTGCCGTCAGGTCTGGGGGGACAGAAAGGACGTTCTTTTCCACCATGTCAGCACAGACGAGGTGTTCGGTTCTCTCGGAGAAACAGGTTATTTCTACGAGACCACACCCTATGACCCCAGAAGCCCTTATTCAGCATCCAAAGCCTCTTCGGATCATATTGTTAACGCCTATCACCACACATATGGCCTGAATGTTACCATGTCCAACTGCACAAATAACTACGGACAGTTTCAGTTCCCTGAGAAACTGATCCCAGTGATGCTTCTTAACATGCTCGATGAAAAACCTCTGCCCGTCTACGGCGACGGAATGAACATCCGTGACTGGCTGTATGTGACAGACCATTGCAGCGGTGTGTGGGCTGTTGTCTGCAAAGGAAGAATAGGTGAAACCTACAACATAGGCGGCGAGAACGAGTGGACAAACATCAGCCTTGTGAACCGGATGTGTGAGATACTGGCTGAAAAAACCGGTAAAGAAACCGACTATTACAAGAAACTTATAACATATGTGAAAGACAGGCCGGGACACGACAGACGATATGCCATTAAGTGCGACAAGATAAAGTCTGAGCTCGGCTGGAACCAGTCGGTAACGTTCGACGAGGGACTTAATCTCACCGTTGACTGGTATCTCTCCAACAGTAAATGGGTTGAGAGTGTCAGAAGCGGAGAATATCTCAAATGGGTGGAAAAGAACTACGGCGGACGTAATAAGTGAAAAAAATATTAATCTATCTCATAGTATTCCTGACAGCGTGTGCCCCTGCTTTTGCAGATGAGGGCTATTTCAGTTCAACTTCCGATAACGGCCTGACGGGTATTTTCGAAACCCCCACCGCCAGAATCATGGACGAGAACACATTCAGAGTTTTTTATAGTCAGGCAAAGCCTTACAGAAACTACGGTGCTGCCGTGTCTCTTTACGGAAGGCTGGAACTGAGCGGCCGTTTCACCGAGATAATGGGCGATAACATGTCCGAAAGGGATGACGAGTATTGGGCCGGTTACGGAAACTATAAGGATAAGTTCGTTGCGGCAAAGTTCAGACTGAGAAAAGAGAGCAAATATCTTCCGGAGATATCTCTGGGAGTGAGTGATCCGCACGGAACAAAGCTCTATGGAGCACAGTATTTTGTAATGTCCAAACAGCTTTATCCGTTCGATTTCAGTTTCGGAATGGGGCTTGGCAGGCTGGGTGAGAAACAGTTTACCGAATACAGCAAAACGGACATCGCAAAGAACATGATCAACCCCAAGGAATACATAGAGAACGGCAAGCCCTTCTTTAATATAAATTTCAGACCTAATAAGAAGTTTGCCCTGCTTTATGAATATAATCCTGTTGACTATGAAAAGAATACCAACGATCCGGCGGTCAAAAAAGGGCTGGTAAGTTCCGATTCGCCGCACAGCTTCGGTGTGCGCTATTTTGTCGGAAAGAATATGTATCTGACAGGTTCCTACCAGAGGGGAAATACCTACGCATTCGGCGTGACCATGCCATTTGACATAGGCAAACCAATGGTGCCGATATACAATCCCAAACCCTTTTTCACGGATGAAAAGAAGCAGAGCGGTGACGACTATTTCAAAATAAGAGAGGCGCTTTACGGTGCTGGATTCGACCACTACAGTGTAGTCATCGAAGGAAATACCGCTTATATAGACTTCCAGAACAACAGATTCTTTTTCGAATACGACGCACTCAAAATGCTTGTTGACTCCGTTTCGTCCATCAACCCTTCTGTGGAGAATTATGTGTTCACGGTCTCCTCAAGCGGAACTCAGATATATCATTTCCGCATGGATAAGGAGTTGATGAATCTCTATGCAGCAAAGAAGATAACTTTTGACGAGATGTACGATTACATGTACGTCCGCACGGATTATCTCGACCTTCAGGTTCTTAAAGGGGTTAAAAAATATAATGCCAGACCCCACTCATACGGTATCTATCCCAACCTGAACTTCTATATAAACGATCCTTCCGGTTTTTTCAAAGGTGCGATGGGCGTCAGGGCGTGGACAGGTTATGAACTGACCGACAACCTGATGGCTGTGGGCGGTCTTGCTTACTATCCTGTTAACAGCATTTCAACCGTTAACGAAATCGGGCAGGATGCAGTAAGGTCGGATATAGCCGACTACACAGACAATAGAATGATCCTCGATATGGCTCTGCTGGACTATAAGGACAGAATCAGAAATACAGATATCTTTATGAACGTTGAAGCCGGAATACTTGAAATACAGTACACCGGTGTGAATGCCGAAACGGCGGTTCCGTTCTTTAACAATAACCTGCTGCTGGGCCTCAGCGGAAGTTATGTCAGAAAGAGAGACAGTGAGGATATTATCCGCCTTAACGAAAATGATCCATATTACACCGCTTTCGTTAAAGGCAGGGTTCACTTTAAGAAGATAAAAACTTACGTTGACGTTGACGCAGGAAGATTCCTCGCCGGAGATGTCGGCGCAAGAGTGAAAATTACCAAGAAAATAAATGACGTGGAATTGTCAATATGGGCAACTAAAACGAAAACGTCCGGTTTTGATAGTGAGTATAACAGAGGGTATACTGATAAAGGGATAATGTTCACAATACCTTTAAGAGTATTTTCCGGAAAAGATTCGCGCGCTGTCTATTCTCAGAAGTTCGTTCCATGGACAAGAGACGTAGGGGTGCAGGTCAGCGAGTTCACCAACCTGTTTAACTTTATAGACAGGAACTACCAAAAATAGGGTTGACATTCGTTGTAATTGTGCCAAACTGGATAATATAAATATGAAATAACGGCATTGGCTAATACTATAGTTTAAAGAGGTGCAATATGAAAAAGTTTTTAGCATTGGTTATGATAATCGCTCTTCCCGCAGCAGTTTTTGCTGCTGAAATAGTTGTTGCTCAGGCAGCAGGCGGATCAGGAGCAGGTGCTGGCAGCTCAGCAGGCGGAGCAGGTGCAGGAGCTGGAGCAAGCGGAGCGGGCGCAGGAGCCGGAGCGGCAGGTGCAGGTGCAGCAGGTGCAGGCGGTGCAGCAGCAGGTGCGGCAGCAGCAAGTGCAGCAGCAGTCGGCGGAATCACAGCAGGTGCGATAGCAGCAGGAGTTGCGGCAGCAGCGGCAGTGGGTGCAGCAGTAGCAGCATCTTCAAGCTCTTCAAGTACAGCTCACCACGGCAACTAAGATCAAAAAAATGCGGGAGTCTTTCGGGACTCCCTTTTTTTATCATGAAAATATTCATTTTTTCTTTTCTAATCATTTTTTCTTTTCATATGGCATTTGCCAACGAATATGAGCCCCTTGAAAGCTGTGAGGCTTTTTTTGTCAATCTGAAATCCGGAGAATATATTAAAGCATGGGACGGCCTGACAAAAGAATCTCAGAAGAACATTGTTCAGGAGGTCTCAGATTCACTTAAAAAGGCCGGTTATGCCGCCGAGAGTGACAAAGTTTTTCTTACGAACGAATTTAACACCTGCGGCTCAATATGTGTTTCATACTGGAGCACTTTTGTGAAAGCTTTCAATCCCGACATCGTACTAAGGGATTCAGAGTGGAGTCTGGGTGTGTCCAAAAAGAACTATTTCGAGATAGTAATTTTATATAAAGAATCCGAAACTCCTTCCATTTTAAAAATGTTCAGAGAAGACGGCAAGTGGCGTCTGGGTCTGAAAGAGACTTTCTGGGTCAGAAAGCTCTTTATGTAATTCTCAAATTTACTGTAGTTACAATTTATGGTAGTATTGCTCAACTAAACTGATAAAGGCGTGGAGAATGAAAAAAATATTCCTTTTGCTTTTGCTGGCCGTTTCCGTTTGTGCCAGTGCGGCGTCACTAGCAGACGAAGCTCTTTTCAACCAGATAATCAATGCGCAGAAAGATAAACTGGGGATTACCGACAGACAGTCGAACGTTCAGGACAGGAATCTTCAGAACACCGGTCAGACAGGAAATACCCCTCAGAACAATCTTCAGAATGTTCAGACGGGCAACACCACCCCTAATGTTATCAAACAGCCTAAAGAGGTTTTAATATACGGACACGATATGTTCGGAACATCTGATACTGCTTCCGGCAGTTCAAATCAGTTTGTTGCGGATCAGAATGTAAACGTGCCCGACGACTATGTTCTGGGTTCGGGCGATACTGTCAGGCTCCAGTTCTGGGGAAGGACTGCTAAGACAGAGGAGCTTGTTCTCGACCGTTCCGGCGAGGCTTTCTCGGAAACACTCGGGAAGATAGTTCTCGGCGGCCAAACATACGGACAGGCGAAAACAATAGTTGAAAAAATGGTGCAGGGCATGGAGGGAGTTTCCGCCAGCCTTGTTATAAGCAATACAAAGACGGTCAAAGTTCTCGTTTCAGGCGGGGTGAACAAACCCGGATACTACATCATGAACGTATTCGGAAACGTTACTCAGGCCATTGTGAACGCAGGCGGAGTTAAGGATTTTGCCGACATCCGCAGGGTGGCCATCATAAGAAACGGCAGAACTGTAGAAACCATAGACTACTACGAACTTATCAATAAAGGATCCTACAGGCCGAAAATTCAGAAGCTGATGCCCAATGACGTAATATTCGTCCCCAGGACCACAAAAAGGGTGCTGGTTGAAGGTGCGATAAAGAATGAAGCCTATTACGACATAAGAAACGAAAACACCGTAAACGACGTTATACGCCTCGCAGGAGGGCTTGCCTCAAATGCGGTTTCCAACAACGTTGTTGTTACCAGAGTCAACAAGACCGATCTGAAATATACCGTTAAAAGCCTTGATATCAGCAAAGGACGTGATGCCTCATTCAGAGTTGAGGACGGCGATAAAATTACCATCTACGGTCTTAACGATAAAAATCTTAATTCCGTTAAACTCACAGGAAATGTTGTATATCCCGGAAACTATGAGTTCAGGAAAGGTATGAGAATTTCAGATATCATTAAGAGTGTCAGCTACCTTCTTCCGGATACTGAAATGTCCGCATCATACATCGTCAGAAAAGATGTTAAAACCAGCGAAACTGTCATTGTGCCTTTCAGTCTGGACAGAATAATGGAGAGCAAACATTCGGCCTACGACATCGCACTGCAGGCCTATGATGAAATAGTCGTTGTGGGCAAATATACCGCAATGGAGAATATTCATATTGATGTTTCAGGCGAGGTGGTTTCTCCCGGAGACTATGCAGCCAAGAACAATGCAACAGTCTATGAAATGATTGTTAAAGCAGGGGGGCTTACAGCCAACTCTGATAAAAGTGCTATAGAAATAATAAGTTATCTTAACGGAAGTTACTCTTCCGAATATATGGACATCAACAAATCGATGTCTGCCAAAGCTCCTCTTCAGGGATTCATAGTTGTTCACGGAATATATGAGTCGGCTATGCTGAACTATATCGAAATAAGCGGCGATATTATGAACCCGGGCGAGTTTTTCTTCCACAAGGGGATGTCCCTCAGGGAACTTCTGGATAAAGCCGTAAGTCCGGATAAGAAAAACATCCGCTACTCAATTCTTATTTACAGGAAGAACACTGACACCTCAGGAAGCGAAGTCTTCAGCCTCGATCTCAAAAACCTTTCCGATCCGAAAGTTGCTTATACTCTCAAGCAGGGTGACAAAGTTATAGTCAAACAGGTGACTAAAGAGGTTAAAAGATATGTAAACATTGAGGGTGCAGTTTTTGATCCCGGAACTTATCAGTATGCGGACAACCTCACTGCCGGACAGCTTATTACTATGGCCGGCGGACTCAAAGACAGTGCATATTACGATGCCATTGAACTGATCAGAAAAGAAATAGCAGATGGCGGAGTTGAGCAGGAGTTCATCTCCGTCAATAAAGACGAAATAGCCAAATTCAGCCTTATGGCCGGTGACAGACTGGTTGTAAGAGACATCTCGGAATATAACAAAATGGACTATGTAACTCTCAGCGGAGAGGTCAAATTTCCCGGCAGATACCCCATCAAAAAGGGCGAGAAGCTTTCATCCATCATAGAGAGAGCGGGCGGATTCACTGATTTTGCCTATCTGAAGGGTGCGGCGTTCAGTAGAGTCCGTGTCAGGGTGGAAAAACAGAAAATGCTGGATAAAATGATCAGGAATCTTGAAAGAGAGATACTTGTTAATGCCAATGTAGAGGCCATGACTGCCAGCACAACCACAAGCATCGACTCTTCCGAGCTCATGCTTAAGACAAAAGATGAGTTCATAAAATCAATGAGGAATCTGAAGGCCGACGGAAGGGTTGTTCTTAAACTTTCCCACCCCAGACTGCTGAAAGGAAGCTCAAACGATCTGGATCTTGAGAACGGTGATGAGCTTTATATTCCCAAAGCGCCTTCAACTGTGGTTGTTTCAGGTTCGGTGCTCAGCCCCGGCGCATTTGTTTATAACTCTAAAATGGACTGGGAAGATTATATCAAGCTGACGGGCGGACTGCTCTCTCAGGCGGATAAAAAGAATATCTTCATAATGAAGTCCGACGGAACTGCGCAGAAAGCCAACAGCGAAACTCTTGCGTGGTCGCCTCAGAACGACAGGTGGGAGTTCTCATTCTTCAGCAAAACCAACCCCCTTGATCCCGGGGATATCATAATGGTTCCCGATAACTACAATAGAGTTCCATGGATGAGAAATATCAAGGATATAACGCAGATCATGATGCAGATTGCCGTTACAGCCGGCGTTCTGACGAATCTATAAGGTGTTTTATGAAAATGAATCATACATTCTTAATATTAACATTTGTTGCAATAGCATTTTTTGGTCTTTTTGGGATTGGATATGCTCAGAATGGGAACAGCGAAGCTGAAAATAATACGAGCTCAGCCATGAGCTGTGATTCGTATTCCGGCTGTATTTCTCTTGGACTTAAAGAGAGAGGCGCAGGAAAAGAATCTGTTCTGCTGTATTTTTCTGAAAGTGTTAAGGAATCCAGATATAATATCTTTGACAATATCAGTCTCCGTTTGTCCAGCAATACCTGTCCTCCAATTATCAGCGTATATAAAAAGGTTAATAATGTGAATTACATTATGGATGTTTTCACTGGTAATCAGTCTAACGGCTGTGTTAAATATTTTGCAAATGTTACAGGCGACAACAGAGACCGTGACTCTATTGTCGGGCAGTTGGAAGTTACCTATTGTAACGATGATGAACTCTTTGAGAGTTGCAGGCAGGGTATTATATATTCAAGGATTAATTCGTTTAAAAACGAAAAAAATAAAGAACAGATGCCCGGAACTTTTCCGGCACAGAGCCAAAATTTACCCATGGTAAATCAGCAGTCTGATATTTCAAATTATAATGGGAATGGACAGATCCCCCTGCAAAGGTAGTTTTGTAAATGGGTTTTCATGACTTCAGTTTGTACGGGATATTGTTAAATCATTTTCCGCAAGGCGCATTATGTGCAGGAAATCCCATCTTTCAGCAGTCACACCGTATGTGCCGATAACTCAGCTTTTACTTGAATTACAGGATAATTGTCATTCAGTTATCTGATTAAGCTAAATATTGATAGAATAAGTGCAGATATGGACTTTTTTGAGGCATAACAGTTTTAAGTCTATCTTGCCTTCTGTATTGTTGCAGTTGCATAAAGTATTTATGCATAAAAGGTAAATTGAACATTGCGGTGTCCCTTTTATTGACAACTGATATTATTGGAATTATTATCACAATGAATTGGCGGTGCGAGTGATGAACACAGAAAATAGCAGAATTGAAGAGAATGAGATAGATATGTTAACATTGGTATCCATAATCTGGAAACGTAAATTTCTTATTGCCGGACTTGTTTTTCTCGTTTCTCTGGCGACAGTTATATATGTCGTCACTCAGGACAATATGTATGCCTCCACTGCAGTTTTAAAGCCTGTGGAGAGTGCCTCTTCTCCCTCATTAAACGGTTTAGGCACTTTGGCAAGTATTGCCGGCGTCAGTGTCAGCTCCGGTGGTTCTGTCTTCGGAGATCTCAGTGTTCTGCTTAACGACAGAGATTTTTTGGCAGGTTTTATTAAAAAGAATAACCTTACAAAAAAACTGATCGAGGAGACTGCATTTCTGGATACGGAAGAGTTTAAATCAAATGAAAAATTTTACCTGTCAAATCTGATGAAAAAGAATACGAGTTTGTTTGAAGATCAGACAACAAAGTATATTACTATTTCATTTCAGAATAAAAATCCTGCCATTGCTAACAATGTTCTTTCCCTTCTTCTGAAAGATGCCAGCGAAGTTCTCCGGTTAAAACAGCTTGAAAATGTTGACGAAAGGATCGCAAACTATAAATCAGAAATAGACCTTACGAAGGATATAACTTTAAAATCAAAGCTCAGTGACCTTGTTGCAAATCTCATTCAAAGCAAAGTATTAGCAAATGCAGACAAATACTATGGCTTCAGCATAATTTCTGCGCCGTCCCTTCCTGATGCTTTAGATAAGGTTGGACCAAAAAGAGCGCAGATATGTATAATAGCATTTTTTGCCAGCATGGTTTTGTCCATTGTCGGCGTTGTCTGGTATGAGACGCTGAGAAAATCGAAAGCATAAAGGATGGCGAGAAGGCTTTCCGTGGAGTATTCAAAAGATGTCAGAACAGATACTTGAACTGATAGGAAGAAAAGAAGAACTTTTTACAGACGATATATCTCGGTTTGAAAATGAGTTGCAAGAAATCGTCGCTAATTCTACGTTTCTTGTAATTGGAGGCGCAGGCTCAATCGGTCAGGCTGTAGTTAAAGAGATATTCAAACGCAATCCTTTAAAACTTCATGTCGTGGATATAAGTGAGAATAATCTTGCGGAGCTGGTTCGGGATATAAGAAGCTCTTTCGGATATATAAACGGTGATTTTCGCACTTTTGCTTTAGACGCAGGTGCTGCGGAATATGATGCTTTTATCAGGAGCGACGGCAAATATGACTATGTTCTTAACCTATCTGCCCTGAAACACGTCAGAAGCGAAAAAGACCCATATACCCTAATGAGGCTTATACGCACTAACGTATCCAATACGGAGAAGACCGTGATGGATTCAGTTAACAACGGTTCTAAGAAGTATTTTTGCGTTTCAACGGATAAGGCTGCTAATCCTGTTAATATGATGGGTGCTTCCAAAAGGATAATGGAGATGTTCCTGATGAGGCTCAGCACTGAAATTCCCATTTCCACTGCCAGATTTGCCAATGTTGCATTTTCAGACGGCTCCCTGATGTTTGCTTTTAATCAAAGGATTCAGAAGCGTCAGCCCATCGCTGCTCCAAATGATATTAAAAGGTATTTTGTAACGCCTAAAGAATCGGGCGAACTTTGCCTTATGAGCTGCCTGCTTGGAGAGAACAGAGATATCTTCTTTCCTAAACTTAGTGAAAAACTCCATCTGATAACTTTTGCTGAAATAGCGGTTAAGTACCTTTCAATGATAGGTTACGAACCATATCTGTGCTCAACCGAGGAGGAGGCCAGATCGAAAGTTCTGGAGTTGATAGATAAAAAGAAATGGCCGTGTTTGTTTACCACCAGCGACACCTCCGGAGAAAAAGATTTTGAAGAATTTTATACAGATAATGAAATTCTTGATATGGAGCGGTTTAATAACCTAGGTATTATTAAGAATGACTGTATTTACGATGAGGCGGTCATTGACAATTTTAGGAATTCAATAAACTCAATGCTTGCACGTGGAAGCTGGACAAAAAGAGAGATTGTTGATTTATTCAATAAAACCATTCCCGAATTTAAACACATTGAGACCGAAAAGTATTTAGACGGGAAAATGTAATGGCTGATTTTGCTGAGATAACAAACTTTATAAAAAATCTTTTTGGTGACAGTTTTGTTCCTCTGCATGAACCCAGATTCAGCGGGAATGAGAAAAAATATCTGAATGACTGCATTGATTCCACGTTTGTTTCAAGTGTCGGGAAATATGTCGACAGGCTTGAAAAGGATTTTGCGGAATACACCGGTTCCGGCTATTCTGTGGCCGCAGTTAACGGGACATGTGCTCTTCATACTGCTTTAAAAGTTGTTGGAGTAAACTCCGGAGATGAAGTGCTTACACAGCCGTTAACTTTCATAGCTACGGCAAATGCTATAAGCTATTGCGGAGCATCACCGGTTTTTATTGATGTGGATTTAGATACTCTTGGAATGAGTCCTGAGTCGCTTTCAGATTTTCTTAATGCAAATTGCAGCCTTGTCGGTGGTAAATGTGTTAACAGTGCGACAGGCAAAGTTATAAAAGCTTGTGTGCCTATGCATACTTTTGGTCATCCTTGCAGGATAGATAAGATATGTGAGATCTGCGCTGAGTGGCATATCCCTGTCATAGAAGATGCTGCGGAAAGCCTTGGGAGCACATATAAAGGCAGGCACACCGGCACATTCGGCATCTTAGGTGTTTTCAGCTTTAACGGCAATAAAATCATTACGTCCGGCGGGGGCGGGGTGATCGTTACTGATGACGAGCTCCTGGCAAGACGTGCTAAGCATATAACAACAACTGCAAAACAGCCTCATAAGTGGGAATATGTTCACGATGAGGTCGGATTTAACTATCGTATGCCTAATTTGAATGCTGCTCTGTTGTGTGCACAGCTTGAACAGGTTGATGGCTTTCTCAAAAATAAGCGGGAACTTGCAGATATATACAGAAGGTTCTTTGAGACTTCAAATATTGAGTTTTTTAAAGAACCTGATTGTGCGAATTCTAATTACTGGCTGAATGCAGTGATTTTATCAGGATTAAAAGAGCGTGACAATTTTCTTGAATATTCTAACTCAAATGGTGTGATGACACGCCCAATATGGCGGCTTATGAATAAACTCAGCATGTTTTCCGACTGTTTTTCCGCCGATCTTAAGAATTCCGAATATCTTGAAGAGAGGGTCGTCAATATTCCGAGCAGTGCGAGGCTCGGGTGAAGTCCGGAAGAGTTTTGTAATACCTTCTGGAGCCTTTGTTCAGACAGGGAGTGTTTTTAAATGAGCATATTTATAATTGCTGAAGCGGGTGTAAACCATAACGGCGATATTGAGACAGCAAAAAAACTTATTGATGCTGCCGTGGAAGCCGGGGCTGATGCGGTTAAATTTCAGACTTTTAAAGCTGAAAAGATTGTAAGCAGAACTGCCGATAAAGCTGATTATCAGAAAGCGGCAACTGGCTCGGATGAATCACAGTATGATATGATCAAAAAACTGGAACTTGATAAGGAATCGCATTTTAAGCTTATGGAGCATTGCGTTAACAGAAATATTATGTTTCTTTCAACTCCTTTTGATCATGACAGTATAGAATTGCTCAGTGGGATGGGGCTTGAAATATTCAAGGTACCCAGCGGGGAGATCACAAATTTACCCTATTTAAGACACATAGGTAGCCTGAAGAAAAAAGTAATTCTCTCCACAGGAATGGCTGATCTCGGCGAGATAGAGGATGCTCTCAATATTCTTATAGATGCCGGAACTGAAAAAGATAATATAACTGTTTTACATGCCACCACTGAATACCCGTGCCCTCTTGATGAGGTCAACCTCAGAGCTATGCTGACGATAAAGAATGCGTTCAATGTCAGCATTGGTTATTCGGATCACACGAAAGGGATTGAAATTCCTGTTGCTGCCGCAGCACTTGGAGCAGATGTCATAGAAAAGCACTTTACTCTGGATAGAATGATGGAAGGACCTGACCATAAAGCCAGCCTTGAACCGGACGAACTTTGTGCGATGGTTAAGGCGATACGGAATATTGAACTCGCCATTGGGGATGGAATAAAGAGACCCAGCCGGAGCGAGATAAAGAATAAATTGGTTGCAAGAAAGAGTATTGTTGCATCATGCAATATAAAAAAAGGTGATACTCTGTCGTATGATAATGTGACTGTTAAGCGTCCCGGAGGGGGCATCAGCCCTATGAGATGGGACGAAGTCATCGGTTCTGAGGCCGGTAAAGACTATATGCAGGACGAGCTGATATGAGTCGGAAAAAAGTCTGTGTGGTCACAGGCACAAGAGCTGAATATGGTCTTCTCTACTGGCTCATGAAAGGAATAGTGGAAGACCCTGAACTTGAGCTTCAGGTTATTGTGACAGGCATGCATATGAGTCCTGAGTTTGGTCTCACATATATGGATGTTGAAAAAGAATTTAAAATTAACAAGAAGATAGAAATTCTTCTGTCTTCTGATACACCTGTTGGGATCTCGAAATCTATGGGCTTGGCAATGGTTTCCTTTTGTGAGGCATATGAAGAACTCAGACCGGATATCCTTATCGTATTGGGAGACAGGTTTGAAATTTTCAGTGCGGCAGCAGCAGCTGTCCCTGCCAGAATCCCTATAGCCCATCTGCATGGAGGCGAATCTACCGAAGGTGTCATTGATGAGGCTATCAGACACAGCATAACAAAGATGAGTCACTTGCATTTTACGGCTACAGAGGCCTACAGAAAAAGAGTTATTCAACTTGGTGAATCTCCTGAAAGGGTGTTTTGTGTCGGCGGAATGGGCATCGAAAACATCAAGCGACTTAAACTGCTTTCAAAAGAAGAGTTTGAAAAGTCGATAGATTTCAGGCTGACAGACAAAAACTTGCTTGTTACGTTCCATCCGGTGACTCTGGAACAGTCCACGGCTGAAAACCAATTTCTTGAACTTCTTGAGGCAATCAGCTGCCTGGAAAACACACATACCATATTTACAAAAGCAAACAGCGATACCGATGGAAGGATAATTAACTGGCTGATCGATGAATACACAGCTAAGCACAGTGATATATCGGTTGCTTTTAACTCTTTAGGGCAACTCAGATATCTTAGTGCATTGCAGTTTGTTGATGCTGTGGTGGGCAACAGTTCAAGTGGTTTAATCGAAGCTCCTTCATTTAAAATAGGTACAATTAATATAGGCGACAGGCAGAGAGGACGCATAAAAGCGGAGAGCGTGTTAGACTGTAAATCTGAAAAACACGACATACTGAATGCTATAAATACTCTTTATTCAGAAGAGTTTCAGCTTAAATTGAAGAATGTTGCCAATCCTTATGGTGAAGAATGCGCGAGTCGGAATATAATCAATATAATAAAGAAAACTGATTTAAGTAGTATCCTTGCAAAAAAGTTTTATGATCTTGAGTTCAATATCGGAGAGATGTTATTATCTTAAAAAAGGTTATAGGATTTAGTTGAGGATATTCAAGGAAAACTTATGCTTAATGATTTTGCAAAACTGATCATTGACTCTTCTGCAACTGTAAAAGATGCGATGAGAAAACTTGATGAAACATCTTTGAAGATACTTTTTGTCGTTGAAAACGGGAATGTGTTGCTCGGTTCTTTGAGTGACGGCGATATACGTCGCTGGATACTGCGAGACGGACAGCTCAGTGCGACGGTCGGCGAGGTTTGTTTTAAAGAAACTTTCTTTGCTACAGTGCCTTATAATATTGAAGACGTAAAAGACGAGATATACCGAAGAAAAATATTATATGTTCCGGTTGTATCAAAAACAAAAGAGATCAAAGAGTTTCTTATCTGGGATAAGCTCTTCGCTAATATGAAGAGAAATGTTAATGATAAACTTGATGCCGATGTTGTCATCATGGCCGGTGGAAAAGGAACGAGACTTGAACCGTTCACAAAGGTGCTTCCTAAACCTCTGATACCTGTGAACGATAAGACGATTCTTGAGCATATCATTGATAAGTTTCTGGATTTTAATGTTTGTAGTTTTTATATGTCTATAAACCATAAGGCAGTTATAATAAAAGCATATTTTGAAGAGCTCAATCCGCCGTATACCATTACATATATTACTGAGAATAAGCCCCTAGGAACAATAGGTGCTGTTCGGCAGCTAGCTGGAAAGATTGAAAAGGAACTCATTCTCACCAACTGCGATATACTGATAGACGCTGATTATCACGATATACTTGCGAGCCACAGACAGCTCGGAAACCATGTGACCATGGTTGCATCTCTGAAACAGTATAAAATTCCTTACGGCGTATGTGAGATACAGAATGGTGAACTGGTGCGTATGAAAGAAAAGCCGGAATATGATTTTCTGGTTAACACCGGTATGTATGTTATAAATAAAGAGATGCTCGAACTTATTCCGGAAGATACATATTTTGATGCAACTCAGTTTCTTGACAAAGTGAAAGAGAGCGGATTTAAGGTCGGAATTTATCCCATAAGTGAAGAATCATGGACCGATATCGGCGAATGGGCTGAATATCGCAAGGCAGTTTCAAAAATCCAGCTTTAACAGCCGGATACAACTTATGGGAGGACTTTTGAAAGCGCTTATTATCGGTTTCGGTTCCATTGGAAAAAGACATTATGATATCCTTTGCGGTCTTATCGGCAGCGGGAATGTCGGAGTTGTCAGCAGAAGGGAAACTGGCCTTGATAAATCATACGGATCTTTAGCGGAAGTCACCGATATAAATGAATACGGTTATTTTGTTATAGCATCAAAAACCTGCGAACATTTTGAAGATCTCTGTCATATCAATAACTCAGTTGAAGATAAAATCATTCTCTGCGAGAAACCACTGTTTGAAAGATCAAGGAGTATGGTAAGCCTTAAAAATCACGTGTATGTCGGTTATAATCTGCGTTTTCATCCGGTTGTGATGAAGTGCAGGGAATTACTGGGCATATACGGGAAAGTTTTGTTTGTACGCAGTTATGTTGGTCAGTATTTACCTTCATGGCGTCCGGGAACCGACTACCGTGACTCTTACAGTGCTAAAAAAGAGGAAGGTGGCGGCATAATGATGGATTGCAGTCACGATATTGATATTATCAGGTTTCTTTTCGGACGTATCGTTTCTTTCAACGCTTACAACGACAAAATATCAGATCTTGAAATTACTTCGGACGATTATTTTTCAATGATAGGGAGGACGGAAGGTGGAGTGCTTTTTTCACTGAATATGGATTATATATCAAAAAAAGCAGCCAGAGTAATCGAGATTAATACCGAAGAAGCAACCATTGTGGCGGACATCATAGGCAAAACAATAACCTTGACTACAAGAAGCGGTGAAACTGAAATTATGCATTTCCCTGAAATCGATAGAAATACAACTTATACTGCGATGCATGAGTCAATAATTGAAAAAAAGGACAACCATTGTGCGGATTACGCAGATGGATTAGATATTGCATCGATATTCGATAATGTCAGAAAAAATAATCTTAAACAGGTATGGCAATGAAAATATTGTGTACTATTCTTGCTCGCGGAGGCTCCAAAGGCGTAAAAAACAAGAATATTAAATCTATTCTCGGCAAACCTCTTATTCACTATACGATAGAACAGGCGATTGCTTCAGGGTTGTTTACCCATATTGTGGTCAATAGTGATTCAGAAGAAATTCTTAATGTTGCTTCAGAGATAAATGGAATAGACACCGTGATTAGGCCATCTGAGTTGGCAACTGATACCAGTGCGAAGCTGCCTGCCATAATATATACCGTAAATGAAATGGAAAATCGGCACAACACGGTTTATGACATTGTTGTAGATTTGGATTGCACTTCCCCCCTTAGAGATGTTGAAGACATTAAGAATGCATTCGATAGTTTTGCCAGCAATGGTAATTTGAATCTTATAACTGCAATGCCAGCCCGTAGGTCCCCATATTTCAACATGGTGAAACTTGATGAAAATGGCAGTGCGGTACTTGTAAACAGAACAGATTCTCATGTTGTCAGGAGGCAGGATGCTCCTGAGTGCTTTGATATGAACGCATCCATCTATATATGGAAAAGAGATGTGTTGCTGAACAGCACTACTTTGTTTCTGGGTAATACCGGACTGTATGTTATGCCTGAGGAAAGATCCATAGATATTGATACTCACTTAGATTTTGAGTTTGTCGAATTTTTGCTGAGGAAGAAAAATGCTTAAAGATAAGGTAATTGTTATAACTGGCGGTGCAGGCAGACTAGGCATAGAATTCGCTTCAGCCGTTATTGAAAACGGAGGATATGCAGTTATTGCGGACGTGAACGATGAGGTTGGAAATGCGGCTGTATCTTCAATTGCAGAGAAATATAATATCGATCGTATCTTTTTCGTAAACCTCGATATAAGTTCTGTCGAATCTCTTGAAAAATTGATAGACAGTGTTGATAGCAAGTTTAAACGCATAGATGGACTTGTTAACAGTGCCTATCCAAGAAATAAGAATTACGGCAGGCATTTTTTTGATGTTGAATACAGTGATTTCTGTGAGAATGTTTCCATGAATCTTGGTGGATATTTTCTTGCCTGCCAGAAATTTTCGCAATACTTTAAAAAGCAGGGATATGGTAATATTGTTAACATATCGTCAATCTATGGAGTTATTGCTCCAAAATTTGAGATTTACGATAACACACCAATGACAATGCCTGTTGAGTATGCAGCGATAAAATCTGGTCTTCTAATGCTGACCCAGTATATGGCAAAATATTTCAGAGGAATGAATATTCGTGTCAACGCCCTCAGTCCTGGCGGAATACAGGATGGACAGCCAGAGTCTTTTTTGAGTGCTTATAAGAATGTATGCCTTAATAAAGGGATGCTTGACAAAACCGATATCAGCGGGGCACTTGTATTTTTGCTTAGCGAAATGAGTCAGTATATTAACGGACAGAATATTATCGTTGATGATGGTTTCAGTATATAGTATGCTTTATGAGCTTGCAGGTGCATAATGGATAGTATTAAAGTTGCATTGATTGGTGCTGGCCAGCTTGGGAGCAGGCATCTTCAGGCTTTGGCATTCAGCCAAAGCACTACAGATATTTCTGAGACCAAAAAAGATAAGTTAGTTAACTCTGAAGAGGATTATATCAGAGAATATAATGGAAATATCTACGACGAAACTCCAAATAAAGCTATATGCATAGATATTTGTCAATACGGAAGCGATATTCTGCTTGAACACAATATTTACTTGAGTGAGTACAGTAATAAAATTATTGCTGACAAGATTTTTAAAAACGGAAACCATGTTCAATAAACTACTTAAAAACTCATTCATCTATGTATTAGGGGATGTCTTAAACAAGTCGATACCATTTTTTATGCTTCCAGTGCTTACTAGATATCTCACTCCTGAAGACTACGGAACGATTGCCTCTTTTTCAGCACTTGTTTCTGCTTTTGCTGTTTGCTCCGGTCTCAGCGTACATGGAGCTGTTAATGTTAATTTTTTCAGGATAGGAAAAGAAGAGCTTAAGGAATACATAGGGAATACTATAATTATTCTCAATGTTTCAACTTTGGTAATTTTTGCAATTACTTTTGTAGTGAGCCCTATAATCGGTGAAAAACTTAAGCTTCCCACTGAATGGATCTTGATTGCAGTTATTCTTGCATTTGCTCAATTTCTTACAACAATCAATCTTGTGCTCTGGACAGCAGAACAAAAGCCTAAACAATACACGATATATCAGCTTTCTCAGACCCTATTGTTCGCTACTCTTTCGCTGACGTTCATCGTTGCTTTGAAAATGGACTGGAAGGGCCAGTTAATTGCACAAAGTATAGGCACCATCCTTTTTGCGGGTTTCAGCTTTCTTTTTATCATAAAAAGAGGTTACCTAAGATTTAAAATGAACCGTGAGTACATTTCTGACGCTTTAAAATTTGGTATTCCTCTTATTCCTCACCAACTATCAATGTGGCTCAAAACTGGCTCTGACAGGGTAATCCTGATGTCTTTGGTAGGAAGCGCAGAAACAGGCATTTACTCTGTCAGTTATCAGATAGGTACAGTGATTAGTGTTCTTGTGGCGGCATTTAACAAGGCTTGGAGTCCATATCTGTATAGAGTGCTTTCAGAAGAACCTAAAATTGAGACCAAGTTAAAGCTGGTTAATTTTACCTACATATACATGGCGGCAATAGTTGTAATCGCACTTTTATTTTCTCTATCTGGAAAATATCTTATTCCATTCTTTCTTGGAGAAAGATTTGCGTCTTCCATGAAATATCTGGTTTATTTCAGTATGGCATTTGCCTTTCAAGGAATGTATTGTATGGTTGCTAACTATATGTTTTATGCGAAAAAAACAAATCTCATCTCTTATGTTACCTTTACAACTTCTCTACTTCATGTTGCTATGACTTATACATTTACTAAGCTCTACGGGTCGATAGGTGCTGCCTATTCAACTTTGATATCTTATTTTTTGACATTCATATCTATTTGGTATGTTAGTAATAAAGTTTATCCAATGCCTTGGTTTTTTAGAATTAAGTCAAATCAATGAGAGTACAATGGACAAAAAATCAATATTAATTTTGGGTTCTAAACCTGATCCAATTATTCCAAAGAAAGATTACGATACTGTAGTTTTCGTAAACGGTAGTATTCACTTAAAAAATGATAAAATAACCAGTCGGCAAGTGGTCCATATTATGTCTTCATCAATATTGTTTGGTGAGTCATTGCTTATAGAAAAAACGGTTGATTGTTTTCGCAATAAGAGTGTTGATGAGGCCGTTGTTATTACCTACTTCCCTGATAAAAAAAGTATTGAAGATATAAGTAAAAGATTGCTAGAACTAAACTATACTTACAATAGAATTACGCTATATTCTCCGGAAGAATTTGAGCAGAAATTTCTTTTTTTCTCACATGTTCAATATTGGAAAACTTTTTTGATCAATATATTTAATAAAAACTTTAGCTGTAAGGAAAAAATTAATACAGCAAGGTCATATCTGAGGGGAAGGGTGCATCTTTCTACTGGTTTTTTTAGTATTTTCTATGCTTTAAAAGAGAAAGATATAGCGGAGGTTGTTGTTAGCGGTATAGGTATGGTAACAGGTGGGTATAGTTATTTATCAGGATATAGGGGTCATCAATATAAAGACTTCATTGCTCTACAGCTACTAAAAAATACAGGATATGTTTCTAGGCTTAATTTTACAGACTCAGAGTTAAATAAAATTGGTTTACAGTATAATGATTAAAGTTGAAACCATTTTTTTTTACATAGGCTTTTTTCTTTGTTTTCCATTTTTATATATTCCTATTGGTAGTAGTAATATCCGTTTTGAGGATATTGCTGTTTTGCTGCTTTTATTTTTTGCTTTTATATATAATAAAAAATTATTTTCAAAATCCATTCTTGTTTTCTCTACCATATTTGTTCTTTTTATTGTTTATGGCCTTTCTCTGCGTCCTTTCTTTGATTTTAACTATGAGAATTATCCTCTAACCAGAATTGTTGGAATTACAATGTATTTCTTCGTCTTTGCATTTTATATGAAGCAAGAAGAGGTTAAAAGTCTCTGCAAAGGAGCTTTTGCTGGCTCATTATTGTCTGCGATAGTAATTCTATCTGTCTTGCTTATGCATCTTGTAAATATAGGTTTTACTATAAGAAATATGTATGTATTCAAAGAATCTTTAAGGGGTATTTCAAGTTTTAACCCAAATAGCTATGGAGCTCTTATGGTTTTTGGCTCTTTTGCTTCATACTATCTATTCTCTCTTACAAAGAAGTCTATGTATAGATACGCAGCATGTTTCTTTCTACTTATACCTTTCATATTGATTATCAGAAGAGATATTGTTGGTATTATATTCGCATTAATAAGTGTATTTTTTATTTCAAGGAATACAAGAACAAAAATTATTCTTTACCCTACTCTTATCATTATTTGTTTATATATTGGTTTCTCAGTAGTTAATTATCTGCAAGGATTAGACTCTTATAGATTTATGGCTCATAGAGATACACAGTATATCGCTGCACTGAGTGCTATTCAAGAAAATAAAATGGGTTATGGCTTGGGTTCTGAGACATTTATCATGAAAGATAGAATTAACAGAGAAGCGGTGACGCATAACTCATTCTTGTCCTTATCTCTTGATCTCGGATTGTTTAATGCGTTAGTTGTCCTCGGTATGATTGTTTTTATTTTTTTTAATATAAAAGATAAGTGGTTTAAGTTTTATCTTATTGCATTTTTTATTCAAAGCCTTTTTGGCAGCGGTTTCTATTTCTTTAAGTATCACTATGTATTTGTTGCTATACTTCTATGTACTATGACTATTTCATGTAGGGGGCGTAACGATGAAAAAAATTCTACTATTCTCACCAAATAATTGGGACTCTCCTTTAAAATATCAAAGACACCATTTAGCAGAATATTTGGCTGATCAGGAATCTGTTGAATGTGTTTATTTCTTATCAAAAGTGGCAGTTCGAAAACTTAAGATAAGTGATTTTATTAAAATGTTATTTAGTAAGTTGCTATCGAGAAAAGTTAGCATAGAGCGTAAGAAGCATGATAAAATTTCTATTGTTAATTATGGATTGATACCGTATCAGTTCAAAATACTTAATCATTTTCTTAAAAAAAAGTTTTTTAGAAAAATTGCAGCCTTGAATTTAGTTGCAGATGAAATAGTCATTATATCATACCAGCCCTTTCCTGAACTACTAGAACTAGTTGAGAGACTTAAACCAACTAAATTTATTTATATTTCTGTACATGATTATGAAAATATGACCAGCGTGTGTAAAGAAGTAATGAAAACCGAACAGGCAATTATTAAGAGAGCAGATCTCTTCTCTACAGATTCCTATTCTCTTTTTGAAAAACTTTCAGGTAAATCTGTATCCGAACGTGTTATAACGCTCGCACCTGCATGTCCAACATCTGTTTTAAAGAAATCAAAAGATACTAAGTATGAAAAAAATGAGATACGAAAGTTAATTTATTTCGGTACTATTGCAAACTATCTTGATTGGGACTTTATAAATAAAGCCTTTTCTGATGGCTTTCGTATTGATTTTTTGGGCTATGAATATGACTTTAATCTTGCAAGTAATCTTCCTGAATCAAAAAGATACGATCCTACAGATTTTGAGAATGCGTATGAAATATTCATGCAATATGATGCTATAATACTGCCATACTTAATTGGTGACAGAAACCAGCATGTTTTGCCAGCAAAAATATATGAATGCTTCTCATTAGGGCTTCCTGTATTTGCTCCTGATATGCTTTGGGTGAAGGCAAAAGATATTAATGACTTTGTATTTACTTATGAAAATTTTGATGACTTTAGGTGTAAAGTAAATAGTTTCGATATGCAAGGATTTCAGATAATACGTGAGCATATGCTTGGTGTGGCTGAAAATAACAGGTGGGAAAAAAGATTTGAACCTCTTTTTAGGTTTATTCAGGAGTCAAAATGAAGAAAATCCTCAATCATTTTCCATGGATAAAGGATAAAATTAAGACTATTTATCTATATCTCAAATACATAAAATATGGTAAAAGCTATCGCCAAAAAAGCCAACATGATTTTATAAAAATATCATTAAATGATGAAGAGTCTTTTTTTGGCTATTATGATAAGTTTCCTCAGCAAAATAATAATATACTATTTTATAGTACTCCACTTAAAACATCTGAGCTTCCTTCTCCTAATGTTCCATTAAAAATTTGTATATATGACACAATAGATTCTACTGCGAGAATTGCTACGACAACAATGAGTTATAATTGGCAACAGGGTTGTAGAGCACATTGGATTGACACTAATAAATTTATTTATAATGATTTTGTTGAAAACTCTTATCAAGCTATTGTTTTTGATATCAAGCAAAATAGAAAAATAATGCAATACGATAAACCTGTTCAGGATAGTTATAAAGATATTTACTTTTTATCTTTAAATTACCGTAGGCTGAGAACTCTACGACCTGATTACGGATATTATAATTTACCAGGTATGTCCAAAAAGGAACTGCAGTCGCTAGATAATGATGGTGTATGGTATGTAGACATGCGTACGGGCAAATCAAACCTCTTGATAAAATTTAATGATATCATAGATATGAATGAAGAATCTCTTTCTGGTGTTCTTCATAAAATAAACCATGTGATGATTTCTCCAGATGGAGATAAGTTTGTTTTTATGCACAGATGGTTCTGCAATAACAAAAAATATGATCGTCTTTTTTTATCTGATTTGAAAGGTAATACTAGATTGTTGGCTGATTATGGGATGGTAAGTCATTATTCATGGGTGACTAATGATGTCCTTTTCGGGTACATGGCAGGTCCAGAAGGAAATGGATATTATAGTATAAATGTTAATGATGGTGCCATCATGAAATTTAAAGACTTAAATATTAGACAATATGGTGATGGCCATCCCTCATGTAATAAAAGTGGATTTATTACTGATACTTATCCAGATAAAGGACGAATTCAGTATCTACTCCGCTATTCTTTTGATAACAATGATTATGAATGTCTTGGAGAATTTTTCCACGGTGTTAGCTATAGTAATGAGTCACGTTGTGATCTTCACCCTCGATATAATCATGAATACAGGTCAGTATTTTTTGATTCTATTTTTACAGGGCGTAGACAGCTATATATGATGGGGCTATAAACATGAAATTTTCTGTATTAATGTCAGTTTATTACAAAGAACAACCGGAATTTTTTAGATTAGCTCTTGAAAGTTTGGTAAACCAGACTACTAAAGCAGACGAGATTATTATTGTTAAAGATGGGGTTTTGACTACAGAGCTTGATAGCGTAGTTGATGATTTTTCTGGTAAGTTACCTATTAAGGTAGTTGCATTGGAAAAAAATGGTGGTTTAGGAAATGCCCTTCGTTTAGGTGTTGAAATGTGCAGTTATGATATCATTGCACGAATGGATACCGATGATATTTGTCGTTCTGATAGATTTGAAAAACAGATAAAATTCTTGAGTGAACACATAGACATAGATATTGTTGGTAGCTGGATAAGTGAATTTGATGGTAAACCTGAAAATATATATGCTTTGAGGCGGCTTCCATGTGAACATGATGATTTAGTTGTTTTTGCTAAAAAACGTAATCCTTTTAACCATATGACGGTTGTTTTTAGAAAGCAGTCCGTTTTAAATGCTGGTAACTATAAGCATTTTATGTGTTTGGAGGATTATAACTTATGGGTTAGGGTGATCATGAGTGGAGCCAGATTGGCAAATATTCCTGAGGAGCTTGTAAATGTCCGGGCTGGATTGAATATGGTTTCAAGAAGGAAAGGCCTTAAATATGCAATCAACGAATATCGACTACAAAAAGAATTTTTGGATATAGGTTACTTAAGTTATTTAGAAGCCCTTATTAATACTTTGATAAGAGTTCCAGTTCGATTAATGCCGTCTTGTGTTCTTAAGTTTGTTTATCGTCTTCTGAGGCGTTAATATATAGACATAGAAGTATTACTTGGTAACAAAATACGGATAATCATGATGCAGTGTTGACTAAACTGATATTATGGAGACTTCAATGAGATATAGGGCAGATATTGACGGATTGCGTTCAGTAGCTATAATTCCAGTTGTTCTTTACCATGCTGGAATGAATATGTTTTCTGGCGGCTTTATAGGTGTTGATGTTTTCTTCGTTATATCCGGATATCTTATAACATCTATTATTCTGAATGATATTGAAAAAGATAAGTTCTCCATATCGCAGTTTTATTTCAGACGAATCAAGCGTATTTTTCCTGCACTATATTTTTTTCTGACAGTTACAACCTTATTTTGTTTTTTCTTCTATCTCCCGGAAGATTTTAGAGCCTACGGAAAAAGCCTCTTCGGTTCGGTATTCTTCATATCAAATATTGTATTCTGGCGAGAGAGCGGATATTTTGATACGTCATCTGAGATGAAACCGCTTCTGCATACTTGGTCTCTTTCGGTGGAAGAGCAGTTCTATATTTTTTACCCGGTAATGCTTCTGATTCTGGCTAAATACTTTAAAAAACGCTATTCAGGTGCTGTTATCGTTGTTTTTATTCTTTCTTTCATGCTGAGTATTTTTGCTACCCCAAAAGCTGCATCAGCATCTTTTTATCTTTTACCCACAAGAGCCTGGGAACTTATGTTAGGTGCTCTTCTTGCTTTAAACGTTTTGCCGCAGACGAACAACTTCAAATTACTGAACATTGCTTCATTGTGTGGAATTACGATGGTCTTAATCGGAGTGTTCGCTTATGACCAGTCCACTCTGTTTCCCGGTATTGCTGCATTGCTTCCTTGCGGCGGGACAGCTTTGATAATATATTCCGGCATTTCGGACTCACAAAAACCTTTCATTAATCGTCTTCTTTCTTTTAAATTGTTTGTAATTATAGGACTTGTTTCATATTCATGGTATCTCTGGCACTGGGCATTATTTGCTTTCAAAAATTATTATCATGGCGTTCTCAGAGACATGTTCTTTTTATCTACACCTTTTCTTATCGTTCTGTCTCTGGTGTTAGCTTTCGTTTCTTATTTTGTAATCGAAAAACCATTCAGAGATATAAAATGGGAAAATAGAAAAATGGTTTTTGCCGGTGCTTTTCAGGTTATGGCTGTCGCCGGGATAGTTGCTTTGGTTATATGGACTCAAAAAGGATTTCCGGATAGATTTTCCGACAGGATTGCAGATTTGTCTGCGGCAGGAAAAGACATGATCAGCATGGAAGAATACAATAGGAAGAACGGATTGGAGCACCTTGATAAAAACAGATTCTACATTCTTGGCGATAAAAATACTCGTCCGTCTTTCGTTTTGCTGGGTGATTCAATAGCGCATTCTGTTGCTCCCGGAATAGGGATGCTGGCATCTGAATCAGGAAAATCCGGTTATCTCTTTTCAAATGCTGCAACACTGCCTGTTCTGGATGTATATGCCATTAATAAAGCTACTAATCCTGAAAAATTTCTCAGGCGTGTATTTGAAATTATAAATGGGGATGAGAATATTAAAACAGTTATTATAGCTGCCCGCTGGCAGGGCTATCTTAATCTGTGGGAGATATATTCTACAGATAGCAACGGTAAAATGAGCCCAGTCGACTTAAAGGACAGAAAGGAGCTTATTGCTGAAGAGCTTAAAAAAACTGTTGAGCTTTTGAGATCAAAAAATAAGAATGTGCTTGTGATAGGAAATTTGCCTGAAAGTAAAGTCAATATCCCTGACAGCATTGTAAAATCACAATATATTGCTGAACAATATCCGAAATTATATAAAGTTCCCGATATTGCACCTTCATATGAAAATAACGTTGAAACAAGAAGATCGGTTGAGGATATTTTTAAATATATTAAGAATATTGACAATGTCCGTTTCATATACCCTGATGATGTTCTGTGCAAAGAGAATAAATGTGAATTTGCCGATTCCGAAATGCGTTCGTTCTATGCGGATAACAGCCATCTGACTTCATACGGCGCACAATATATCTTTAAAAAGAAGGCGACAACTGTGGTTCCATTGCTCTGAAGTCCATGGATAAGTATGGTTTGAACCAGAGCTGAAAGAAATATGAGAAACTGGATAATGCTTTTAGGCGTTAATAATTACCTAAAGTCTCCCATCGCTGTTCTCGATAACACTTTTTACGTCATATATGACTGTTGATATATCGGAGCTGTTTCTCATATCAACTATTCCCGGTTCAAGCTCTTTAAATTCTTTGTGGGCAACAGCCAGAACCACAGCTGAATAGCCGCTGAGGTCAGTTATTTCAGCTGAACACTCCAGTCCGTATTCGTGCATAACCTCGTCTTTGTCTGCCCACGGGTCAACAACGTCCACAGAGCATCCGAAATCCTGAAGCTCCTTGATAACGTCAATAACTTTGCTGTTTCTTATGTCGGGGCAGTTCTCTTTAAAGGTGATGCCCATAACAAGAACCTTTGAGCCATCGATACGATGGCCGTTCTTTATCATAAGTTTGATTACCTGATTTGCTATATAAATTCCCATATTGTCGTTCAGGCGTCTTCCGGCAAGGATTATTTCGGGGTTATAGCCCAATTCCTGTGCCTTGTGTGAAAGATAGTAGGGGTCAACGCCTATGCAGTGTCCGCCCACGAGACCCGGTTTAAAGGGCAGGAAATTCCACTTGGTGGCGGCGGCTCTGAGAACAGCAGATGTGTCTATTCCCATTTTATTGAAAATAATTGCGAGTTCGTTCACAAAAGCTATGTTCACATCCCTCTGGGTGTTCTCTATAACCTTTGCCGCTTCCGCAACTTTTATGCTGTCGGCCTTGTAGGTTCCGGCGGTAATGATGCTTCTGTAAACGCCGTCAACAGCTTCGGCTGCTTCAGGAGTGCTTCCGCTGGTAACTTTCATTATTTTGGAGACAGTGTGTTCCTTGTCTCCGGGGTTTATGCGCTCGGGTGAGTATCCGCAGAAAAAGTCTTTATTGAATTTCAGACCGGAGAATTTTTCGAGAACAGGAACGCAGTCCTCCTCGGTTGCACC
The DNA here is from genome assembly GCF_004339245.1 of Seleniivibrio woodruffii. Classification (NCBI taxonomy): domain Bacteria; kingdom Pseudomonadati; phylum Deferribacterota; class Deferribacteres; order Deferribacterales; family Geovibrionaceae; genus Seleniivibrio; species Seleniivibrio woodruffii. The sequence continues at coordinate 916,017 of NZ_SMGG01000003.1, forward strand.
CGGGTAGACAGTACTTTCGTAAACGACAATATCCCCTTTTTTCAGAACCTTACCCACAGTTTCGCTGGCTTTGATGAGAGGTGTCAGGTCGGGTCTTTTGTGGGAATCTATGGGTGTAGGGACAGTGACAATGAAGAAATTGCACTGTTTTAAGTCTTCAAGACTGCTTGTTATTGAGAGTCCTTTGCCCACAACCTCACGAAGCTGCTCGGAGGAGAGCTCCAGTGTGCTGTCTTCAAAGTTTTTGAGTTCTTCTATTCTGGCGGGCTTGACATCGAATCCCGTCACTTCGTATTTTTTCGCAAATTCAACTGCGAGGGGCAGTCCGACATAGCCAAGTCCGATAACAGCAATTTTGTATGACATCAGAAACTCCGGAAAATTATAAATTGTAGTAATTTTTATACCAGTGCACAAATTTTGATATTCCCTCCTCGATGCTTGTGGAGGGTTTATATCCGTGATCCCGTATCAGATCATCAACGTCGGCAAAAGTTTTATGTACATCGCCGGGCTGGAGGGGCATAAGGTTTTTAACGGCTTTAATGCCCAGTTCCTTTTCCAGTGTCTCTATCATGTAGAGAAGCTGAACGGGTTTGTTATTGCCTATGTTGTATACTTTGTAAGGGTCTGAGGATGAACCGGGATCGGGTGCGGAGCTGTCCCAGAGCGGGTTGCCCTGCTGGTCTTTGTAAATCACTCTGCATACGCCTTCAACTATGTCGTCAACGTATGTGAAATCCCTTTCCATCTCACCGAAGTTATATACGTCGATGGGTTTGCCCTGACGCATCAGATCGGCAAATTTGAACATTGCCATGTCAGGTCTGCCCCAGGGGCCGTATACCGTGAAAAATCTGAGGCCGGTGGTTCCTATCTTATAAAGATGGCTGTATGTATGGGCGATGAGCTCGTTCGCTTTTTTTGTTGCAGCGTAGAGGCTCATGGGATGGTCGACGTTGTGCGCTGTTGAGAAGGGCTGAACCGAATTTTTGCCGTACACAGAGGAACTGCTGGCATAAATCAGATGATTTGCGCCAAAGTTTCTGCATCCCTCGATGATGTTTATGAACCCTGTGATGTTTGAGTCTATGTATGCGTAAGGGTTTTCGATGCTGTAGCGCACACCGGCCTGAGCGGCCAGGTTGCACACCTTATCGAATTTTTCATTTTTCATAAGGTTGTGAAGGTTTTCCCTGCCCTCCAGATTCAGCTTTATGAACCTGTAAGCGGGCATGGTGTTTGAAGCAGTCAGACGGTTGTATTCGATATTGTCTGTGTTTATGCCGCATTCTTTCAGTCGGTCATATTTCAGTCTGACATCGTAATAGTCATTTATAGAGTCCAGACCGACAACCTCGTGTCCGTCTTTTATCAGTTTGTTCAGGGTATGAAAGCCTATGAATCCGGCTGTGCCCGTTAAAAGAATCTTCATATGTCCTCGTCCTTTCGTATGTGGAACTTTAAGCCAATGAGTCGGTTTTGTATAGCATTTTTAAGCTTAAAATACTATTTTATCGCCCTTTTCGGAACAGGACAATAAGTATTGTTTTGAAAATTATCCTTAAGTCGAGGAAGAACGAATAATTCTTTATGTAGTAAAGGTCGTATTTCAGTTTCATTTTGGAATCCTCAACGGATGCGCCATAACCGTAGTTTACCTGAGCCCAGCCTGTCAGGCCGGGTTTTATGAGGTAGCGCAGCATGTAGTAGGGTATCTCCTTTGAAAGCTCCCTGTCAAACTCGGGTCTTTCCGGACGGGGGCCAATGAAGCTCATGTTTCCGATGAGAACATTATACATCTGGGGTATTTCATCTATTCTGGTTTTTCTGAGAAAATTGCCCACAGGAGTTATTCTGCTGTCATTCTGGGATGCCCATTTAGCACCGTCCTTTTCGGCATCCTGTCTCATTGTTCGGAGCTTGTAGATTGTGAAAGGCTTACCGTTTTTTCCTGTCCTTGTCTGGGAGAAAAGGATGGAGCCTTTTGAGTCAATTTTTATCATCACCGCCGCAATCAGTAGCAGGGGCAGAGATATTGTAAGGCCTATCACTGCGAGAAAAATATCCGTGATTCTTTTCAGGCGGGAATAGTTGCTTAAAAATATGCTGTCGAAGCCTTTTGAGAGAATGAGCCATTCGTCATTAATGCTTTCAATGGCGATCTTGTTGAGGTAAAGTTCGCAGAAATCCGCATAGGTATGGACATAGTATCCGTTCATTTTCAGGGCAAGAATATTTTTCTGCTCATGTTCGGTGTAGCTGGTCAGGTTGTTAATCAGCACAATTGTTTCTTCTTTGTTCAGATTCTGCCGGACAGTTGTAAAAAAGTCCTCTGTCTTGTGAACACCCATGTAATACCAGTTATTGCGGCGTGATGCCTTTTCCTTTATAAGGTATTCCATCTTTTCAGTGCCGGAACTGCTGAGTATGTATATGTTTTTTCTGTTGTTTTTCAGATAAATGAAAAGAAGATATCTTCTTATGTAGAGATAGATGAGCGAAAGCCCGTTTATCTTCAGCAGACCTGTTTTTGTGTATATGAAACGTTCAAAAAGAGAGAACTGAAGAATTATTATGCATATGTTCAAAACGATGATCAACGTAATTACACTTATAAAATAGGTGCTTCTGTTCTGAAATCTTGCACTGTAGAAGTTGAAAACCACCATAAGAAGCATGAAAAGAATGATAGTGCTGGTGAAAAGTGTCAGGTCAGATTTTAAGAACCTGACAGTGAATGCAATAAGGAGGAAAACAAAAAAGTCAATTATAGGTAGAAAAAATGATATTTTTTGTTGTTCTGATAACATTGTGTATATATCTCCAATCTTCATGATCTAAAAAATTCAGTCATTATCCGATATCATAATGATACCAATGAAATTTAATTATATCACCCAACTACCTTATTTGGTAGTATAAATTTGTGTGACATGGTATTTATACCATTATCAGTAAGGATGATTTTGTATTTCATGAATTTTATATTGCCCGTTTGAATGATAACTAATAATATAATGCTTTACAGTAGACCCATACAGGAGATTCGATATGGCGACAGATAAAATTAAGATCGGGCTTCTCGGCGTCGGCAGAATGGGACAGAACCACCTGAGAAACATCCTTCAGCTTAAGGATGCCGAGCTCTCGTTTATTTATGATGTGGACAGGGAAACGTGCGCAAAGCTCTCTGCGCAATATGGCGTTGCTGTCTCCGAAGACCTTGATGCGGATATGAAAAAGGTTGACGGAGTCGTTATCGTCACCCCGACTTTCACTCACTTTGACTATATTAAGCGTGCCGCTGAGTGCGTTAAAAACATATTTGTCGAAAAACCTCTTACAGACAGCGCCGAGACGGCAAGAGAGGTTGTGAAGCTGGCAGAGGAGAAGGGGCTGAATATTCAGGTGGGTTTCATCGAAAGATACAACCCCGCCGTAGCATCCCTTAAAGCTGTAATGCTGAACAGTTCAAGCGTCATCAACGCAGAGTTCAACCGTTCCAACAAGGTGGCAAGCGGCCGCATCACCGACGTTGACGTAGTTATTGACCTTATGATCCACGACATAGACCTTGCTTTGGGGCTGAACGGCAAAGCGGTCAGGGTTTCCGGTCACGGCTGCCGCAAAAACGGCATGATAGAATACGCCCGTGCTCTTGTGACCCATGAAAACGGAAGGGTTTCAGACATAACCGCAAGCCGCATCACAGAAAAGCGCATCCGTCAGGTTAATATTGCCTGTGAGGATATGTTCATCGACTGCAACCTGCTGAACAAAGAGGTCAGGGTTCACCGTCAGCCTGAACAGACAATTAATGGCGCTGTTCTTTCCGCAAAGGATGAGGCTGTGGAGGTTAAGCTTTATGACGCTCTTCAGGCGGAGCTTTCAGACTTCCTGAAACTTTGCAGAGGGGAGAAGACACAGGCTTCTGATGTTTATGCGGGGCTTGAATCCCTTGAGATAGCTGAAGAGATAAGAAAACAGATATAGACGATTAGTCCATAAGTCGAAAAAAAAGGCGGCCCAACGGCCGCCTTTGCTTTATGAGTTTACAGTTTCGATAACGAATTTCTGCTCGTCCTCTTTCAGGAAAGCGGACATGGGCAGAGCCATGATGTCCTTGGACACTGTCTCTGTAACGGGGAAATCCCCCTCTTTGTGGCCGAGGTATGCGAAAACTTTCTGCAGGTGCAGAGGGATGGGGTAGTAAACCGCCGTGGGAACGCCTGCGTCGCTGCATTTTTTGATCATTGCGTCACGGTCGTTGACTCTGATGCAGTACTGCGCCCATACGGAAACGTTGTCCTTTTCTACGAAGGGTACGACAACGTTTTTAAGGCCTTCTGCGTAGCGTTTTGCCACAGCCTGTCTGACCTCGATCTCTTCGTTGTAGTATTTCAGTTTAACGTTGAGCACGCCCGCCTGAACTGCATCAAGTCTGCCGTTGATGCCCACATGGCTGTGAACGTAGCGTTCTGTCTGGCCGTGGTTCAGCAGTATTCTCATTTTGGCGTTCAGCTCATCGCAGTTGGTGAAGATTGCTCCGCCGTCTCCGTAGCAGCCGAGGGGCTTTGCGGGGAAGAATGACGTGCAGCCTATTTCGGACATGCCGCATGAGCGTTTGCCCTTGTAGAGTGCGCCGAAGCTCTGTGCACCGTCTTCAATAACGGGTATATTGTGCTTTTTGCCGATGGCGTTTATGGCGTCCATATCGGGTGTCTGGCCGAAAATGGAAACGGGCATGATGGCTTTTGTTTTGGAAGTTATCTTCTCTTCGATCTTTGCGGGGTCGATGTTGTAGGTTTTGTCTTCGATATCAACGAAAACGGGAACCGCGCCCACGAAAGCGATCATCTCGGCTGTTGCGATGAAGGTGAAGGGTGAGGTTATAACTTCATCTCCGGGTTTAACGTCCAGAGCCATGAGAGCCAGAAGGAGAGCGTCCGTTCCGCTGCTGCATGCTATTGCGTGCTTCACTCCGGTGAATTCCGCAAGATTCTTTTCCAGTTCTGCGACCTTGGGGCCGAGGATATAGGATGACGTATCAAGCACCTGATGAATCTGGGTGTCGATCTCGTCCTTATATTTTTTGTACTGTGCCTGAAGGTCAATAAAGTTCATTTTCATATTCTCACCTGTTTTTGGTTTGAAAGCGTACTTTCATAAAGAAATATAGTAATACTTCTGCGGCAAATTACAACAGAAAACAGCCGGAGCGGCTCCGGCGGCTTTGGTAAAGAGCTGTTGAAATGAAAGAGATTTTAACGTACAATCGAAGATTAAAACGAATTTGCTTTTTATGTGTATATTTTGCGGGGGCATATGAGGACAGCTATCATAACAGGCGTCACCGGACAGGACGGAGCCTATCTTTCAGAGCTTCTTATTAATAAAGGATACAGGGTTTACGGTACATACAGAAGAACGTCTTCGGTTAATTTCTGGCGTCTGGAGGAGCTGGGAATCCTCAAGCACCCCTCGCTGAACCTTGTTGAATATGACCTCACCGACCAGCCAAACAGCATCCGTCTGGTGAACTCCGTTCAGCCGGACGAAATATATAACCTTGCGGCTCAGAGCTTTGTGGGCGTTTCGTTTGAACAGCCCGTAACAACCTCACAAATAACGGGAATCGGTGCTCTGCACCTGCTTGAGGCAGTGCGCATCGTGAACCCTAAGATAAAATTCTATCAGGCATCATCCTCCGAAATGTTCGGACTGGTGCAGGAGATTCCTCAGACCGAGAAAACCCCCTTCTATCCCAGAAGCCCCTACGCAATAGCCAAGCTGTATGCTCACTGGATGACGGTGAACTACCGTGAGGCATACGGAATTTTCGGCAGCAGCGGAATACTTTTCAATCACGAATCCCCCTTAAGAGGGCTTGAGTTCGTCACCAGAAAGATAACCGATGCCGTTGCAAAGATAATCCAGAATAAGGCTGAATGCGTCTATCTGGGCAATCTGGACGCAAAAAGGGACTGGGGCTACGCAAAAGACTACGTCGAGGGCATGTGGCGCATACTTCAGGCAGACACGCCCGACACCTTCGTTCTGGCAACAAACCGCACGGTGACCGTTCGTGATTTCGTTAAGATGGCGTTCAGCGTTGTGGGAATAGAGCTTGAGTTCAGGGGCAGCGGGGATCAGGAAACGGGAGTGGACACCGCGACCGGAAAGACCCTTGTCCGTGTTGATCCGAAATATTACAGACCCGCCGAGGTCGAACTTCTCATAGGAAACCCCGAAAAGGCAAAAAGGGTACTGGGCTGGGAGTCCGGCACAACCCTTGAGGAACTCTGCCGGATGATGGTTCAGGCGGATATTGAAAGGAATAACACCGGTTTCTGTTTTTAGAGGAATATCTATGAAAAACCTTGTAATCTGCGGCGGTTCGGGAACGAGGCTCTGGCCTCTCAGCCGGAACCTTATGCCCAAGCAGTTCGCTAAGCTTATCAACAACAAGTCGCTTTTTCAGCTGGCTCTGGAACGAAACAGCGCCTTCTGCGACAGTTTCTGCATAATCTCAAACGTTGAGCATTTCTTTCTGGCTCACGACCAGATGGACGCATCAGAGCTTAATAAGAAAATAGTCAAAGATACTAAATATATACTTGAGCCTGTGGGCAGAAACACAGCCCCTGCCATCGCCCTTGCGTGTCTTACGCTGAACGATGACGATATGGTGCTTGTATCCCCCAGCGACCACCTGATAAAGAACCACGAGGAATACGAAAAGGCCGTTGCCCGTGCCGCTGTTCTTGCGGAGCAGGGCAATATTGTGGTTTTCGGCGTAAAACCTGCCTATGCCGAAACAGGCTACGGCTATATCGAGGTGGACGGCGAGGATGTTATCAGCTTTAAAGAGAAGCCTGATGCAAAAACCGCCGGAGAATATGTTGAAAGCGGCAGGTACTACTGGAACAGCGGCATGTTCTGTTTCAAGGCCGGAAAGTTTCTTGAGGAGCTTCAGAGACATGCGCCGGAAATATACGATGCATGCAGGGTTGCCCTTGAGAACGCCTCAAATTCCCAGTATGTGCGTATCGGGCTTGAAGATATGCTTATGATCCCCGAGGACAGCATCGACTATTCCGTGATAGAGAAGTGCGACTGTCTCAAGGTGGTTGTGAGCGATATCGGCTGGAGCGATGTGGGCAGTTTCGATTCCCTTTCGGCGGAGCTGGAGAACGACAAAGATAATAACCTCATTATATCAAATAAATATGTTGCCACAATAGATGTGAACGACATGATAGTGGTTGATACCGACGATGCTCTTCTGATATGCAAAAAAGGTTCAAGCCAGAAGGTCAAGGACGTTGTCCACAAGATAAAGACCGTTAAGCCTGAGCTGGCGAACATCCATATGACAGCCTACCGTCCGTGGGGAACATACACTGTTCTGGAGAACACCTACGGCTATAAGATAAAGCGGATAGAGGTCAAGCCCGGTAAAAAACTCAGCCTTCAGAGACACATGCACCGTAGCGAACACTGGATAGTGGTCAGCGGCACAGCCACCGTCACTGTGGGCGACAGAACCACGATGGTTCGTCCAAATGAATCCACCTACATCAAAATGGGTGAGATGCACAGGCTGGCCAACGAGGGAAAGATTCCCCTTGTGGTGATAGAGGCTCAGGTGGGCGAGTATACCGGAGAGGATGATATCATCCGTTCCGAGGATGACTACGACAGGGATTGATTTTCCTGCTGCTGTGCAACGGATTTCTTTTTACCTGAATCATCTCTTTTTGAATGAGGAATTATCCTGTATAATATAAGTATGCTTAAGCTGAGGATTAATTTTTTCGGTGTCCTGATACTGGTGTCTTATCTGATGCTTACTCCGCTGAATGCGCCGGATGTAGGTGTTGATAACGCTGATAAGATTGTTCATGCCGCCTGCTACGGCTATCTGTTTGTAAGCGGATATGCGGTTTTCAGGCGGGCGTTTCCTCTATGGATATTTCTGCTGGGACACGGTGCCTTTGTCGAACTTATTCAGGGATATATCCCATTCAGATCCGCATCCGCAGGTGATTTGGCTGCGGACGGGGCAGGACTTCTGCTCGGATATATTATGATAAGGTTGTTCGCTTTTTTCAGACGAACGACATGAGGGGTGTTCTATGAAGGCATTGATAATCGGCTGCGGTTCCATCGGACAGCGACACGACGAGGTGCTTCGAAACACCGGACTTTTCACGGATATTGATTTTGTCTCCCGCAGACAGCAGGACGGCAGAACGGCCTATGCCTCCCTTCCGGAGGTGAAGGATATCAACAGTTATGACTATTTCGTCATAGCATCTGAAACATCAAAACATTACGAACAGCTTGTCTGGCTCGACTCAAACGTGTCGGGCAGGACGATCATGTGCGAAAAACCCCTGTTTGCAGACGGAGTTCTGCCTGAAATTAGGAACAACAGAGTTTTTGCGGGCTATGTGCTCAGGTTCCATCCTGTTGTGCAGGAGCTCAGGCGGATACTCTCAGGAAAACCCGTTATATCAGCAAACGTCATCTGCGCATCTTATCTTCCCCAATGGCGCAAAGACAGGGACTACAGAACAACATACAGCGCAAAGGCGGCGGAGGGCGGCGGAGCACTGCTTGATCTCAGCCATGAGATAGACTATTCTCTCATGCTCTTCGGCGGTTTCGCCGAGGTCAGGGGAATGACTGCGAAGGTGTCGAAACTGGAAACAGACAGCGAGGACACCGTAAGTATCATAGCGAAGACAGAGAGCGGCGGCGTGGTCACCATGAATATGGACTATATCAGCAGGATTCCCGTCAGAAAAATTCTGGCACATACGGATGAATTTACTGTTTCCGCCGATATTATTGAAAACCGGATTGAATTTTGCGGACAGGACGGCGAGGATGTCGTCACAGACTTTATTATTGAACGCAACGAGATGTTCGACGCCATGCACAGGGATGCTCTGGCGGGCGGAACCCTCGGATGCACATATGCGGAGGGACTTGAGGTGATGAAAGTTATCAGAACGGTTCAGGAACAGAGCCGATGACGGATGTTTTATGTACCATTTGCGCCAGAGGCGGAAGCAAGGGAGTCTTAAACAAAAATATCAGGGAGCTTAACGGAAAACCCCTGATAGCACATACAATTGAACAGGCGTTGGAGACAAAGCTGTTCGACCGGGTTGTTGTGAGCACGGATTCCGATGAGATAGCCGAAACAGCCGTAAGATACGGTGCGGAGGTATTCTTTAAAAGGGATGCGGAGCTGGCATCGGACACGGCGGGCAAGCTGGACGTTATCCGTGACGCATTTGTGCGGAGCGAGGAGCACTACGGCCGGACATACACCTATCTGGTGGATCTGGATGCAACTTCGCCCCTGAGAGACGTGCGGGACATCCGCTCGGCTTTCATTCAGTGTGTGTGCGACGGCAACTGCAACCTGATAACCGCAATGCCGAGCCGCAGAAGCCCTTATTTCAACCTGATAGAGGTTGATGAACAGGGCAGGGTAGGCCTTTCCAAACGGCTGGATAAGAGCGTTGTCCGGCGTCAGGATGCGCCTAAAACCTATGACATGAACGCTTCGATATACGTCTGGACGAGGGACTGCATTCTCAACAGCGGGTCTGTGTTCAACGGCAATACCGGACTTTATGTCATGCCGGAGGAACGTTCAATAGACATCGATTCGGAACTGGATTTCGAATTCGTCGAATTTCTTATGAGGAAAAGATGCTGACAAATCAGGTTGTGGTCATAACCGGAGGCGCAGGGCTTCTGGGCAGGGAATTTGTTAAGGCTGTGACGGCGCAGAACGCAACGGCTGTCATGGCGGATATGGACACGGCAAGGGCTGAGGCCGCCGCAGAGGGAATACTGAACTGCGATGTTCAGCATCTGGACATCACTTCGAAGGATTCCGTCAGCAGGCTTATTGAAACTCTTCACCTGAAATACGGGCGGGTGGATGCCGTTGTTAACAGCGCCTATCCCCGTAACAAAAACTACGGCAGACATTTTTTCGATGTGGACTATGACGATTTCTGCCATAACATGAACCTGAATCTGGGCGGGTATTTTCTTGTTTCGCAGATATTTGCCGAATATTTTGTCAGGCAGGGCTACGGAAATATAGTTAATATCGCCTCGATATACGGGGTTTCAGCTCCCAAATTTGAAATATACGAAGGGACAAAGATGACCATGCCAGTTGAGTATTCGGTCATAAAGTCCGGCCTGATACACCTGACGAAATATATGGCCGCATACCTTAAAGGAAAAAATATACGGGTGAACAGCATCAGTCCCGGCGGAATCCTTGACGGCCAGCCGGAACCTTTTCTGGAAAAATATGCGGAAAACTGCCTGAATAAAGGTATGCTGGACAAAACCGACATAAGCGGAACACTGGTCTATCTGTTAAGCGGAATGAGCAGATACGTTAACGGCCAGAACATAGTGGTGGACGACGGCTTCAGCCTCTAGGCTAGAGCATAGTTCAGAATGCTTAACGTATTGATTGTATGCGTAAAACGTCACCCTGATAACTCCACTCACGTCACTCTGAGGCGAAGCCGAAGAGTCTCTGCTCAAACTGAGATGCTTCACTGCGTTCAGCATGACAAATTCAACCTACGCATGGGATTAAGCAGTGTACGACAGATATTATGGAAAATGCTCTAGAAACTCCCAGAAGTTCTCCCTTGTGACGGTCTGAAATGTGTGTCCAGGATAAGCCTGGGCAAATGTTGAGGGTAAGCTGGCCTTCCTGCTGCCGTATTTGAACTCATATGCATGAAGTTGTCCTTCACACTCCTCAATATAGTCTATCTCCTGCTGCTGTTTCGTGCGCCAGAAGTATGAATCTGAGCTTAAAGTATTGTTGTGATTTCTTTTAATTCGTTCGCTCACAAGATAATTTTCCCAGAGTGCCCCTATGTCGCTTCTTGATTCCACGGGTAAGAAATTACCTATTACTGCGTTTCTGATTCCGTTATCATAGAAGAAGATTTTACGGCTTTTCTTAATTTCGTTGCGTACATTGCGGCTGAATGCCGGAAGCTGAAACACCACATAGGCTTTTTCCAGAAGATTGACATATTTTTCCGCTGTGGGTGCGCTTGTTCCTGTCAGCTGTGCAAGTTCGTTGAAGGAAACTTCGCTCCCTACCTGCAGAGCCAGTGCTTTGACAATCTTCTCCAGCAGATGAGGTTTCGCAATATTTTCCAGAGACAGAATGTCCTTATACAGGTAACTGTCTGCCAGCATTTTCAGGTTATCTCTTCTCTCATCCGGTTTGGTAACAATTTCAGGGTAATATCCGTAAATCAGCCTCTGATCCGTCATTCTGGTTTCATCCAGAAGTCCGTGATGTTCGGTCATTTCAGCAAAAGAGAGCGGAAAAAGATTAAATTCATATTTTCTGCCCGTCAGCGGTTCTTTAATACTGCTTTTAAGCTCAAAAGCGCTTGATCCGGTGGCTATGACCTGAATTTCCGGAAAATTGTCAGTTAAAATCTTGATGATAAGCCCGATATCTTTTATCCGCTGAGCTTCGTCTATGAAAACGGTGGTTTTAGTGCCTGCAAGAGCCTTCAGTTTTGCCGTTGAGTATGAAGAAAGGGTTTCCCTGACGTCCATATCGTCACCGTTAAGATAAAGCACCCTGTCTTTCATGTCTGAAAGCATACTGCGGATAAGGGTTGTTTTTCCGCTTTGGCGAGGACCGTAAATTATCACGGCTTTGCCTTTTCCTAATTTTGCAGATATTTTTGATGTCAGGCTTCTGTGTATCATGATGATAGTATAATCATATGGGAGAGAAAAACAATGACTATTTGAAAATAGATTTTAAAAAAGTTATAACTATTTTAAAATACTTTTCGGATTCTACTTGAGTTTGATGTCCCTTCCCAGCTCACGCTGAAGGTCACGCTCTTTTATCGTGTTGCGCTTGTCGTGTGTCTTTTTGCCTTTTGCCAGAGCAATTTCAACCTTAACCAGACGATTTTTTGAATATACGGAAATGGGCACAAGGGTAAGTCCCGCCTCTTTGATGCGGCCTATCAGACGGTCTATCTCTCTGCGTTTCATCAGCAGTTTGCGGCTGCGGGTTGGGTTGTGGTTAAACCTGTTCGCCTGTTCATACTCAGCCACATGGGAGTTGACCAGCCATAACTCGTTCGAAAGTATCTTTACGAAAGCCTCTTTGATACTGATTTTTCCCGCCTTTACGGACTTAACCTCCGTTCCGGTGAGTGCGACCCCTGTTTCAAAGGTCTCCAGTATTTCGTAATCAAAAAAAGCCTTCTTGTTTTTGGCAAAATCGGACATATGCTCCCTTGGTTTCCGCTTAATTTCTATATAAATAGCAGGATGTTATTTATATGTATATGTGATTAGGATACATTTTTTATATTGAAAAGCAACCTGTTTGATGTACAATGACCATTATTTCAGTATTTCAGCGAGGGTCGAAATTTGGCATCATTCGGCGAGGAATTCTGCTGTGGCATAGCCTTTATGGACAATGGCACCAAAAAGTTTATAAGCGAGCTGAACAAACTCTCCCACGCAATGAAAACGGGCGAGGGCAGACAGCATGTCGTGTTCGCTTTGGACTATCTTGCCGAATATACCGAAAAGCATCTCAAAGACGAAGAAAAGGTAATGATAAAGTACCGTTTCCACGATATTGAGAACCACGCCGTTCAGCATGACGAACTGCGCACCGAACTTTCAAAGGTCATCGGCGAATATGCAAAGCGTGGTGCCGACCATGCATTTCCTTTGCTTATCCAGCGTCTTATGGCCGACTGGCTGAGCAGGCACATTTCAAAGAGCGACAAGATCCTCGGTGACTATTTCATCGCAATGGTCAACAAATCAAAAACTTCCTAGCCTTTCGCCGCGGGACAGCCGCCGCATCCTCCGCCGGAACCGGCCGCAGGGCAGGACGGCTTGCTTTCGTTCTTTCCATATCCCTGAGCATACCAGCCGCCGCCTTTCAGATGGAAAGCTGAAGCTGATATCATTCTCTTTGCCTCACCTTTACATTCGGGACACTCAACAGGATTGTCGGCAGCGCTGAAGCTGACCAGTTTCTCAGTCACTTTGCCGCAATTTTCGCAAGAATATTCATATATAGGCATAATGCACCTTTTATTAATAATTTTTAGAAATAATATAATCTTGTGCAGATTTTTCAAGGAAAAAAAGCAATCAGTTCGTCCGGGCGACGTTCCTTCCGAATATCCAGCCGGAAACCTTTCTGCCGTTCCGGTTCAGATTAACCTCAAGCCAGCCTTCGCTGTTTTCGCTTAGAATAGTGACTGTTTCGCCGCCTGAAACCTTCGCAAGTATCTCTGCGTTCAGATCGGGCGTTTTGCGCAGATTGAGGATGTTGGCCTTGACCGTTCCTGTTTCGGCAGCGGGTTCCGGTTTCTGAACGGCCTGCTGAACAGGTTCCTTAACGGCCGCTTTCTCAGCCTTGGGCTGAACTGGTGCGGCTTTAGGGGCTGTCACGGGTGTTCTTGTGGAAACTGAGACCACAGGCTTTTCCTGAACAGTTTCTGCCGCCGCTGTTGAGGCCTGTGTCGCCGTCTGCTGTTCTGCCGCAGGCTGAATCGGAGCAACAGGTTCAGGCTTCTGAACAGGTGGTGCTTTGGGTACAGGTTTCGGCTTTGGTGCTTCCTGCTGCGCAACCGGTGCGGGGGCAGGTGGCGGTGTCAGCCGTTTGGAATAGAGCGTGCCGTAATAGAAGGCCGCTCCGGCAATGCAGACCACAGCCAGCAGTGCCGCAACTGCATAAAGAAGCAGATTCGATTTTGGCTGTTCCCTCTCAACATCCATCTGAAGGCTCACAGCGGCGGATATCAGATGCTTTTTGTTCAGCAGTTTGTTCTGATCCACATATGCCGCCATCAGCGCCCTTTCCATCAGAAGGTTGATGAGTCTGGGGTTGCCTTTGGAATAGCTGTAAAGTTTTTTGTAGAATGCCGTATCGGGGTATATTCCTCTGTATGAGGCCTTTGTAAGCCTGAAAGAGACGTATTTGGACATCTCCTCATAGCTCATTATATCGAGATTTATGCGCAGAGTGATGCGCTGTTTCAGCTGTCTGAGAGCCTGTGAATCCAGCTTAAGGTCGAGTTCAGGCTGTCCTGCAATGACAAACTGGATGAGCTTCTCTTTTTCGGTTTCAAGGTTTGAGAGGATGCGCAGTTCTTCGAGGGTTCGCTCGGAGAGGTTCTGCGCCTCGTCTATTATCAGCAGGGTCTTTTTCCCCTGAAGCCTTTTTTCTGTGAGGAAGTCACGGAATCCAGCAAAAAGAGTGTTCTTGGTCTGGTTTTCGGTTATGGGGTAGCCGAAATCCTCCAGAACGGCGTGGAACATCTCTTCGGGTTCCAGCGAGGGGAACATGACATACGCATATTCGACGTTCTCCGGCAGTTCGTTCATGAACTTGCGCAGGGTAATGGTCTTTCCTGTGCCCGGCTCTCCGGTGAGAACAAGGAAGCCTTCGTTTGAATCCGCAAAATATTTAAGGGACTGAAGTGCTTCCGAGTGCAGAGGGCTTGCGAAGAAGAACTGCACGTCGGGTGTTATTCTGAAAGGATGCTCTTTAAAATCGAAAAAATCTATATAGCTCATTTCATAAAATTACCTGATATAAACGGAGGAAACAAGTCAAAAATTGCGTAAAGGCACTCGGAAACCACGGGATTTAAAACGATCTCTGTTTTTTATGCTTGACTTCGGGCGGAATAATTGATAATGAAAATCATTATCGTTTAAATCAGCCTTATGCAATACGCCGGAAGCATTGCGGAGGAGGGGTTTTTTGAGTGCTGACGCTCTTATAGTTATTTCAATTGTGATTTCGGTTGTAATATACGTTACCTACTATTTATTTGTCAGAAAATTCTGCCGCTGTGAAGAGGAAAGAACGGAGGCCGACAGACAGAGCATCGAACACGTCTGCTGCGGCAGATGCTATGAGAAACCGGAATCACGGAAAACTTTAAGCTGATGTGCTATAATGTCGGTAGGGGTGCTATATGGCCGACATTACACAACTTATTGTCATGCTCAGATCGGGTCCTGAAAACCCGGATGATTTTACCGCATTTGCCGAAAAGATAATTTCAGAGAGCAATTCAGAAGACTGCATTAAGGCTGTCTGCACGGTTTCGGATACAATGCTGGAACTCAGGCGCAGCAAAGAGCGCATCCGGACTCTTGAGGAAGCTCTGAAAGATGCCGAAAGCAAGAGCTGCGAGCATCTTCTCTCCTCCCGTTCTCTTATGATGCGGCAGGAGAAACTGGCCGCCATAGGTCAGCTGGCCGCAGGGATAGCCCACGAACTTAACAACCCGATAGGATATATATCCGGTAACTTTGAGGCTCTCAGAGGCTACAGCATATCCATCTGGAAATTTCTGAACGATCTTGAGAGCATCGCCTCGGACGACTTCAGAGAAACCGCCGCACAGCTGAAAGCCGGATATAAGATAGATTACATAATGGAGGATTCCGAGGCCATCTTTCTGGAATGTTCGGAGGGATTCCGCAGGATATCCGGAATAGTGAACAATCTGCTCTCATTTGCCCGTCAGGATGTGGGAAGCTTCCGGCCGGGCAACCTGAACAACAGCATCCGCACAACGGCCGCCATTGCCCACAGCCAGTCAAAGTTCATTGCGAAGATAAAACTGGAGCTTGAAGATATCCCCGATTTCGTTTTCTGCGCAGGGGAGATAAATCAGGTTCTGCTTAATCTGATTCTCAACTCGGTTCAGTCCATCAAATCCCAGAACAGGAGCGAAGAGGGAACCATAACCATCCAAACCCGCATAGAGGGCGATTTCGTCCTATGCACGGTGGAGGATGACGGTCCGGGCATACCGCCGTCGCTGATGAGCAGGATATTCGATCCTTTCTTTACAACAAAGCCGGTCGGCGAGGGCACAGGGCTGGGACTTAATATATCATACGACATAATTGTGAACAGGCATAAAGGTACTATAGACGCTGAGAGCAGGCCGGGCAGAACAGTATTCAGCTTCCGGCTTCCTTTCGATCCGGGGGCGGTTCATGGCTGAAGAAGGAACAATTCTGATTGTTGACGACGAGCAGAACATTTTAAGCTCCCTTCGCCGCCTTTTTATGTGCCATGACGTTGACGTGCGCACGGCAAACAGTGCCGAGGAGGCACTGGAGATGCTCGCCGAGCGTCCGGCGGAGTTTCTTCTCTGCGACTACAAGATGCCGGATGTTAACGGGATTCAGCTTCTGGAAAGGGTAAAGACCCTCTATCCGGATATGTTTCGTGCCATTCTCAGCGGATACGTCGAGGCGGACACAATAACCTATGCCATAGGCAGGGGCACAGCCATGGCATATTTCAAAAAGCCTTGGACCGACTATGATCTTGCAGGCAAGATTCTGCATATAATCAGTACTATGCGCCACATAAAGGACAAAGAGCTTCTGAGGATCTTCGGAACGATAGACAAGCTGCCGGGCATACCGAAGATATATTATGAAATAAATGATGCGGTCACCGCCGGGCAGTCAATTGACAGGATAGCCGGAATTATAAAGAGGGATACGTCGCTTACGGCGAAGGTATTGCAGATAGGCAACTCTGTGTTTTACAGCGGAAAGGGCAGCGCCACTCTGGAACAGGCGATACTTATGATAGGTCTGACCACCATAAAGGATATGGTTCTTATGTATAAGATTTCCGAAGGATTGGGAGTGTCTGCGTCGGTTGAGAAGGAGCTGGCGAAGATATTTGCCGCCGGGCTGGTGCTGAACAAGGCAATGGAGCACTATCTGGTGCACAGCGGCGAAAAATACAGCAAGGAGATATCGGGCACTCTGGGGATACTCTCCCGTGTGGGACGGATAATCCTGCTTATCTATCATCCCGAAAGATACTATGAAACGGTGAATTTTGCGGAAGGGACGGAGTGCAGCTTTGACGAGGCGGAGAGAGAGCTTGGATATGTCACAGACACGGAAAGGGTCATAACCTGCAGTTTTCTTGACCTTTACAACATACCTTTCGAAATTCTGGAAATAATTCTCTACAAAGGACAGCCCGAAAAGGTCAGCCCTGAAAACAGGCTGGTTGCGGCGGTCTATTCGGCGATGTCCGGTCTGCTTTCCGCAATAGGAAAAGGAACCGAGATCACTGATGATAAACTCGAATCTTTTTCATTCGGAATATTAAGTACAGCAAAACTTAAGAACACGGCATATATTATAACTGAGGTCTGGAACATCGGAAAATAACGGGGGATCAATGTTTAAACTTTCCTATGTGGAGCTGGTGACGGGGATAAAGGCCGCCCGTCTGTCCGAGCTCATCAAAAAAGGGGTGCTGACCGGAGAGGAGCGTGACGGAGCTATGTTCGTCGACGGAGGCAGTGTGGAAAAATTCCTCATGGCCGAGGGCAGGTTCATTCCCGACGTGTTCCGCACTAACATAATCAGGGTTCTTGTGGTGGACGACGAACCCAACATGCTGAACGCTCTTAAAAGGCTTTTCAACAGGTTTCCGCAGATAGTCGTGACCACTGCATCCAACGCCTTTGAAATGGGTCACAGCATGCGGACTGTCATGCCGGATATAATTATTCTGGATTACAGCATGCCCGGAATGGACGGGCTTGAGATTCTGGAAAACCTGAAGGCCGACGGATATCTGGACAAGGTTCACGTTATAGTCTACACAGGCAAGCTGCCCGAAGAGATGGAATCTGTTTTCGAGGAGTTTGAGAACGTAAAGGTTCTGGCAAAAAGTGCTGACTTTAAGGAACTGCTTCTGACACTTGAAAAGATGGTTAACGAAAAGAACTGATAATTATCTGACAATCCGGCGGTATAGTTGAATAAATAACGCTATGAAGGACGCAAAGATGAATCTGACGATGATAGCAACCTCACTCTGCGAGAAGATACGCACCAAAGGCATAGAACTGGGCGAGCGCACGAGCCACCTGCCCCTTTCGTTCCGTTTGGGCGAAAACCAGTGGGTGGTGGTGTTCCGTTTCGGTGTGGTCGCCACTGTGGGGCTGAACGAAAAGGAACGGCAGGATGTTTTTTCAGAGCTTAACCCCTTCATGGAGAACCCCCACGCAGTCCAGAAATCAGAGGATATCTCAATCGAGATAGGCGAAGGGCTGGACGAGGTGGGCAGCGAACAGGCGAAGATACCATCGCTCAGCCGTGAGCGGGTTCTTGTCGTGGCGGATATACTGGCAAAAAGCGTTATGCTGGAGCGCTATGAAGCTGTCATGTCTGAGGTGTTCAGCGAGGCTGAGCCTCTGGCCGAAAGACTGATGACCGGCCTGAGGGGAAAGGTCAGCTCAAAGGAGCTGAAAAAGACCATCGGGGCGACACTTCTGGTTCAGCAGAACATGATAGGCCGTGTTGAAGTGCATGAAAAGCCGGAGGTGCTCTGGGAGCATCCGGAGCTTGAAAAATTCTTTGTCCGCCTTGAGGACGAATACGAGATTAAAGAGCGCAACGATGCTCTGGAGAAGAAGCTGAGGCTGATAAACACAACGGCGGAGACACAGCTGGGGCTTCTGCACAACAGCCATTCTCTCCGCGTTGAGTGGTATATAGTCATTCTTATCGTTTTCGAGATACTTCTCACACTTTATGAGATGTTTCTGAAACCGCATTTCAGCTGAAACAACTTTGTCATTCTGAATGAAATGAAGAATCTCTCTTAACAGAGACCATTCGCCTGTCGTCTCAGGGTGACGTTTTTCAATCCCCGTGCATCTGGCCGGGTGCCGCAGGTTTTTTTTCATTCTTAAGCAGCAGGACGAACGGAAGGCTCACTGCAAAAAGTATAGCCACCAGAAGGAAAACGTGGTTGAACGCCATCATCGCCCCCTGCTTTGTGATCAGCCCGTTAACAGCCTGAATGCTCATCTGCGATGCCCTTTCCGTGTCGTAGCCCGAAGAATAGAAAAGATTCCCCAGTCCAGACATAAGGTTCTGCGCCGCATCGTTAACAGCGGTTATCTTTTCCGTCAGATAGCTGTGATAGATCGATTCGTAGCGGGTCAGAAGTGTTGCCGAAAGGGCTATGCCCACCGAGCCGAACACCTGCCGCACAACATTATAAAGCCCTGACGCATCGGTTATCTTCGATTTATCTATGGTTGACAGCGTTACTGTTGACAGGGCAACGAATATCGCCCCGAACCCGAACCCCTGCCAGACCTGCGGAAAGAATATATCCCAGTAGCCAACGTCCAGCGACAGGGTGGACAGCTGCCAGAAGCTGAAAGCGTTAATGGCAAGTCCCGCCGCAATAAGCGCCCTTGCGCCCACAACGCTGTAGAGCCGTCCCACAACGGGCATGAACAGTGCCATGGCAACGCTTCGGGGCATCATCGCCAGACCGGAGTCAAAGGCGGGATATCCCAGAAGCTGTTGCAGAAACAGCGGCAGAAGGAACAGCGATGCGAAAAGGCTTATGCCCAGCACCCCGCCCAGAAATGTTCCCGTGCAGAAGGTTCTTTCCTTCAGAAGCCGGATGTCCACTGCGGGTTTCTCCGCAGTAAGCTCACGCCAGACGAATAATATCATACCTACGACCGCCGTAACTGTGAGAATGCGGATGTAGTCTGAGTTGAACCAGTCCTTGGTCTGTCCCTCTTCAAGCATAAGCTGTAGGGAGCCTAGACCCACAACCATGAACAGAAGACCCCAGTAGTCCCATCTCTCCTTCTTCCGCTGAAGAAACGGAGGGTCTTCGACATATTTCATGGTGAGCAGTATGTTCACTATGCCCACAGGAAGGTTTATAAAGAATATCCAAGGCCACGAAAAGTGGTCTGTGAGCCACCCGCCCAGCGTCGGTCCCACAGCGGGCCCCATTACGACGCCCAGACCGAATATGCCCATGGCCAGCCCCTGCTGTTCAGGCGGATAGTTCTCCCGCAGGATCGCCTGAGAAACGGGGATCAGTGCGCCGCCGCCGATACCCTGCAAAACCCTGAAAAATATCATGGAGTTAAGATCCCATGCCAGACCGCACAGAATTGAGGATATGGTGAACAGCACAACGCTGGCCAGATAGAAATTCTTCCGGCCGTATCTGGAGCTTAAAAGCCCGATGATGGGCATTATTATGACGTTTGCGAGGATGTATGACGTGGAGACCCACGCAATCTCCTCAACGGACGCACCGAGGTTCCCCCGCATGTAGGGCAGGGCAACGTTCACGATGCTGGTGTCCAGTGCGCTTATTACCGCCCCTGTCATGACGGTAATGGTTATCATCAGTGTATTGCGCTGAACTGCGGACATATCATTTAACTTTTACGCTGGGCACAACGGAAAGCCCCGGAACGAGCATTCCTGCATCGCCGTCTATGGCGATCTTAACGGGAACCCTCTGAACAACCTTCACAAAGTTGCCCGTTGCGTTTTCAGCGGGAAGCAGGCTGAAAGCCGAACCTGTGCCGGGCTGGATGCTCTCCACTCGGCCGTTTATTTTCATATCGGGATATGCGTCCGCCTTTA
This sequence comes from Seleniivibrio woodruffii, assembly GCF_004339245.1. Taxonomy (NCBI): domain Bacteria; kingdom Pseudomonadati; phylum Deferribacterota; class Deferribacteres; order Deferribacterales; family Geovibrionaceae; genus Seleniivibrio; species Seleniivibrio woodruffii. The sequence goes on from NZ_SMGG01000003.1 coordinate 936,576, forward strand.
TCTCAACGCTCTGCCCCACACGGATGAGGTTCAGTTGAGTCTCTTTGAAGTTAGCCTCAATCCAGAGCTTGTCCGAACCCACAAGGGATATTACAGTCTGACCGGGCTGGACGTATCTGCCCGCTTTAACGTTGTTCTGGCCTATGCGTCCGTTTCGGGGTGCACGGATAACGGTTCTTTCGAGGTCAAGCTCCGCCGCCCTGACAGCCTGAAGTGCTGACGCCGCCTTGAACTCTGCGGCCTTTCTGTTGGCCTCTATGGTCTTCATGGAGGCCTGAGCTATTCTGACTGCGGCCTCTGCGGCATTTGCCTGTGAGCCTGTTTCGTCAGCCTTGGCCTTCACTCCGTCATAGAAGTTCTTTGACACCAGATTTTCTGAAACGAGGCGAGCGTATCTCTGCTGTTCTTTGTCGGCGAACGCTTTTTCGGTCTGTGCCTTGCCCTGAAGCGACTGCGCCTGACGGACTGATTCCGCCGCCTGAGCGGAGGATGCGTCTATTGCGGCAATCTGCGCCTGAGCCGCCGCCAGTTCCTCTTTGGCTCTGTTCAGGGCGATGGTGTAGTCCTGATTTTCAAGCTCAAAAAGAACGTCGCCCTTCTTAACCTGCATGTTGTCCTCTATCAGAACCTTTGCGATGCGCCCCTTCACCTGTGCGGAAACAGGAACCACATCGCCTTTGACAAATGCGTTGTCGGTTGATTCGTGGTGCATTGCATACACCAGTTTGGGAGTGTAATGTATCAGAAGCACTGCGGCTGTCACCGTTAACACGGCATACATCACCAGCTTCTTCTTTCTGGCGGGCTTTTCTGCCTGCTCTTTCAGTTTCTTATCGTATTCTTCAGCGTTCATCTATTCCCCCGCTTTGAAACCGAAACGGTCAAGATTTGTTCCGGCTGTTCTGTAAAGCTCCGCTTCGCCCTTTCTGTATTCATACAGTGCGTTCACGGAACGGATTCGTGCATCGGTGAGATCCTCCTGAAATTTCAGGATACGGAAGGTGTCCGAAAGACCTTCGTTCAGCTTTTTCATCTCCTGCTCAAGGGTCACGGAGGCTAGCCCCACAAACTCCTGAGCTATCAGGTAGCGGCTTTTTCCGCTGTCCATTGCGGTCAGTGCGGTGTCGATACCCGATCTGGTGTCGTTCTCCATCTTTTTCAGAGCATAGACCGCTCTCATCTTCTCAGCGGAAACGGACGCCGTGCGGGCCTTTGCGCCCCTTGCGCCCAGAGGATAGGATATGCTGAGTCCGACCTTCCACTCAAAGCCGTCCCCTTCGGTCATATCGGTGAGGGAATCGTGGTAGGTTCCGTCGAAATGGCTGTCGTCCCTTGCGTTTCCGGAAAGGCCTATGACTCCGAGAGTGGCCAGTGCATCAAGCTCCGGCAGTTCCTGATTTTTGAGATATTTAAGGGTTATATCCTGCTTTTTCAGCTCAACACGCTGTTTTTCAAGGAGCGGGCTGGCATCCAGCGCAGTTTTGTAGAATTGTCCGCCGTCCGCCTGAATAAAAGCGGACGAAAGCTTTTCGGGTGCTGTGCCGTTCCTGTCCAGCGGGCTGTTTATGAGGTTTTGCAGGTTTATCAGGGCTGTGTCCGCCGCCGCACGGGCGTTCACTGTCTGCTCACGCCTTCCGGCCAGAGCGGTCTGCGCCTGCTGAACCTCTGTGATGGGGACAATACCTGCGGCAAAGCGCTTTTTATCATACTCCAGAAGGTTTTTTGCCAGCTCTTCGGAAGTTTTCGAAAGCTCCAGAACATCCGTGGCACGGACATAAGCATAATAAGCTGTTTCGATGTTGGCTGCCGTTGCAGTCATCTCCGAATATAGCTGATACTGCGCCTGTTTAAAGGTCAGCTCGGCGTTTTTCGTGCCTGTGGCATTGATGTCTTTGCCGTAGTTTTTCAGGATGGGCTGGATAATATTCATATAAAAGACTGTGCGATATGCGGGATCCAGCTCGTTGTATGAGTTGTTTGTTCCCGTTTTCTGGGTCTCAAACGAGAATTTGCCCGTCATACCGTTTTTATGGAGCTTCTGTAGCTGTGCGGAACCGTTCAGGGTGCGCTCTTTCAGATAGTCCATGTTATAGGGCGCATAGTCGGTGGGCTTGTTCGAACCGCCTGCGGAGACAGAGCCTCCGGCCACAGGGTCGAACTTCGCATCCTCGGCGGTGATAAGTTCTTTTTTTGCTTCCGCCGAGCTTTTTTCGATGAGAATTGAATAATTGTTCTGAAGCCCCAGTGCAATAGCCTCCCTGAGGGTCAGGGTTGCGGCGTTTGCTAGGAGGGGAACAGAAAGGATGATGAGGAAAACAAAACGTTTCATTTAGAACCTCTGTTGTCCAATGCGGCTCTGCAGAACTGCAGGGTGGTTTTCTCCGCATCGGCGAATTCGGTCAGGTTGAGGAGTGTGACCCTTGCCAGCCCCATCATCATGGCTTTGATAAGTTTCGCCGTGCTGTCGGCATCGGTCTCCGGACGGATGGAGCCGTCCTTTATCCCCTGTTCCAGCACGTTACGGACTATCTTCACGCTGATGTCGCTGTTTGTGCGCATTCTGGTTCTGCGCTCGTCGTCATAGATTATCTGGGCGGGCATGTCTCTGTGAACGGTGGTGAACTCGGCTCTGTAGTCCTTTGCCAGTCTGAAATGCAGGCGAAGTATCCTTTCCAGAGCATCCATCCCGTTCTCCGCTTCGTCTGCGGCATGTTCCATGGCTCTAAGGTATTCCCTGATGAGAGTTTCATATATCTCTTTCAGGATCCCCTCTTTGGTGGCGAAGTGGTAAAAAATGGTTCCGGTGGCCGTTTCCGCGGCCTCGGCGATCTCCGCCGTACTGGTCTCTATGTAACCCTTTTCGGCAAAAAGCTTTGCCGCCTCTTTGACGATACGATCTTTTTTGGTCAAGGCGCACCTCGCTGACTGAGTAGTCAGTCAGTATATTAAAAATCAGGATTTCTGCAATAGATAATTTGAATGGAAATGAAATGTGATGTGAGAAAGTGTAGTCATTCATTCGCCATTGCGAGGGCTTAGCCCGTGGCAGTCTTCCACGTATAGATACCCCGGCTGCTTAAGTTATTTCTGTAGTTGGAAGATTGCTTCACCCTTACAGGGTTTGCAATGACGCTTATTCTCATGTCACTGAGAACGGCCTCCGTGCCCACCACCGCCTCCGCCATGACCTCCGCCAGAGCCTCCGCCAGAACCTCCGCCAGAACCTCCGCCAGAGCCGCCACCAGAGCCGCCACCAGAGCCTCCACCAGAACCTCCACCTGAGCCTCCGCCAGAGCCTCCGCCATGACCGCCGCCTGTGCTTCCGCCGCCTGTGCCGTGTTCACCGCTCATTCCGTGCCCTCCAGAGGACATCCCGGAAACACTGCCGCCTTTTTCCATATGCTGATGCATGCTCTCTGCCATGGTGTTGCAGTTGCCTGTGTCTGCATTCTGCATAAAGTGGTTTCTGTATTCGCCTATCTGATCCGCCGAAAGCTTCTGAACCGATCTGGTCGCAACATCCGCCGCCCGCTTCTCGGTAACGCCGTATCTGAGCATATCCCTGTAGAGAGACAATGCCGCCACGGCATATTTTTCTTTTTCCTGCTCTTTTGCAATATATCCCGCTGTGGTCATAAGCGAGCTTTCCTGTCCGCCCGCCGCCAGTGCATCGGCAGATATATCCGCCGCAGTCTGGGCGGCCTTGCCTTTCAGACCTGCCTGTTTTGCCACTGCCGCCGCAGTTTCATATCTGGCTCTGACTTTGAGCGCCGCATTTGTCACCGCTCTGGCCGGAACCTTTTTTGCAACCCCTTCCAGAACCTTTTCCGAAACCTTGGTCGCTGCCATTCCTGTGCTTGTGTTAAGGGCATTCTGAATGGCCGCCGCATCTTCCCCACTGAACCCGTAGGCTCTTGTACGCTCGGTCAGTTTTGCCGCCAGAGCCTTGTCCGCTCCGTTTTTAAGAGCGGTATTGCCCAGATCATCGTATATATCCGCAAAAGCCGACAAAGCCGTCAGCAGAATGGCCATAGTTATCAGAAATCTCATCTCACTCCTCCTCGTACACGCACAATACGCCGCCGAAATCGTCCTGCTCCTTCATGGGGCAGTCGGGTACGAATATTTCGCCGTCCTTTTCCAGATAATATGTGAAACGTCTGCTTTCAGGCACGGTCACCGTCCATTTTCCGCCGTTTTTAACAGCTTCTCTGCGGGTATAGCCGTCTGCGGACGAGTAGAATGCTACGCCCGAAGCGTCCTTCACTCTGAATGTGCCTGTCATAACCGAGTCTTTAACTGAAAACCCGGCGGCGGCGCATCCGCTTAAAACTGTCAGAAACAGTAAGGCGGAAAAAAATTTCAAATATTATCTCCAACCATAAGCACCGAATTTTCTCCGCCGAAATCGTCAATCTGTTTTGCAGGTGCGGCGGGATCGGGCATTTTTTTATTCTCATCCACAACATAGTTATAGACGTATTCGCCTTTTTTAAGGGGCAGGGTTATGTGCCAGTAGCCGTTTCCGACTGGTTTCATGTCGATGCTCTGCCACTGGGAGAAGCTTCCTGTAACGGAAACCTTCTGCGCATCGGGAACATATACCACAAACCTGTGTTTGTCCACTTCCTCAACCGGGGAGGGTGCAAAAAGAAATACCTTTAATGCCACAGCCAGCGAGGCCGCCAGAGCTGTGAACGACATAAGGGACGCAGGGGTGACTATCCGTTTTTTTTCCTTTATCTCAGGCACAGGCGGAGCATCGGGCATCATGCCTTCCATAAGCATTTCCGTGTCCAGCATGTCGAGGGTTTCTGCGCAGAAACTGTCGCTGACATTTATCTCACGCACAAACTCCGCTTTCTCCTCAAGTGTCAGTTCGTTGTCTATGAACTGGCTTATAAGCATATCTTTTTCACGCATCTTTTTCCTCCAGCAGAAGTCTCAGTCTCTGTCTGGCTCTGTGTATCTTAACTTTCACATTGGCAACGGATATGCCCGCCGCCGCCGCTATCTCCTCATATCTGAGACCCTCTGCGCCTGCCATTGAAAGCAGACTTCGTTCGTCGGTGCTCAGGCTGTTCATGGCATCTTTCAGTCTGTTTTGCGCCTGACGGCATATCAGAATCTTTTCCGGAGTGTTTTCGTCTGCGGGATCAGTTTCGGGCATCTCCGAAAATCTGTTTTTCCGCCTTCCGTCGAGAAAGATGTTTTTTGCCACTGTGAACAGCAGTGATGGATTTTGCTGATTCGGGTAGTTTTCGGCATAGCGGATAAAGGTATCCTGAAAGATATCCTCCGCTTCGTGGGGATTACCCGATAGTTTAATCAGATAAGCAAACAGTTTTTTTCTGTTGTTCTCAAAAAAATCCGTCAGCGCCGTGTTGTGTTTCATATGTTTATATTATAGCGGGGGTTTTGCACCCCCGCCAAACTTTTCTTACTGGACGGGTGTTGTGGTGGTATCCGTAGTTGTGTCTGTTGTTGTGTCTGTTGTTGAGGGATGGTTCACATCATGGTTTGTCATATTGCCCATTCCTGTTCCGTCCTGAGGATTTGAGCCAGTTCCGTCGCCGAAGCCGCCCATTCCGCCCATACCTCCTGAACCGTGACCGCCCATGCCTCCCATTCCGCCGGAGGAACTTCCGCCTGATGAGCCTGAACCTCCGGAAGAACCTGAGCCGCCAGAACCGCCTGAGCCGCCAGAACCGCCAGACGAGCCTGATCCGCCGCCTGATGAGCCTGAGCCTGACGAACCTGAACCTCCTGATGAACCGGAACCGCCGGACGAACCGGAAGATGAAGACGAACCGCCGTGGCCGTGGCCTCCCATTCCCCCTGATCCTCCCATTCCGCCTTTACCCGCGAATGCCTGACCTGCCGCCATAACCATAACCGCCACTGCTAATACTGCAATAACTTTTTTCATTTGTGTTCTCCTTGTGTTTATTTGGTGTTCATGTCTCCATAACGGGCGAAAAAAGAAAAGGTTACAAAAATACTGTGATATTTTTTACGGCATCATATCTTATTGTCAGAGGTGCTTATGAAATACTCCAGATATATAATTCCGATGCTTCTGATGTTCACCATGGCTCCTGCTGCGAATGCGGCGAAATATGAGACCGCAATATTTGCAGGAGGCTGTTTCTGGTGCATGGAGCCGCCGTTCAGCTTTCTGGACGGGGTGAAGGACGTTTCCGCAGGCTACACAGGCGGAAAGGTGGAGAATCCGACATATGAGGATGTTTCGGCGGGATACACCGGACATTATGAAGCAGTGCGTATAATCTATGATCCCGCAAAAGTGAAATATGAAAAACTGCTTGATATCTTCTGGCGCAACATAGACCCCACCGACGCCGGAGGACAGTTCGCCGACAGGGGAACACAGTATAAAACTGCGATATTTTACACTACTGCCGCACAGAAAACCGCCGCTGAAAAATCAAAAGATGCTCTGGGCAAATCTGGCAAGTTCAAGGAATCCATAAAAACCGCCGTTCTGCCTGCCGCAAAGTTTTATCCGGCGGAGAACTATCATCAGGATTATGCTCAAAAGAACAAGACCCACTACGACCGCTACAAGGTAGGCTCAGGCAGAGCAGGATATCTGAAAAAGACGTGGGGAAAGGAGGAGTCTGTGAACCCTAAATATAAAAAACCTTCGGATGCGGAGCTAAAGAGCAGGCTTTCGCCCCTTCAGTATAACGTGACACAGAAAGAGGGAACCGAAAGGCCGTTCGACAACGCCTACTGGAACAACCACAAGGACGGCATATACGTTGACGTTGTGACGGGCGAACCGCTGTTCAGCTCAAAGGATAAGTTCGATTCCGGCACAGGATGGCCGAGCTTTACCAAACCCATAGATAAAAAGATGGTCAAAGAGAAGGACGATTTCAAACTTCTGGGCAAGCGTACCGAGGTTCGCAGTCTTTACGGAGACTCACATCTGGGGCACGTTTTTGAGGACGGACCGGAGGACAAGGGCGGAATGCGCTACTGCATAAATTCAGCCGCACTGCGTTTCATTCCGAAAGAGGATATGGAAAAGGAAGGCTACGGAGAATATCTGAAGCTGTTTAAATAGTTGGAAATTAAGAATCTCTCCGGAGTGGCGTGAATCGTTATTTGTCTTTGCGAACCCGAAGGGTGAAGCAAACTTCCATATACAGAATCTGCCAGAGCGGCTGGCTGTCAGGACTTGGAAGACTGCTTCACTGCGTTCGCAGTGACGGCGTGCATGCGTCATTGCGAACCTCGCAGAGGTGATGCAATCTCATCTGATGACGGCGTGATATATTTACTCTGTCAGTTGAGAACCGGATGCAGGTTATCGATTTTGCCGTTTATCGAGAGGCTCTTTCTCTGTCCTGCCAGTTTGATGGAGCCGTTCAGAGCCACTTCCGAATCGGGCATATGAATCCTTTTAAGCCTTATTGTGCCCTTCATGTTCAGTTCGTTTCTGTCGTCAGACTTTATACTGTTAATGGTGACCCTGCTCTTTGCGCTCTCTATGTCTGCTGAAACGTTTTCAAAGGTCATTTCACCCAGAGGTGTTTCCAGAAGCATTTTGTCTGCCTGAGCCTTTATCCGGGAGGAATCGCCTTTGATGTCTATTTTTCCCTGAATTCTCACGTTTCCGTTGAGTGACACGGGTTCCTTTATAAAGTCCAGAGCCCTGCCGCTGGTGGTGACGTCAAATTCCATAAGGTCTTCGGATATCTCCGCCTCTGCATTGTATATCCCTTTAACGGATACCTTCATGCTTCTGGTGAAGATGGTCATGGGGGTGTGGCGGAGGGTGAAATCGCCTATCTCTCTGCCGTTGAGCTGAACGTCTTTCAGAGTTGTGCTGAAAATACCGGAATCCGCACCGTCATATTTTATCTTCATCCCCATGTTCTTTGCCGATTTTGAGACCGTGCTCTCGACAAAGGGACCGAACGGGAAGAACGCCCAGAGTGAGGTTGTGAATACCAGAATGAATATGCCGACCGCTATGAGTATTCTGTTCATGATTTCTCGGCTGTTACCACAAGGTTAAGACGCTGGTCGTTGTCGAATCTTTTGCTGATCTTGACAGCGGTGAGCTTTATGTTCGATCTGCCCTCAAGCATACGGATAAAGCTGACTGCCTCGTCCCCTGTCAGGCTGTCCACCCTGAAAGAGACGGATTCGCCGCCCTTTACGTTGATGGGTTTCATATCGCCCAGACGGTTTGAAAGTCCCAGAGTCTCCGCTGATTTTTCAACGAAGGTCAGAAGACCCTCCTCAACCTTGGGAGCCTGAGTGGGTGTTGTGAGTGTTTTCAGGTAAAGATCAAGCGCAGAGCTGGTTCTTTCCATGGTGTCGTTATATCTTGTTTCGGCATTGACCGTGGCTGAACTGAAACCTGCGTAAGTCCAGTAGAACGCCAGAAACAATACTCCGGCGACCAGCAGTATCAGGGCAGCCTTGTCCCTGTTCATGTTGATATTAATATTAATGTTTTTTAAGTTCACTGCTGAAACCTCAGGGTGAATGTAATGCTGCCTTCCTGCTTTTTGGTGTCGATAAGGTTTATCTCCTTACCGGTCTCCTTTTTTAGCTGTTTGCGGAAGTCTTCTATGAATGCATAGTCGGAGGTTGTTCCCTCATAGACCACGCTTCCGTTTTTGATGTCAATTGAGGCGGCGGTTATTCTTTCAGCCTGTGCCCTGCTCACTTTTTCCAGAACAGAAAGCACCGCATAGCTGGCTCCGCCGTCTTTTTCGGCCTTGAACTTCAGTTTGCCGAAGGGGTCTGCATCGTCCGCAACGCCTGCCTGCTGGTAGATTCTGTTGAGCATCGCCTCGGCTCTGTTCGCTTTGCTGTTGTGGAACTCATAGCGGAACCAGAGTCCGGTTACAAACAGCGCATAGCACAGAACGAGTGCTATCACGGCGTATTTGTATTCGCCCATGGCCATTGCCGGAGCTTTTACAAAGGGAACAGTGAGTGCTGATGATGCGGGAACCTGAGTTGGTCTGGGGGAGTTAAGCCCCTGTTTTTCGATGTGGGTCACCAGCCCGTCTTCGGACTGGATGGTGGTTTCGCCGTAGGTGTGAACAAATGTGTCCGTTGTGCCGTAGCGGATTGCCATGGGACTTGTTATTTTCCCTGCCTTATCCAGAACGGTTTTCATAGCGGGGTTTTCCATCAGATCGGGTTTGAATATCCCTATCAGGAAGTTATCGCCCTTTTTCATATATGCGAAATACGCCGTCAGCTCCGCCGGAAACTGGGTGGACAGGTAGTTGCGGATGAACATATCCGTCCTTTTTTTCGGCGCCTGCGGGAACTCCATTCCTGTATAAAACAGTGATGAGTCGTCGATGATGAGATTATATCCGGATTTCATCGCCAGAACGGACTGGGGCTCAACGGGTGTTTTTGCCGCATCCGTAAGCAGGAAGAAATCGGAACCTCCCGACAGAAAGATCGTGCTAGTAGTAGTCTCCATCTAAACCTGCCATAAATCGTATGACCTTAACGTTCTCTCCGTTTTTGCTCACAAGAGCATGGTAAAAACGGGGTACATCGTTTAAGGTTACTTCAACCCTAACATAAAATAAAGTGCTTTTTACTGAAATATACGGCAGAACCTGCAGGTATACGTCCTGAGGAATGCCGAATTCTGCCTGTATGTTCGAAACGTCTTTTATCTCATTTTTTGCTGTATATTCCGTTATCCGCTCTGCATAGTCGCTCAGCTCCGGCAGAAGTGTTTTTATGGTTCCTGCGGAAGCGAAATTGAGGTTTATGCTGTTTGTGTCGGACTGTGATGTAAAATACTTCTGAAGCTTCAGAAAGTCATCCGGATTTTTTGTGAGTATTCTGAGTTCCTCGAAGGTTTCCAGAGGTGCGTTCTTTGTCTGGAAGGTGAGGCCTGTGTATTCGTATCCGCCGTTTTCGTTGCCGCCCAGTGTGGTTTCGCCGTCGGAGTCGATATAGTCCTTTATCTCTCCGCAGGTTATATCGATGATGCTCTCCTCTTCAACCGCCTCTTCGCATGCATCCAGAAAACGCTGACTTTCGTAGCCCTCGCCGTCGATAAGGTTGTTCAGAGGAATTTTTGAGTTAACCGGACGTACGGATATTGAAACGGTGCCGTAGGGCACTTCTGTTATAGGTATCGACGCCCACGTCTCCTCTTTGGAGTCGTATGAGTTGTCGTCGTCCTTCATTATCTCTTCCACAGCCGTTATTGCGGACATGGCGAACACGTTGGACTGATTTATATAGAAATCGTCGGTGACGTTTTCGAATCCCGCCATGCTCTTTTCATAGATATAGATTGCGGTGGCCGCACCGAAAGCTATGAAAATCAGAACGAAGATGAGCACCGAGCCTCTGTTGTTTCTCATTATTCATCCTCCTGTGCGGGGGTTGTCACCTGTCCGCCGGGGTGAAATGATGATGCCGGGTGCTTAAAGCTGCCTGTTTCCGGCACAGAGGATGAACCGGAGGCCGCCGCCTCTGAGAGTCCTTTGGCGGTGAATCCGCATCCTGCGACAAATTCAACGGGGGTCTCTTTATATTTGAAAGATACCTTTATGATAACGTCCGTACTTGTGGGGTCGTCGGTGAACCTGTAGCCGTTGTGGGACTGAATCTTGAACTCTTTAACATCGGGCAGCAGTTTCAGCTCCCAGTCATAGTTCAGGTCGGTCTGCTGTTCCCTGCGCACCAGCCATCCGTCGTCGTCCACAAAATATGTAATGTCAACGGGCATGGCTCTGTTCAGCTTTATGCTGTTCAGTGAGGTGAACTTGAGCACTGCGTTCTCGCCTGCATTGTTCACCGAAAGGGATTCCTGATAAAGCTGGAGAAGATCCGGCTTGAAAAGCCTGCGGGCGGACATGAGCAGAACGTTTTTGTCGCCGCTCTTTTCCGCCGCCTCCTTCGAGGCTATGACCGAGTTGAACATGCTGTATACGCCAAGCACGACCACAGAGGATATGGCCAGCGCAATGAGCATCTCTATGAGGGTGAAACCTCTGTTACTGGGCTTCATAATAGTAATACACCGATTTTGCATCCTTTGCCTCGGCGGTGAGCTTTACCTCGTCAACGCCGGGATATAGAGATGTGCCCTTTTCTGAGCTGAATTTGATCTCTGTTCCGTCCGCCAGTTCGTTCTCTTCGCTGAAGTTTCTGCCGGGATAGTTAAGCTCCTCTAGCACACGCAGATATCCGGCCTCGTTAACTGCGGCCTTTCGCACGGAATATTCCGATGCGTTCAGGGAAACGAAGGTGAGGCGGTAGATGCCGAGCATACTGAGGGAGAGGATGGCCAGAGCGATAAGAATTTCTATCAGAGTGAAACCTTTCGACGTCATTTCATCACCACCGTGTTTATCATGGGATAGGAGATGATCTTTTTGTCGTTGTTGAGCTCAAGTTCAAAATCGTCGAAGATTCCGTCCGGATAGAAATAGATGTAGTACTCCACGCCGTTTGTCCGTTTGCCGTTCACCTCGGCTCTGTCAACAGTGCCTGAAGGGATTTTAACGGTCTTGCCGTCGTAGAGCAGAATAGAGTTCGTGCCCACCGTGCCTTTGATAAAGACCTGTCTGTTCAGGGTCTTTGCCGCCTGCATCTGGGATGCTACGATTTCGTTGAAAAAGGCCTCGTCCCCGCCGGCCTTGACGGTTTTATCCGCCAGAGAGGGCGACAGGGACACAAAGCCGAGACCTATAATTATCATTACAACCAGAAGCTCCACCAGAGTGAAGCCTTTGTTGTCAGTTCTGTTTGTCATTAAAGCTCTTTATATCGGCGTTAACGCCTTCTCCGCCCTCTTTTCTGTCGGCTCCGTAGGAGATTATCTCATAATCCCTGTCCTCGTCGCCGGGGCTTCTGTAGATATAGTCGCCGCCCCACGGATCCTTGGGTATCTCATCCATATATCCGCCCTTTTTGAAGCTGTTGGGCACGGGATCTATCGTTGTCTCTGTAATCAGAGCTTCAAGTCCCTGTTCTGTGGTGGGGTATATGCTGTTTTCGAGCTTGTATATCTTCAGTGCGGCCTCAATGGCCTTGATGTCGAGATTTGCTTTGGTCATTCTTGCTTCGTCCGGTTTGTCCAGCAGTTTGGGAACGAGCAGAGTTCCCAGAATACCGAGGATGACAAGCACCACCAGTATCTCGATGATAGTGAAGCCCTTGCTGTTTCTCATTCTTTCACCTCAATAAAAATTCATCATTCTTCCGCAGTATTATATTTGACAAACCACCCATATTCAATAGATGATTTGTGATGATGCATATTAATAGGACAGACACAGGCACTGAGGCTGAAACTGAATGTGGAAGTTCGCCGCGTCGCGGTGCTCCTCGCGAAGACGCTAAAATGTCTTTGCGAGCGGAGCGAAGCAATCTCCCAAATCTGTCTGGTTCGGGAAGTTGTCTGCCATTAGTAAAGACAGATCTGTATCTGTTTTTGTTTTTTATTTTCTGCGGTTTTTTCTGGACGGGTCTCAGACTGGCCGACGGACGGATCGAACTGCCGTCATATTATATGCTGTTCGTCCTTTTCATTCTTGCGCCTGTTGCCGAGGAGTTTTTTTTCAGGGGAACCGTTCAGCACTGTTTGAAAAAAAATATGCAGGCAGAATTTTTCGGAGTGTCGGCGGCAAACGTTATTACCTCGGTTCTGTTCTCTGCGGTGCATGTGTACGGGTGGGGAAGCTCCCACGGGTTTCTTGTTTTTGCGCCTTCGCTCGCAATGGGAATTTTATATGACAGGACACAGAGAGTTTCCTTTGCAATCTTGCTCCATAGTATATATAATCTCAATGCAATAGTTGTCCGCAGTCTTTGATTGACGGCGAAAAAGGTAGTAATGAAAATCAATTATAGCTACATAGCCTATCCTGTTGCGGCAGGAGTGTTTATTGCCTGGGCGGTGACGGGATTTCTGCAGTATATGGCCGCACCCAACGTTTCCCTGAATGCGGGGGACAGAGGCGCAAAGCTGAACGTCAGCAATGAGCCGAGCACGGAATTCATCATCGAGAAGAATATTTTCAACGCTGAAACCTCATCCGTTAAAGGTACTCTGGATGCCGTGGGCTTTCAGCCCTCCTATAACCCTGAAGCCGAAGGTCAGGGAGTACCCGCTTCTGATGCCGGCGGTATCAAACTGGTGGGTATCCTGAAAGGAACAGGCGAATCGTTTGCAATCCTTAAAAAGCCCGACGGCAATAATATCGTTCTCAGACAGGGATTTGAGAAAGAGGGTATTATGCTGGTGTCTGCCAGGGAACTTGAGGTCGAGATCGAGCAGAACGGAAAACGCTCCACTCTGAAACTCGACATAAAAGACCCTATGGCCGGACAGGGCGATAAGAACGCACCCTCCTCAGCTTCCGCCGCCGACGGTGTCGACAGAAGAAGCATCCCCAGACAGACCGTAATCGAAAAACTTTCAAACATTAACACTGTCATGAAATCAGTTGCCATTAACCCTTTCGACAGGGAGGGCAAATTTGTAGGCTATAAACTGAGCCGTATGAAGCCGGATTCGGCTCTGCTTCAGATGGGGCTTCTCCCCGGAGACGTCATAGTCCGTCTGAACGGCAAGGAACTTAAGAACCCCACGGTGTTCTTCGACACCCTCGCCAACGCAGAGAACCTCAGCGCACTTACGCTGGATCTGGAAAGACTTGAAAAGAAAAAGACAATTTATGTGGAGATAAAAGGATGAACCTGATCAGAAAGTTTGTATTGATTATCCTGCTTTTTACAGTTTCGACAGCTGCCCATGCAGGATTTAACGTAAATTTCAGCGATATGGATCTGACGGACTTCGTCACCTTCGTTTCGGAATTCACCAAAAAGAACTTTGTCTATGACAAAACCGCTCTCAAAGGCAAGGTGAGCATAGACTCGGCAACACAGATCCGTTCATCCGATATTATGGATATCTTCGGCTCAACCCTCCGTGCAAACGGATTCGAGCTTATCGACAGGGGTAAATACTTCGAGATCGTCAAGCAGGCTGACTTTATGGATGCCGACGATTCATCCGGCACAGGGGACGACAACGCACTGATAACCACTGTCATCCATCCCAAAAACTTTGATGCCAGAGTCCTTGTCAACGCCATGAACAGAATGAAGTCCAAGGGCGGCTATGCGGAAGTCATTAAAAGTATCAACGCCATAGTTGTAAGGGACAGAGTTTCCAGAATAGTTAAGATCCGTTCCTTCGTTGATAAGCTCGACCAGAGAGCACAGAACTTCACCATCAGAAGCATAAAAATAGAGAACGCTTCCGCCAGCAACGTTGCGGATAAAATGACCAAGCTCTTCGCCGACATGGAGAAGAAAAGCCTTATCGCCACAGACCCCGTTATCGTGGCTGACGATTATGCGAACATCATCCTTGTCGCTTCACTGGACGGCGACTTTGAGAGAATAAACCTTATAGTTTCCCAGCTTGATACAAAAAGCCCCGGCAGCTTCAACGCTCCCAGAGTTTTTTATCTTAAAAACGCTAACGCAGAGGACGTTGACAAAGTTCTCAACACCCTCACAGGAACCATCGCTCAGGCGGGAACGGACGGCAAGACAGCAACAAGGGTCAAGTCTTCCGTATCTTTTGACAAGGCCACAAACTCCATCATCGTTTTCGGCGATCAGGAGCTTTACGGCAAGGTTGACGAACTTATAAAGAAACTGGACGTTCCCAGACGTCAGGTATACGTTGAGGCGCTCATCCTTGAGACCACACTGGACAACGGCAACAAGTTCGGTGTTGAGTGGCAGGGAACAGTGGGCAACGGCAACACAGCGGGAACCATCGGTTTCGTTAACGACAACAAGCTGCTCAGCTTCGCAAACGGCGATTCAACTGCTCTGGATAATGGTTTCAACCTCGGTATCCTCGGTGATGTAATCTCCTACGAGGGCGTAAACTTCCCCAGTATCGGCCTTCTGGTTAACTTTGTTAAAACAGCAAGCGGGATCAACATCCTTTCCAACCCCCAGATACTCACACTGGACAACGAAGAGGCTGAGGTTTTCGTGGGCGAGAACAGACCCTTCCTCACCAGCACAAAATACGACTCCAACAACAACCCAGTTCAGTCATATGAATATAATGACGTGGGCGTTAAACTGAAAATAGTTCCCCAGATAAACTCTGACGAATCTGTTACCCTTAAGATCGAGCAGGAAGTGAAAAAAGTTGCGGAAGGCTCTGCCACATCCACATCCCCCATCACCCTGACCCGTTCGACAAAGACCAGAATAAAGCTGAAAGACGGCTCAATGGTCGTTATCTCCGGTCTGCTTAAGGACGACAGCGACAGAACAGATTCCGCCATCCCCGGACTTTCGAAGATTCCCGTTCTGGGCTGGCTTTTCAAGAACAGATCGACAAACTTCCAGAAGACGAACATGATGGTGTTTATTTCTGCAAACATCATAAACACTCATGAGGATGCGGAGAGACTCACAGAGAACAAGCATCAGGAGTCTCTGGATTTCAAAAAACAGATAGATGAAAAAATCAGAAACGAGTTCAAATAATGGATTACGCCAGACTTGTTGAGCTTTATCTGAAATATCCCGACCGCACGGATTTTGCTCCGGAGCGTATCGGCGACAGCGCCATTATGCTCTACAGCGGTGCGGCAGGCCTTGCGAAAGCACGCCACCTGCTGTTTGTTACCGGAGAGAACCTTGAGGTCGAAGAGGCTGACAACCAGCGTATCTTCGCCGTTCTGGAGGCTCTGGAATCCTCACGTTCAGACGAGTTTCAGGGCGATATTCAGGATATCGAAGGTGCGGACGACATACTTGCCGCTTCATACGATGATGCACCCATCATCAGACTGGTGAACAGCACCGTAATCAAGGCCGTTAAATCCGGCGCAAGTGATATCCACTTCGAAGGACTCACAGGCAGATTTGCCGTTCGTTTCCGTATCGACGGCAAGCTCGCCACCATCAGGGAATTTCCCAAAAGCCTTCAGGAATCAGTCATTGCCCGTATCAAGGTAATGTCAGATCTGGACGTTGCCGAGACCAGAAAATCTCAGGACGGACGTATCAACCTGCGCATAGGAAGCCGTGACGTTGACATAAGGGTTTCGACAGTCCCATCGGTAACAGGCGAAAAAGCGGTTCTCAGGATTCTGGAAAAATCAAAGACAATGGTAACCCTCGAAAAGACGGGTATGCCCGAATATATGCTCCCCGATTTCAGAAAGGCCATCAAACGCCCCAACGGAATCATTCTGGTGACAGGACCCACGGGTTCCGGTAAGACCACGACACTGTACTCGGCGCTTTCAGAAATGATAAGCGACGATACAAACATAATGACCATTGAGGATCCGGTGGAATACCACATGGAGAAGATCACTCAGGTACAGGTGAACCGTAACGTGGACATCACCTTTGCATCAGCAGTCAGAGCCTTCCTCAGACAGGATCCGGACGTTATCCTCATTGGTGAGATAAGGGACAAGGAGACAGCATCCGCAGCCGTTCAGGCCGCACTGACAGGTCACCTTGTGCTCTCCACACTGCACACAAACAACGCACCCACGGCCGTTGCAAGGATGCTGGATATGGACGTTGAGCCGTTCCTGCTCTCCTCCGCACTGGTTACAGTTATCGGTCAGCGTCTGGTGCGCAAGCTGTGCCCCCATTGCAAAAAACCTGTTCAGACAGAACAGTATGTATACGACTTCTTTGAGCCGGCAGGCCGCCTGCCCGAGATAACCTATGAGCCGGTGGGATGCGACGAGTGCATGCATACAGGCTTTACAGGCAGGATAGGTGTGTTTGAAATGGTCAACGTTACCGACGGTATCCGCAGGCTGATAAACTCAAAGGCGGATGCATCGGAAATTGCTGCCGAAGCTTTCAAAAGCGGATACAGACCTTTCGTTTACCACGGATATGAGCTTGTGGGCAGCGGAGCAACCTGCGCAGGTGAGATAGTGGCCGTTATAGGTGCCAAGTAATGCCTGTTTTTTCATACGAGGGAATAGACAAGAAGGGAAAGACCGTCAAAGGCCGTGTTGAGGCATCGGGCAAAAATACCGCTCTGTCAAAACTTATGGCGGACGGACTGCTCATTTCCACAATAAAGGAAGCAGCTGACAAGCAGTCAAAGTTCTCGTTCTCTTTCAGAAAAAAACCTCTGGCTGATGTTTTCTTTCAGCTTTCGATACTCCTTTCAAGCGGTATTCAGCTTACCAAAGCTCTGACGGTTACCGCTCAGTCAGTTCACGACAAAAAGATGAAGGACGCTCTCTCCGATATGTGCGACAAGGTTTCCGGCGGTAAGAAATTCTCCGACGCCATGGAAGCCCATAAAAAGATTTTCGGCGAGCTGTACGTCCACCTTATAAGAACTTCCGAAAAGGTGGGCAGACTGGCCACCGTGCTTATGGATATCTCCCGTTTCGAGGAGGACAGGAAGAAGGCAGGCGAAAAGCTCACTGGCGCAATGATATATCCCACAGTGGTTCTCACCATGGGACTTGGCGTTGTCGGTTTCATGCTTGCTTTCGTTGTTCCGAAACTGGAGAGCATCTTTAAAAGTGCAGGGGCGGATATTCCCGCTTCAACAAAACTTCTGCTGTTCATGTCCGGCGTGCTCCAGCACTACGGCCTTGTGGTTTTCATGCTTATCCTTGCGGCTGTTGCCGTATTCTCAAGATATTATGCCATCAAAGGCAAATTCCGCATGTACATAGACCAAAGACTCTACAGGTTTGACGTTGTCAAGGATGTCACGGCCTCAAGACTCTCCCACGTTCTCAGCTTTCAGCTCAGAGAGGGGCTTCCCCTGGTGGAGGCACTTCGCAACACCGCACCCGGTATCGCAAACGTTTACGTCGGTCAGGCTATCATGGACATAGCCGAGAGCGTTGCGGCGGGCAGAAAGTTTTCAGAGAGCGTCAGCCAGAGCGGACTTTTCACCGAGCTTTTCGTTGCGGCTGCGGCCACAGGCGAGAAGAGCGGAAACCTGCCCGACCTGCTTGAGCGTGTAAACGTCTATTACAGCAGAAAGACCGAACAGTTCACCGCCAGATTTGTCTCCGTGGTGGAGCCTGTGTTCATCATGTTCATCGGTCTCATCGTCGGTTTCATCGTAATCTCTATCATGGAGCCTCTGTTCTCAGTGAACTCCCTGGTGAAATAGGTACGTGACTGTTGGTCATCCTGAAGCCTTTGCCGAAGGATCTCATTTAATGCACCATTTCAACATATCCGTATTTTTTGCTTGTCTTTTATGCGGGTGTTAAGGTATTTTTAACCCGTATGTTTTCAAACGGCGGATACTTCTGCGCCGCTATTCTTCAAGAGGTTACATGGGAAACGAAAATATCAGAAACTTCAGTATCATAGCACACATTGACCATGGCAAGTCCACCATAGCCGACAGACTTATCGAATTTACAGCCGCTGTGGATAAACGTCAGATGCGGGACCAGATACTGGACAGTATGGACATAGAGAGAGAGAGGGGAATCACGGTTAAGGCTCAGACCATAAGGCTGACCTATAAGGCCGACGACGGCAACACTTATATCCTTAATCTTATCGACACCCCCGGTCACGTTGACTTCACCTATGAGGTGTCGCGAAGCCTTGCCGCCTGCGAGGGCGCACTGCTCGTGGTGGATGCCGCACAGGGTGTTGAGGCTCAGACGATTGCGAACGCTTACATGGCGGTGGATCAGGAACTCGACCTCGTCCCCGTTCTGAACAAAATAGACCTTCCCAGCGCAGACCCTGAAAAGGTTACTGCTGAGATAGAGGATATCATAGGCATAGATGCCTCCGAAGCGGTGCTTGCCAGCGCAAAGGAGAATATCGGCACGAAAGAGATCCTTGAGGCCATTGTAAAAAGGATTCCCTCTCCCACAGGAGATGTTGCGAAGCCCCTTAAGGCGATGATCGTGGATTCGTGGTATGACTCATACCTCGGCGTTGTCATCCTTCTGCGTATGGTTGACGGCGAACTGAGGGCAGGGGACAAGATTCAGTTCATGGCCAGCAAGGCGGAGCGCACCGTTGACGCAGTGGGCTATTTTAACCCGAAACCTGCGAAAAGTGATGTTCTGAAAGCCGGCGAAGTGGGATTCATGACCGCTTCCATAAAGGACATCCGTGAGATAGATATAGGTGACACCGTCACCAACCCTAAGAAACCCACCAGCACCCCGTTCCCCGGGTTCAAAAAGGTCAAGCCAGTTGTCTTCTGCGGGATGTATCCCGTGGATTCGGCGAACTATGAAGACCTTAGAGATGCACTTGAAAAGCTGTCCCTCAACGACAGCTCAATAACATATGAAGCCGAGTCCTCTGCGGCACTGGGCTTCGGTTTCCGCATCGGTTTCCTCGGTCTTCTTCACATGGAGATCATTCAGGAGAGGCTTGAGCGTGAGTTCGACCTCGATCTGGTGAGCACCGCTCCCACGGTTGTTTACAGAATAACCAAAAGAAACGGCGAGGTGATAGAGATAGACAACCCCGCCGGAATGCCCGACCCCTCGGAGATAGACTTCATCGAGGAACCTGTGATAGCTGCAACTGTGATCCTGCCGGAAGAATACATCGGCGGTGTCATTCAGCTTCTGATATCACGCAGAGGCGTGCAGAAGAACATTAAGTTCATCAGCAAGACAAGGGCTATTCTGGAATACACCCTGCCGCTGGGCGAAGTGGTGATGGATTTCTACGATAAGCTGAAATCAGTCTCCAGAGGCTATGCATCTTTCGATTATGAGATGGACGGCTACGCAAGGGGCGACCTTGTTAAGCTCGACATCCTTCTGAACAAAGACAAGGTTGATGCCCTGTCCATTATCGTACACAAGGATCATGCGTTTTATAAAGGGCGTGATCTTGCGGATAAACTGAAAGACGTAATACACAGACAGATGTTCGACATCGCCATTCAGGCGGCGATAGGCAACAAAATATTGGCAAGAACGACCGTTAAGGCGTATCGCAAGAACGTTACTGCGAAATGCTACGGGGGGGATATTACCCGTAAGAAGAAACTGCTGGAAAAGCAGAAGGCGGGTAAGAAACGGATGAAGAGCGTGGGCAATGTGGAGATTCCGCAGGAAGCCTTCCTCGCAGTACTGAAACTCGGTGACGGCAAATGAGTAAGAGAGACATAAAAGGTTCGAAAGAAAAGCCGGAAGAGACTGAAGAGTTAAAAACGGCGCAGGCCAAAAAGGATACTTTTTTCGATTCGCTGGTGGTTGCTGTGGTCATAGCGATGCTCATAAAAGGGCTTCTGCTCCAGACATATCAGATACCCTCCGAATCAATGGTGGGAACCCTTCTGAAAGGGGACTACATCCTGCTGAACAGGCTTGCGTATATTTTTTCCGAGCCTGAGAGAAACGATGTGGTTGTGTTCGAATATCCCCTTGAGCCTTCAAAGGATTTCATTAAAAGGGTGATAGGAACCCCCGGCGATAAGATCGAGCTTAAAGACAAGGTGCTCTATGTGAACGGTCAGGCTCAGCCCGAGCCTTTCAAGCAGCTGAACGGGATGATACCCCTTCCTGCGGACATATCGCCCAAAGACAGCTTTACGCAGATAACAGTGCCCGAAGGCTACTATTTCATGATGGGCGACAACAGGGATAACAGCTATGACAGCCGTTTCTGGGGCTTTGTTGACGAAGACGCAATAAAGGGCAAAGCTGTGCTCATCTACTGGTCCCTTGAGACACCCGCCTATGATTCCGCATGGGCAAAATTCCCTTTAAGCATGTTCCGCTTCCTGAACCCCGCCTACGACAGGTTTGAGAGGTTCTTCAAGCCCATCAGATAAGGGGAATTGATTAAATTGTTATTATATGTAATACTTAGAGAATACAGAACAAGGTGAAAACCGTGCAAGCTAAATACGATACGATTCTTTTAAAGTTAAGCGGCGAAGCTCTCATGGGTGACGGAGAGTACGGAATAGACTTCAACACCGCAAACTTCATAGTCAACGAGATCAAAGAAGTCGTCGAGATGGGCGTCCGTGTGGGCGTGGTCGTCGGCGGCGGCAACATTTTCAGAGGCATTCAGGGTGCAGCCCGCAACATGGACAGAGTTTCAGCCGACTATATGGGAATGCTGGCAACAGTAATCAACTCCCTCGCCCTTCAGGACGGGCTGGAGAAGATAGGCGTGCCCACCCGTGTTCAGACTGCGATCGAGATGCGCCAGATAGCGGAACCTTTTATCCGCCGCCGTGCCATGAGACATCTCGAAAAAAGCCGTGTGGTGATATTCGCCGCAGGAACAGGAAACCCCTATTTCACAACGGACACAGCCGCAACCCTCAGAGGAACCGAGATCAACGCTCAGGTTATTCTGAAGGCTACAAAGGTTGACGGTGTTTACACCGCAGACCCCAAAAAAGACAAGAACGCAGTCAAATTTGAAAAAATATCCTATCTGGACGTTCTCAACAAAGGACTTCAGGTTATGGATTCAACAGCCATATCAATGTGTATGGACAATAAAATACCGATAATAGTTTTCGACATCTACGGCAAAGGCAACATGAAAAAAGTTGTCATGGGCGAGAAGATCGGAACAGTAGTGGAGGGATAATTTAATGGGCGCAGCAGTTGTTAAAGACATGAAAGACAAGATGGAGAAAACCATCCAGCACTATAAAGATGAGCTTAAGACCATCCGTACCGGAAGAGCTTCCATCTCTATGTTCGACAACATCAGAGTGGACTACTACGGCACACCCACACCCCTTTCAGGCGTGGGCACACTCAGCTCACCCGAGCCCAGACTCATTACAGTGGCTCCCTGGGACACTTCGATGATAAACCCCATTGAAAAAGCAATCCAGAACGCAAACATGGGTTTCAACCCCTCAAACGACGGTAAAATAATCCGTATCCCCGTTCCCCAGCTTACTGAGGAGCGCAGAAAAGACCTTGTAAAACACGTTAAAAAAGTTGCAGAGGACACAAAAGTAGCCATCCGCAACCTGAGACGCGAGTCCAACGACAGAATCAAAAAACTGGAAAAGGATAAAGAGATATCTGAGGATGACGGCAAAAAGTTCATCGAACAGATTCAGACAGCCACAGACGATTTCATTAAAAAAGTGGATGTTATCACAGGCGAAAAAGAAAAAGAGATAATGGAGATTTAGTGTCTGACCTAACCATACCAAGACACCTAGCCATAATTATGGACGGCAACGGACGCTGGGCGAAATCCCGTGCCCTGCCGAGGGTGTTCGGACATAAAAAAGGTGCGGAGGTCGTCAGCGATATAGTCAGGTATTGTGCCGGACTTGGAGTTTCCTATCTCACACTCTATACGTTCTCAATGGAAAACTGGCTTCGTCCCAAGGACGAGGTCGGTTTCCTTATGGATCTTCTGGAAAAATATCTTGAGAAAGAACTGGATGTGATGCGTTCAAACGATATCCGTCTGGTCTTTTCCGGCAGGCTGGAGCTTTTGCCCGAAGGCACCCGCAGAATCGTTGACAGATCTGTGGAGGAGCTTAAGGGTAACAAGGGGATGGTTCTGAATATCGCCCTGAGCTATGGCGGCCGAAACGAACTTGTGGATGCCGCAAAATGCATGGCGCAGATGGTTAAGGACGGAAAAATTCAGCCGGAGGACATAACTCCGGAGCTTATGGCCGGATGTCTCTACAATGCCGATATTCCGGATATAGACCTTGTTGTCCGCACCAGCGGAGAACAGCGTATCAGTAACTTTATGCTGTGGCGTGCAGCCTACAGCGAATTCTATTTCACAGAGCGTCTCTGGCCGGACTTCTCCAGAGAAGAACTGGACAAGGCCATTGCGGACTTTTCCGGCAGGGTCAGACGTTTCGGAATGACAGACGAACAGGTGGGCAAGTGAGCGACAGACAAAAACGAATACTTACATCTCTGGTTGCGATCCCGCCGATAATAGCGTTTATATATCATTTTGATAATATTGTATTTTTTCTTGCGGTACTGGTTATAATCCTTCTTTCCGCCCGTGAGTTCATCGATATTCTGGAGAACGGCGGCGTAAAAGTTATGCATCTTCCCGCATATGTCGGCGCAATCGGACTGCCCTACGGCATATACACCGCCGACGTGCGGTTCTTCTCCGGCGCACTGCTTATAACGGTGCTTCTGGCCATGACCATAAAGCTGTTTCAGGACGAACCCCTGAAGGACACTTTCGACAGTGTGGGCGGAACCCTGACAACGGTGCTCTACGCACCCCTTATGTTCTCTTTCATCGTTCTTCTGCGGAAGATGGACGCCCACGGCGCATATATCTTCTTTCTGATAGTGCTCATCTGGATGAGCGACACCAGCGCCTATTTTGTGGGGTGCAGGTTCGGCCGCCGCAAGCTCTATGAGGCGATAAGCCCCAAAAAGAGCATTGAGGGCGCAGTTGCGGCATACATCGGCGGAACTGCAGTGGGTGTTGCATACAGCTGGCTCCTTCTGGATTTCAGCATCTTCCACGGAATTGTCATCAGCGTTCTGGTGGTGACTGCGGGTATAATCGGCGACCTTGTGGAATCTATGTTCAAGCGCAAGGCCAACGTAAAGGATTCGGGCAGTCTCATCCCCGGTCACGGCGGTATTCTGGACAGGGTGGATTCCCTTCTGTTCGGCGCTCCCGTGCTCTATCTGTATCTTATATATCTAGTGTAATCCATGAAAAGAATCGGAATCATCGGCTCAACCGGCTCCATCGGCAGGCAGGCTCTTGATGTTGTGAAACGCAACCCCGGAAAGTATGAGGTTGTGTTTTTAAGCTGCAACGGAAATCTGGAGCTGATGCGGGAGCAGGGCAGGGAGTGCGCCGCAAAGTATCTCTGTTCAACAGGCCTGAGCGGAGAGGGTATTCTCTGCGGTGAATCCGAAATTCTGAAAATCCTCGACAGCGAAGCTATTGATATGGTGCTGCTGGCCGCAGTCGGTGCGGCGGGCACTGTTTATGCATATGAAACGGTCAAAAGGGGCATAACCCTTGCGCTGGCCAACAAGGAATCTATCGTGGCCTCAGGCCGGATACTCTTTGATACGGCGGCAAGAACGGGGGCAAAAATTCTCCCTGTGGACTCGGAGCATTCAGCTATTTTCCAGTGCCTTCAGGGGCAGGACAAAAACTTCCTCCACAGCGTAACCCTGACCGCAAGCGGAGGAGCATTCCGCAACACACCAGCAGACGCACTTGACTACGTCACTCTGGAACAGGCTCTCAGACACCCCAACTGGTCAATGGGGAGCAAAATAACCATCGACAGCGCAACAATGATGAATAAAGGCCTTGAACTTATTGAGGCCAGATTCCTCTTTGATATTGAACCTTCCATGCTGAGAGTTGTCATACATCCTCAGTCGGTTGTTCACTCTTTCGTCTCTTTCAGGGACGGAAGCATGATAGCCCAGATGGGAGAACCGGACATGCGGACACCCATTGCCTATGCAATGGCTTATCCGGAGCGGACGGAATCCGGCGTTCAGCCGCTTAATCTGGCTCAGGTCGGCGCATTGACCTTTTTTGAGCCGGATATGGAAAAATATCCCTGCCTGCAGATAGCGGCGGAGGTATTGAAAAAGGACAGCAACGCTCCTATGATAGTGATGAATGCGGCCAACGAGGTCGCAGTTGCGGAGTTTCTGGGCGGCCGCATAGGCTACACGGCGATACCGGAGGCCATATCGGCAGTGCTCGACAGTTTTATGCCGCAGGAGCCGCAGAACATTGCAGAAGTGCTGGCCGCAGATTCGGAGGCCAGAGCCGCCGCCGAAAAAGTAATTAAGAGGTTTTACAGATAATGGGACTTATTTCAGCCGTATTCCTTCTGGGAGTACTCATTTTCATACACGAACTCGGACACTTCCTGCTCGCTAAATACACAGGCGTTCTGGTTGAACGCTTTTCGATAGGCTTCGGTCCCGTGCTTTTCAAATGGAAGCGTGGCGAGACTGAATACGCACTCTCGGCGATACCCCTTGGCGGATATGTCAAAATGTACGGCGAACAGCCGGACGAAGAGGTTGACGAGACCAAGGCGCACAGAGCTTTCAACAACAAGACCGTTTTTCAGCGGTTCCTCATAGTTTTTGCAGGTCCCTTCTTTAACTTTGTTCTTGCCATGATCATCTATGCCGCAATATTCATGCACGGCACACCCAGATATCTGGCCGAGGTGGGCGGAGTCAGCGAAGGTTCTGCGGCGGCAAAGGCAGGTCTTCTTCAGGGAGATATGATAATCTCCGTTGACGGACGCAGTGTTAAATACTGGGAGGACATGAGCGGCTATGTTCAGGGAAGAGCCGGACAACCCGTTCTTCTGGGAATAGACAGAGGCGGCCGACTTATGGAGCTGACCATCACACCCCAGTCGGTAACAGATAAAAACATCTTCGGCGAAGATGTTAAGGTAGGCCGTATGGGAGTGATCCGCGGTCAGAAGAGCGAGACCGTGCGTCTTGCCCCCCACGAGGCTGTGGTTGAAGGCGTGACCCAGACATATAATATAAGCGTTATGATGGTTACCGGAGTCGTTAAACTGTTCCAGAAGGTTGTTCCTGCGGATTCGGTGGGCGGCCCCATCATGATAGTTCAGATGGCAAAAGAGTCGGCCGAGACAGGCCTTGTGGCTTTCTTCGGGTTCATGGCTCTCATCAGCATAAACTTAGGTATCCTTAATCTTCTTCCGATTCCCGTCCTTGACGGCGGGCATATCCTGTTTCTCATGGTTGAGGCTGTTACAAGGCGTGCGGTAAGCATCCGTGTCCGTGAGATAGCCAACATGGCGGGCATGGCTCTGCTTATGGGGCTTATGTTCTTCGCCTTCTACAACGACATCATGAGATTTTTCAAGTAAGTCAGACATATCAGCCGATCTGAATCCTGTTTTATTGTCACTCTGAGCTTGCGAAGAGTCTCTGACTGTGAGATTCTTCGGCTGAAGCCTCACTAGAGCGTTTATCGAAATTATTAACGTATTAGTTGTATGCGTAAAACGTCACCCTGATACCCCCACCTATGTCACCCTGAACGGAGTGAAGGGTCTCTGTTCAAACTGAGATGCTTCACTGCGTTCAGCATGACAAATTCAACAACTCGCATGGAATGACGTTAAGCCGTTTCCGCTGTCGGATAACTAAAACTCAGGTTTTAGTCTCTGCCTAAGATTTAATATCGCCGCATTTCAAATTAATCAAAAAAAACTTAAAAATATTTTAATCTTATTTATCAGCATCTTAATTAGAAAACATAAAAAAATATAAAATTTCCGCTAAAGAATCCTTCTGAAAGTGTCGATGAGAAAAATGCGCAAGGATGCGCGTGACCTCTATTGAAACAATCAAGGAGGATAGAATGGCACTCACAGTCTATCAAAACATCATGTCTTTGAACTCGCAAAGACACCTGGGCTCCAGCCAGACAGCGCTGGCAACATCAATCGAAAGGCTCTCATCAGGGCTTCGTATCAACCATGCAGCAGACGACGCTTCGGGTCTTGCAATATCTGAGAAATTGAGAGGTCAGATCACCGGTCTTAAACGTGCGGCTATGAACGCACAGGACGGTATCTCAATGTTGCAGACGGCAGAAGGCGCACTTGAGGAAGTAAGCTCAATGCTGCAGAGAATGCGTGAGCTCGCAGTACAGGCTTCAAACGGCGTGTACACTTCAAACGACCGTATTGAAATCCAGAAAGAAGTTGAACAGCTTAAGGGCGAGATCGACAGAATCTCCTCTGCTACAGAGTTCAACACCAAAAAACTGCTGAACGGCGACGGAACAGCTCTCTGGTCCGCAAGCTCCAGCAAAATCAAAGCTATAATCAGGGATGAGGTTGACGAAGGCAACTACAGAATCAACCTTGAAACCATTCCCGGATCAAACGAGATCTACAAAACCGACATCATGACGCTGAAAGACGGCGCAATCGGTTCTGAGATCGTTGACGGAACAAACGACACAAATATAGGCAGCGTAAACAATGCCAGCCAGCTTGCCTCAACAGGCACAAGCTACTACACAGTCACAGTTGGCGACCTGACTGCCGCACAGAGTGCGACAATAAGCCTTACCGGCTCATATCTGCAGACAGGATCATCTTTCTCCGTGGCCGCTGCCGGATACAGCAACTCAGCTGCAACGTCTTCCGGTTACATTGAAGTTGTTTTCGAAGACAACGTCTCTGCAAACGGAACAACATCCGCTCAGATCAGATATATCGATGCCCTTACAGGCTATATATCCGAGTGGGAAGAGGTCGACGTTACGGCTCTTAACGGCACAGTGAGCCTTACTGCAGCCGACACGACCAACCTTATGAACTCCGCAGGCCAGTCTCTGGGATTCGATCTCCAGCTCAGCCTCGGCGTTAACGGTAAAATTCAGAACGGCGACAAAGTTCTGCTCAGCTTCTCCGGAGCGAACGCAGCCCCTGCAGGCAGTGTAGCCTCATCAGGCGGCGGTACTGTTCAGATTTCCGGCGGCCCCACAGGACAGGCAGGCCCCACTCTGAAGTTTACCTCTCCCTCCTCGCTCACAGCGAAGGACAACGGAGACAACTTTGTCGATACTCAGGCCAAAACAGTTTACTATGCTAGCATCAACGCTCAGACAGGTAACGTTGACTTTGGTAACATGACAATCAACTTTAAAGAGAACAACAACGCTACTGAATCAAACGGTGAGACAGTTCTCGGCGACCTCAGCCTCAAGATCAGCGGGTCTGGTGAAGCAGCAGCCACAACCACCAAGCTCAAAGATATTGCAGTGTTTGAAGATTCCGACGGAAACAACCTCTTCTCAAACAAACAGGAACTGACAGTTTGGGGCAACGGCACATCCGCAGTGATCTACCTTGAAGCGGATGACACCATTGCAGACTTTGAAACAAAACTCACAGACGCTATCGTTAACAAACTTGGCATGGGTTCAACCAACAACAACGTTAACAGCCACCTTGTGGACTATGTTTCAATCCCCACAACATCAGGCGGAATCCAGTCCGTAGCGGGTACGTTCATAATCCAGACCGCACTCACAGGCGAACAGGGTCAGGTTGCTTTCTCCGGCGATGAAGAACTCATCAACGGTCTGAGCCTTAACAAGATCCAGTCCGCAGTGAACAACACCACAAAAGTGACCGTATACGATGCCCACTCAGGCCAGCTTGTCGGAACTGACGAAACAGGCAACGACAGAGTATTCGGAATCATCGGCGGTGTTGAGATCGCTCTCGACTCCAGAGCAGGCGTTACAGAGTCATGGGACACCTCTAAGAATCAGGTGATCTTCTCAACAAACTCTGCCGCAGCAAAAGAGGACTATTTCCTCCACATCGTGGACAACTCCACCGACCTGCAGATCGGAGCTAACTCCGGTCAGACACTTGCGGTGAGCATTCCCCAGCTCGATGTTACAGGTCTCGGCCTGAACAACATCACTCTGGTTTCTCAGGACCTTGCGCAGGCCGCAATTCCTGATATCGATGCCGCAATCAGCCAGGTGGTAAGCGTCAGAGCGACTATCGGTGCTCAGGTCAACAGACTGGAACACACCATCGCAAACCTGCAGACCGCTGAAGAGAACATGACAGCGGCTGAATCAAGGATCCGCGACCTTGATATGGCAGAAGAGATGTCTACATTTACAAGGTATCAGATGCTCGGCCAGGCCGGCGTATCAATGCTGGCACAGGCCAACCAGATACCCCAGATGGCACTTCAGCTCCTTCAGTAAGCATGATGCCGCATAAAATGTAGTTTTTTGGAGGAAAATACTATGGCTGCAATGACTGTACAGAAAAAAGAAAACAATAAATCTCAGATGGAACAACTTCAGGATATGCTGAAAGAGATGTTCCAGACAAACTTCTACGGCTCTGTGGAAGTAAAATTCGAGGCGGGAAGGGTAACCATCATCCGCAAGACAGAGTCTGTGAAGCTGTAATTTACAGATAATAAAACGTGTTACGAGGGAACGGGCGGCTGGCAGGTCGCCCGTTTTTTTATTGGCGGTGATAATCTGTGCATTTCTGGGTTGTTCTCTTAAAAATATTGCTCCATCCTTTGGCAAAGGAGGGTGGGTGGATTTATATTCCTGCCTTCAATTTCCCGCAAATATCTGGTAATATTCTGTCAGAAAGGTGAAACTATGGACTTGAAAGGAAAAAGCGTACTTCTGACAGGAGCGTGCGGATTTATCGGGAGCCATCTGGCAGAAAAGCTCGTCCGCAGAGGATGCAGACTCAAGGCGTTCGTATATTACAACTCGTTCGGCTCAAACGGCTGGCTGGAAGACCTGCCCGCAGAAATACTCTCGGAAATAGAGATTTTCTCCGGCGACATAAGAGACCCCAACGGTGTGCGAACGGCAATGAAGGGCATGCAGGCAGTATTCCATCTTGCCGCACTGATAGGCATACCCTACAGCTATCACAGCCCCGACTCATATGTCGACACCAACATAAAAGGCACTCTGAACGTTCTGCAGTCCGCCCGTGACTTTGAAACGGAAAAAGTACTGGTAACATCCACCTCCGAGGTCTACGGAACGGCCATATATGCCCCCATTGACGAAAAGCACCCCAGGCAGGGGCAGTCCCCCTATTCAGCAACAAAGATCGGCGCAGACGTGCTGTCGGAGTCCTTTTACCGCAGTTTCAGCCTGCCCGTCACCATAGTCAGACCCTTTAACACCTTCGGCCCCAGACAGTCCGCAAGGGCTGTTATTCCCACCATAATAACCCAGCTTCTTGCTGGCAGAAAAGAGGTCAGGCTTGGACTGCTCAGCCCGAAAAGGGATATGGTGTTTGTCGGGGATACGGCGGAAGCCTTCTGCCGGATAGCCGAGTGCGAGGGCACGGCAGGACGTGAGATAAACATTGCCACAGGGCGTGAGATATCCATAGGTGAGCTTGCGGACAAAATAAAAAACATGATAAATCCTGACGCTTCAATAGTTTCTGATGAGAAGAGACTGCGCCCCGAGGCATCGGAGGTCATGAGACTGATGGGCGACAACAGACTTCTGAAAGAGCTGACGGGTTTTGCGCCGTCAGACGACCTTGAGCAGGGGCTTGCGGCGACAACAGAGTGGTTCCGCAGAAGAGGACTTCAGGGATACAAGACAGATATTTATAATATATAAGGCAGTTAGAATGAAAATCGTAACCTTTAATGTAAACAGTATCCGTACCAGATTACACCAGATAGAAAAACTGATAGAGAATCATAATCCCGATATAATCGGTCTGCAGGAGACCAAGGTTCAGGATCATGAGTTCCCCGTTAAAGAAATAGAGGCATTCGGATATCATGTGGAGTTTGCCGGACAGAAGACACACTATGGTGTCGCTGTTATGTCAAAGGCTGTTCCCAAGCAGGTTCAGAAGAATTTTCCCGATGATCCGGATGATGCCCAGAAACGCATGCTCATGTGTGCATATGATGGGTTTGTGTTTGTAAACGGCTATTTCCCGCAGGGGGAGAGCAGAGACCATGCTGTAAAATTTCCTGCCAAGGCAAAGTTTTATGCGGATATGTCAAACTATTTGAATAACTGTGCGGCGCAAGGCACTGATGTAGTCCTTGTGGGTGATATGAACATAGCCCCCACCGATTTCGACATAGGCATCGGCGAGCAGAACGCAAAAAGATGGCTGAAAGAGGGGAAGACCAGCTTTCTGCCGGAAGAGCGTGAGTGGTTCGAAAAGATGTGCGGATGCGGGCTTAAAGACGTTTACAGACAGATCCACCCCGAAAGCAGGGAGTTTTTCAGCTGGTTCGACTACAGAAGCAAAGGATTTGAGGCTGAGCCCAAAAGGGGACTGAGGATAGACCACATCCTTGCCACTGACGGACTTGCATCAAAATGCGTTGCCGCAGGAATAGATTACGAGGTTCGAGGGATGGAAAGACCGTCCGACCATGCACCCGTTTGGGCGGAGTTTAAGCTCTGATCTATTTTTTTCTGCTCACCAGATTTGAATAGATGAAATAGCCGGGCAGAACCACGTTGGTTCCGATACACAGGCCGACCCACACCAGCATGAAGGTCACGACTATTTTCCGCATGTGGGTGATGTTCTCTGTGTCGGTTATAAGATGCGCCCAGTGGGGTTTTATCTCACGATAGGGTGCGAAGGTGAATACGAATTTAGGCTTGAGGGGTGTTATGGCCTCTTTTTTCAGAATTGCGAATATATTGTTTCCCATCAGAGTGTAAACAGAGGCGAAATGCTCCCTGTCGGCAAAATAGGGGTGTGCTTTTTCCGAAGTGTCATAGAACGGGTGGTTTTCAAGTCCCGCAGGTTCCAGTCTGATATGTTTTCCCCTGCTTATTCTGTCGGCCATCTGCAGAAACGACATGGGCTGATCCTTATCATCGAATGCAACTGCCGCATGGTAGGGATCGACATAGAACCATTTTTTGCCGTCAAAAACCTCAACGGCATAGTTTTCGTCGTTCTTCACCAGTCGGGTGTCAAGCCCTGTGTAGCCGGCCAGAACGGAGAAAACCTCCGCAAAGTCCTTTGTACAGCCCTTTCTCTTTCCGGTGAGCATTATCTTTTCGGTTATGCTCTTGCCGTTCAGGCAGATTCCGTCTCCGGCACGTCCCATCATTTTTATTATCATTCCGCTGCGCTCAACTGGCGGGATTGCGGAAATGTTTGTCAGTCTCTGTCTTTTTATGTTTGTTTCGGAGAATATCTGTGCATATCCCTCCTGAATATCAGTTTCGGTGTCCCTTCTGAAAGAATCTCCCAGAAGCTCCGGCGAAAAGGTCATGTATCCGGCTGAGACCTTTTTGGAGTAGAAAACATCCTCAAGAACGGCAAGTATCCCGTCAGATTTCATAGAGTAGACCAGCGCAACCGCCAGTATGATATTAAGCATAAAAAATGAGGTGATAAACTTTTCAAATTTCATAGACTCTCCGTATCAGCTGCATTATAAAACAGTTCGTGCGGTTTTACAAATGACTTTATGTTTAATGTTTTTATCCGATTATGAAAGCATTGTTACCTGATATACGGCGGTGTGGAAAATGACAAAAAATGACATATATATCAGCCCCGAAATTGAGATCAAGGAAGCTCTGCGCAAGCTGGACATGTCCGCCAGAAAGGTTCTTCTGGTGGTTGACGGCGAAAGGCGGCTTCTGGGGGCGCTGACGGACGGAGATATCCGCAGGAGCATTCTGGCGGGAAAAGATCTGAAAGAGAGCATCTCGGGCATCTATAATCAGAAACCCAGATACATTTCCGTGGATGATTTTTCATTCGATAAGATAAAAAGCATAATGCTTGCCCACAGGGTCGAGCTTCTTCCGGTGGTGGAGGAAGATATGACCGTGGCTGACTACATCACATGGGACAAGGTTTTTGCCGAGAGGAAAGAGGAGGAGGGCACAGACGAGCTTAAAAACTGTCCGCTGGTTGTTATGGCGGGCGGAAAGGGAACCCGTCTGGAACCTTTTACGAAGATTCTGCCCAAGCCGCTGATACCCATCGGTGAAAAGCCCATAATTCAGGTCATAGTTGATAAGTTCGCAGAGAGGGGAGCGTCAAAGTTCTTCTTCGTTGTGAACTACAAGGGCGAGATGATCCAGTCATATTTCCACCATCTGGCGGAGCAGTACGACATTGAATATCTCTGGGAGAAGGATTTTTTCGGAACAGCAGGCGGCCTTAAAATGATGGCGGAGCATGTTGACGGGGATTTCTTCGTGTCCAACTGCGATGTGATAATCAAAGCGAAGTATGAGCATATCCTGAAGCTCCACAGGGAGAACGATGCCGTTCTTACGGTGGTTTCCGCAATCCAGCACTACAGAATACCCTACGGTGTGGTTCAGTTTAAAAAGGGCGGCGACGTTACGGGCATAGAAGAGAAGCCGGAGTTCACTTTTACAGTGAACACAGGGCTTTATGTGCTCAGCAGGCGTGCTCTTGACTATATAAAAGATAACGAATATCTGGACATGACAACCCTTATCGACAGAATAATCAGCAGCGGTCAGCGGGTTTTCACCTACCCTGTGAACGAGAACGAATATATCGATATCGGTCAGTGGGAAGAGTATAAAAAATCTGTGGGGAAACTGAAAGTTTTGGACTAAGGCTGTGAAAAAACCACCAGAAGTGGTACACTGCTTATATGAGACAACCCCTTAACCCTGACCTGGCGCAAAACCTGAAACATACCCTGACAACATGCTCGGAGTGGCTTGTTAAGCGGGTGATGTATTACCTTAAGGCGCAGGGTTACGACGTTTACCTGCCCGACAGCGACAAATGGCTCTCAAACGCACTCTATCAGCTTAATGAACCTGTTCTTGAAACACCCACCGCATATTTCGGCATTCCGGAGCTTCACCCACATGCGGATTTTTCATGCGATCCATATGCCCAGTTCGGCATGAGTCAGGCACGGCTTTTCATGCGCCGGAAGCTGGACGTTGTTGTTTTTATGGGCATTTTCAAATATATCCGTCAGTCATATGAAGATCTTATAAGTTCCAGATGCACCTCCGAGGAGGAGTGCAGGCTCTGCCGCTCCTTCATGAAGCGATATTTCGACCACGTCGAGCTGGGATTTATGAATGAATACCGTGAATCAATAACAAGAACAAAAGTTGAAACCATTCCATACAGGATAGTCGCCGACAAGGGCGGCTGTCCATGTGCTATCTTCTCTCCGGAGGGAACCTGCGTTTATGCAAACAGTGCTTCCGCACGCTTTATGGACACAGAAGGGATGCTCGATATCCTCAGCCGTGAGAGCAGTGCATTTTTCCAGAGCGGCAGACAGAACAGCGTGTATGCCTTTGCGCTCAGCGGCAGAGTGTACGTCGCCGAGTTCACGCTGCTGATAAAGGAGAGCGACAGATTTTCCGGTGCACTGGCAGTTCTCCGGGATGAGACCGAAAAGCGCAACGCAAAAGAGATTCTGGAGGAGAGCGAGTCCTTCCGCTCGGCTCTTATGGACGGAATAGCCGGAGCAGCTCTGGTTCTGAACATGGAGAGTCTCTCCATTGAAGACTACAACAAAAAGGCGGCGGAGCTTCTGCCTTTTCTGACAGGTGCGGAGGATGCTCTGGAGCCTGTTTTCCATGACGATTGCGGCTCGAAGCCCATGGGACTTTTCGAACTGGCGGAGATGACAGGCAGCAACGAAGAGAGGCTGATGGAGACCCACGGAGGCATGATGCCCATCCGTGTTTTCAGTGTTGAGGTCTGGCTTCGCAACCAGAGGCACAGGCTATTGCTGATGTTCGACATAACCCGTGAGAAGATGCTTGAGCGCAAGCTGGGACACGTTCAGCACTTGCAGTCGGTGGGCGAACTGGCTCTGGGACTGCCCATCCGCATGAGCAAAACCTCAGCGGAGATAACCGGAACTCTGAAATCGGCCATTCAGGCACTTAAAGACTGTCCGAACAGGTGCGGTGCCATAGCAACAAACGATCTGCTCCCACATGTGGTCGATGCTGAAAACTGCCTGAACGATCTGACTGCTCTGTTGGATGCCCTTGCGTCCATAACCCGTTCCGACAGCATGGAAAAGGAATTTATCAACATAGATGAGACAGTTAAGAGCTGCGTGCTTCTCACCAGAGACAAGTGGGAGGCATATTGCGAAATGGAGCTTAATCTGGCGAAACAGCAGTGCGCCGTGCGCTGTTATCCCGACGAAATGGGGCAGCTGGTGCTGAACCTGCTGATGAACGCCGCCTACGCAGTCCGCAAAAAAGCGGAGGCCGACGGCGAAAAGGGAAAAATATCCGTTTCCACCAGATACACCGCCGATTTCTTCGAACTCAGGATATCAGATACGGGTATCGGTATCAAAAAGCACGACTTCAAACGTGTTTTCGATGCGGGATTTTCCACAATGGCCGTGGGCATGGGAACAGGCCACGGACTTTCCACAGTGTACGACATCGTTGTGAACAGATACAAGGGAACCATAGAGTTCAAAAGTCAGGAGGGAGTGGGAACCGAGTTCACCGTCCGCCTGCCTCTCAGATGATCATATCCTGAAAAACTGCATTCCGTGCCCGCCACGCTTTTTTACATCATAAATGCCGTTATCGGCTGTTTTGATTATCTTTCTTATCTGTTCGGTTATCGTGTCCCTGTCGTTTATGTCCGCAGAAACGGCGGAAATGCTGAGAGTTGTTCCGTAGCGTTCCGATGCCAGATAGGTCTCCTCCAGTCGGCTGGCGACCCTTCTTGCGGCGGATGCGTCCGCCTGCGGCAGTATTATTCCGAATTCGTCTCCGCCGAAACGGAAAGGGATGTCTCTGCCGTTTCTGATGATCTCTTTCATAACTGATGCCAGCTGTTTCAGCACCCGGTCGCCGATGTCGTGACCGTGGGTGTCGTTCACCTGTTTGAACTTATCGCAGTCCACAAGGATAAGTGTCAGTATCTGGCCGCTTTGCACTGCGTTTTTTGCTTCTGCCTGAAACACACGGTCGAAGTATCTGCGGTTGTAAAGTCCCGTCAGCGGATCTTTTTCGGCCAGTTCCTTCATAAGGTTCGCTTCGGAGCGGGTCTCGTTCAGATTTGTTACAAGCATGCGGTTCTGGCCTCTGACAACTCTTGCCAGAGATTCCAGACTGCGCAGAACCTGCATCAGATAGTTCTCTTCGTCCTGATCCTTTTGTATTGGCAGAACGAAGTGAGTGTCGTAATATCCGTCCTTGATGCGTTCGGAAAACTGATGGATTTTCAGCAGAGTGTTCTTAAAGAGCAGGTATTCCAGAAGATTTGTTATTGACTTAGACGAGAGAAGAACGAATATGGGGATCAGGAGCAGGCCGTTTGCCTTTGGTTCGACTATTTCGTGTTCGTATAAAAGGATTATGCTGAACATGGGGATTACGCTCAGGATAAGGATAACGGCGAAGAGCTGAAGCCTGATCCTGTAGTTGACCTTTATTACTGCGGAAGATGCCGGACTTTCCATTTGAATCACCTGTAATAAACTTGCGGAAATATGATAATGATAGTCATTATCAATAAATGATGTGAATGTCAATGATTATCTGAAAGACCTGTTCATCCCCCTGGGGCACCGTCACCATGAGGCGCATGCCGAAGAATCCCATTGCAAGTGATTCTTCATTGCATTCAGAATGACAGGACATAAGCACCTGCAAACAAACGACATTAATCTTTTCTTTAAAAAAATTAAAATTTCCTATTAAGTTTTGATTCAGCCATGACGATACTAACATCACAACAGAAGAATATGAAAAAAGGTACTGAAACAATCAGACCGATGACTGTAGGAAATACAGCGTCGGTCTTTTTTTGTTTTCAGCCTGACTAAAGGGGTGGCATTCTCTAAGAAGGATTGTCAAAAACACAGCACATAACAGGAACTAGAGTCAGGACGACTCTGAAACGACACACAGTTTAATAATATTTTTTTGCCATTGTACACACCACCGGCACGGATGCCGGGGTCAGATTACACGGAGGTAATATCATGGCACTTACAGTTTACACAAACGTAAACTCTATCATGGCGCAGAGTTACGTAAATCAGACAAGCAACAACATCTCAAAAAACCTTGAAAAACTTTCATCCGGTCTCAGAATAAACAGCGCAGCAGACGACGCATCTGGTCTTGCTATTTCTGAGAAACTTCGCGGACAGATCTCCGGTCTCAAAAGAGCATCCATGAACGCCCAGGACGGTATCTCTATGCTTCAGACTGCTGAAGGCGGTCTTGCTACCATTCAGTCTATGACACAGAGAATGAGAGAGCTGGCTGTTCAGGCGGCCAACGGCGTTTACACTTCAAACGACCGTGCGGAGATCCAGAAAGAGGTTGACCAGCTGAAAGCTGAGATCGATCGTGTGGCTTCATCCACAGAGTTCAACACCAAAAAACTCCTTAACGGAAACGCCACAGCCCTTTGGTCTACAGACAAGACATCTGCTATCGATGTTGTTGTGAAAGGCAAAGTTGCGGAAGGCAACTATAACCTCGATATTGATGTAACTGCCGGTAAAAACTATGTCTACAAATCAGACGTTATGACACTTAACGAGTCCTCAATCGGCGGCGAGATCGTTGAAGACGGCGCAGCAGGCGACAACGACTCAAACGTTCTGTCTGTAACAGACATCAAAACCATGGCCACATCAGGAACAAGCTACTACACAGTTAATGTGGGCGACGTTTCTGCCAACACATCTGCAACTATGACAGTCACAGGCACCTTCCAGCAGGCAGGTTCCTCGTTCTCAGTTGCATCTGCGGCCACTGTTTCAACTGCAACTTCATCCGGCTACGTCGAAGTTAAATTCGATCAGGATGTAACAGCAGGCGCAACCGCAATCTCTGCTAAAATAAGATTCATCAACGCCAAAACAGGCACAGTGGGCGACTGGGTAACAGTCACTGCATCTGCAACTGGCGGCACTATCAGCATATCTTCAGCTGACACAGCGGCTCTGACAGACACAGCCGGCGGCACTCTGGGATTCGACATGAGCCTCAGCCTCGGCGTTAACGGCAAGATCCAGTCAGGCGATAAAGTCCTTCTGGCTCAGTCAGGCAGTGTTACAACTGCGGACAGCATCGCATCATCAGGCGGCGGTACAATCAAGATATCTGACGGCCCCGCAGGACAGTCAGGCCCCACAATCAACTTTACAACTGCAAGCTCTCTGACCAAGAAAGATAACGGCGACAACATCGTAGATGCTAACAACGTAACAGTTTACTACGCATCCATCGACAGCAGTACCGGCAACATTGACCTTGGTTCAATGAGCATCAACTTTAAAGAAGGCAGCAACGCTACAGATGCCAACGGTCTCACCAAGACCGACTCCTTCAACCTTGAAGTGAGAGGCGGCGGAGATGTTGCGACCTCAACAACAAAACTCAGAGACATCGCTTTGTTCACAACTGACGACGGACGCAACCTGTTCGACCAGACTCAGGAACTGACGATCTTCGGCAACGGTTCATCAAAAACCATCTATCTGGAAGGCGATGACACAATAGCTGACTTCGAGAACAAACTCTCTGAAGCAATCAAGTCAATAGGAATGGGTGCGGACAGCTCAACCAGCGACACAGTTTCCGATGTTAACAACAACCTCGTTAACTACGTTACTCTTGCAAAAGATAACTCTAACGAAGCTGTTCAGGGAACTTTCGTAATCCAGACTGCGAAACTTGGCGAAGACAGCAAACTGTCATTCGTTGGCGATGAGAACCTCATCAACGCTCTGTCCCTTGCAAAAATTCAGGACGGAACAAACAGCGAACTGAACGTGACCGTTACTGACGCTCACACAGGCAAAACCATCGGTTCCGACAAGGTCAACGACTATAAACTGAAAGACGTTATCGCAGGCCTTGAAGTGAAAGTGGACAGCGCAGTCGGCCTCGACATCTCCTGGGACGACATAAGCAAAACAATGACTTTCACCGGAAGCTCAGACAGCGTTAAACTCCACGTTGTCGATAACACAACAGAGCTTCAGATAGGTGCCAACGAAGGTCAGACCATCAACACAAGCGTTGCTCAGGCGGACACAAACGCCCTCGGCCTTGCAGATGTTCTGATGGTAGATCAGGAGAGCGCACAGTCGGCTATCACCAAGATAGACAACGCTCTGAACAACATATCAAGCGCAAGAGCCACTCTGGGTGCTCAGATCAACAGACTTGAGTACACAATCTCCGGCCTTGATACCACAAGAGAGAACCTGACAGCTTCCGAGTCCAGAATCCGTGACCTGGATATGGCTGCTGAAATGTCAGACTTCACTAAGAACCAGATACTCAGCCAGGCCGGTGTGGCAATGATTTCTCAGGCCAACGCACAGGCTCAGCTGGCAATGCAGCTTCTCGGATAAGAGAAGGCCCAAAGGAAACTAAGCGGGCCCTAAAAAGCCCGCTTTTTTTTATCCATATTATCTTAAGTTTTTAGAAATTATGACGATACTAAGAATATAAAAAATAAGAATAGGTACTGAAATAATCAGACCGATGCTCGTTGGATAAACGTCATCGGTCTTTTTTTATCCACAGTTCCTGCGGGGGTGTTTCACTTTTCGAGTGTTTTATTATCGGTTTCCTAAAAGGACAAA
This sequence comes from Seleniivibrio woodruffii, assembly GCF_004339245.1. Taxonomy (NCBI): domain Bacteria; kingdom Pseudomonadati; phylum Deferribacterota; class Deferribacteres; order Deferribacterales; family Geovibrionaceae; genus Seleniivibrio; species Seleniivibrio woodruffii. Next base: position 975,743 of record NZ_SMGG01000003.1, read on the forward strand.
AGAGCAGCAATGCTCTGCAAAAACAACAGTTTTTTAGCTATTGCCATCATCCAAGCCCCCGGCATGGATGCCGGAGGTAATTAATTACACGGAGGTAATATCATGGCACTTACAGTTTACACAAACGTAAACTCCCTTATGGCGCAGAGTTACGTAAACCAGACAAGCAGCAACATCTCAAAAAACCTTGAGAAACTGTCGTCAGGCCTCAGAATAAACAGCGCAGCCGATGACGCATCGGGTCTTGCTATTTCTGAGAAACTCCGCGGACAGATATCCGGCCTTAAAAGAGCATCTTCAAACGCTCAGGACGGTATCTCCATGCTCCAGACAGCAGAAGGCGGTCTGGCAACTATTCAGTCAATGACTCAGAGAATGAGAGAACTGGCTGTTCAGGCATCTAACGGCGTTTACACTTCAAACGACCGTGCAGAGATCCAGAAAGAGGTTGATCAGCTGAAAGAAGAGATCGACCGTGTTGCTTCTTCAACCGAATTCAACACAAAAAAGCTCCTTAACGGAAACGCTACTGCTCTGTGGTCAACAGACAAGACATCCTCTATAGATGTTGTTGTAAAAGGTCAGGTTGCTGAAGGTAACTACAACCTTAACGTTGACGTTACTGCGGGCAAGAACAACGTTTACAAGTCAGACGTTATGACTCTTAACTCTGATGCAGTGGGCGGCGAGATCGTTGAAGACGGCGCAGCAGGCGACAACGATTCAAACGTTCTGTCTGTAACAGACATCAAAACAATGGCTACTTCAGGTACAAGCTATTACACAGTTAACGTGGGCGACGTATCTGCAAACACATCTGCAACTATGACAGTGACAGGTTCCTTCCAGCAGGCAGGTTCCTCATTCTCAGTTGCAACAGCAGCCACTGTTTCCACTGCAACTTCATCCGGCTACGTCGAAGTTAAATTCGATCAGGATGTAACAGCAGGCGCAACTGCAATTTCTGCAAAAGTCAGATTCATCAACGCCAAAACAGGCGATGTGGGCGACTGGGTAACCGTTACAGCTTCTGCAACAGGCAGCACTATCAGCATATCTTCTGCTGACACAGCAGCTCTGACAGACACAGCCGGCGGCACACTTGGATTCGACATGACCATCAGCCTCGGCGTTAACGGCAAGATCCAGTCAGGCGACAAGGTTCTTCTTGCTCAGACAGGTAACGTTACAACCGCTGACAGCATCGCATCATCAGGCGGCGGTACAATCAAGATATCTGACGGCCCCGCAGGACAGGCAGGCCCCACAATCAACTTCACAACCGCAAGCTCGCTGACCAAAAAGGATAACGGTGACAGCGTTGTAGACACTAACAACGTAACAGTTTACTACGCATCCATCAACAGCGACACAGGTAACATTGATGTGGGTTCTATGACCCTTAACTTTAAAGAAAAGAGCAACGCAACCGACGCAAACGGTCAGACAACTACCGACTCCTTCAACCTTGAAGTGAGAGGCGGCGGCGACGTTGCAACATCCAGCACCAAGCTGAGAGACATCGCTCTGTTCACAACTGACGACGGACGCAATCTTTTCGACCAGACTCAGGAACTGACTGTTTTCGGTAACGGTTCATCAAAAACCATCTATCTGGAAGGCGATGACACAGTTTCCGATTTTGAAAACAAAATGACAGAAGCTATCAAGTCTCTGGGCATGGGCGCAACAAGCAGCAACAGCGAAACAGTTTCCGATGTTAACAACAACCTCGTGAACTATGTAACCAATGAAACTGACAACTCGAACGAAGCTCTGAAAGGTACTTTCGTAATCCAGACAGCAAAACTGGGCGATGACAGCAAACTGTCATTCGTAGGCGACGAGAACCTTATCAACGCTCTGTCTCTGGTTCAGATTCAGAAAGGTGAGAACAGCGAACTGAACATCACCGTTACAGACGCTCACACAGGCAAAACAATCGGTTCTGACAAAGTCAACGACTATAAACTGAAAGACGTTATCGCAGGCGTTGAGGTTAAAGTTGACAGCGCTGTCGGTCTTGACATTTCCTGGAATGACACAGACAAGAAGATGACTTTCACCGGCAGTACTGAAGATATCAAACTTCACGTTGTTGACAACTCAACACAGCTTCAGATAGGCGCAAACGAAGGTCAGACCATCACAACAAACATCTCTCAGGCCGACACCAAGGCGCTTGGCCTCTCAGATGTGCTTATGGTAGATCAGGAAAGCGCACAGAAATCTATCACAACGATAGATTCAGCTCTGAACAAGATCTCCAGTGCAAGAGCGACAATCGGTGCTCAGATCAACAGACTTGAGTACACCATCACCGGTCTTGACACTACAAGAGAAAACCTGACAGCTTCCGAATCCAGAATCCGTGATCTGGACATGGCTTCAGAAATGTCAGATTTCACTAAGAACCAGATCCTCAGCCAGGCTGGCGTAGCTATGATTTCTCAGGCTAACGCTCAGGCTCAGATGGCTCTTCAGGTTCTTGGCTAAGAGCTAAAACAGTTCCAAATATAAAAGCGGGCTTTCGGGCCCGCTTTTTTTATGTCACGCTATTCGGCAATTAATTAAGAGTGGATTCATACAGTCTTCGGCCAGTGAGTGTAACGATGAGTTCATGATTGAGATCCTTCGGCTTTAGCCTCAGGATGAAGGTTTCAAAGTTAATTAGCAGTATTTACTTCGCGTAATCCGTCTATCGTTTTAATTTTTCGGATCACGCTCTCCAGCTCGCTCTTGTTGCGAACCTCTATGCTGAAATCCTGAGATGACAGTCCGTCCTTGTCCCTTCTGGATGAAAGCTCAAGGATGTTAAGCCCCATCTCTTTCAGCACGGTCGTAAGCGCACTGAGCACGCCGGGCTTATCCACGATGGAGGTATGTATTCTGACGGGCATCTTGTAGCTTTTTCGGGCATCCCACTGCACGTCCACCAGTCGTTCCTCGCTGAATGCTGAGTTTTTCAGGTTGTTGCAGTCCACTCGGTGGACAACGATACCCCGTCCACGGCTGATGTAGCCAACAACGTCGTCACCGGGCAGAGGCGTACAGCATTTTGCTATCTTAACCATCACATCATCAATACCCTGTATGATGAAGGGGGTGTTAGTCTTTTTACCGGAATCTTTTGAAGGCGCTTTCTGAAGATCTTCAAGGCGCTGGGGTGTCGTGGGTTCGGTGAACACATGGAGCACCTGTTTCGGAGACACACGGCCGAAGCCGACGGAAAGATAGATATCCTCCTCGTCCCTCAGCTTGAAGCGTTCTATTATCTTCTTTACGTTGTCAGGCTTATTGAATATCTCACGGACATCAAGCCCTGCGTTGGTAAACTCTTTATCCATCAGGTCGAAACCGACGGTGTGTCCCATATCCGTATCTATCTTTCTCAGAGCCGCACGGATACGGTTCTTCGCTTTGCTGGTTTTAACAAAGTTCAGCCAGTCACGGCTGGGCTTGTGGTCTTCACCGAGAATGATTGAGACCCTGTCGCCGTTTCTCAGCTTATATTTAAGCGGAACGATACGGCCGTCCACCTTTGCACCCTTGCATTTGTTGCCGACGTCGGTATGGATGTTGTATGCAAAATCCACAGGGGTAGAGCCTATGGGCAGTTCCATAACATCGCCTTTGGGTGTGAAAACATATATCTGGGTGGGCAGAACGTCCTCTTTCAGAGCTTCAACAAGGTCTTCGGGGCTGTGGAGCTCATGCTGATCCAGAAGCTGACGGAGCCATGTGAAAGCTTTGTCCTCCTGCGGATCAAAGGGGCGGTTCTCTTTATATTTCCAGTGGGCGGCGATGCCCTCTTCCGCAACCATGTGCATTTCCTGAGTGCGGATCTGGAACTCAACCGTTATACCTTTCGGACCGATTATTGTGGTGTGCAGAGACTGATAAAGGTTCGCCTTCTGCATTGCGATATAGTCTTTGAACCTGTGCTGTATCGGCTTCCACATGTTATGCAGTATACCCATCACCGCATAGCAGGTGGGTATATCGCTGACCAGAACCCTTAGAGCCAGAAGGTCGTAGATCTCCTCAAAGGAGACCTTTTTCTTTATCATTTTGCTGTAGATTGAGTAAAAGTGCTTGGGTCTGCCGGATACGGACGCATGGATATTGTGCTTTTCCAACTCGTCTATCACACGTTCCTTTATCTCAGCAAGATACTGCTCCCTCTCGCCCCGTTTCAGCTTAACTTTTTCATAGATATCGTAATACGCATCGGGATTAAGAATACGGAAACACATGTCCTCCAGCTCCCATTTTATCCAGGCGATACCCAGCCTGTGAGCCATAGGGGCATAGATGTCCATTGTCTCCTGAGCTATGCGGCGTTTTTTCTCTTCCGCCAGATAGTCCAGAGTGCGCATATTGTGCAGCCTGTCGGCCAGTTTAATTATAATAACCCTCACGTCCTTGGACATGGAGACCAGCATTTTGCGGAAGTTTTCCGCCTGCTTCTCCTCTGCGGACTTAAAGACGATCTTTCCTATTTTCGAAACACCCTCAACGATGAAGGCAACGTCCTCGCCGAACAGTTCCTTTATTTCGTCAAAAGTAGCGTCTGTGTCCTCTATTGTATCGTGGAGCAGGCCGCCTATGACGGTGTCCACGTCCATGTTCATCTGCGCAAGGATATACGCTACATTCAGCGGGTGCGAAAGATAAGGCTCGCCGCTTTTTCTCAGCTGGCCTCTATGTTTCTGCGCCGCATAAATGTATGCCTTGTGCACACGGTCAAACCCTTCGGCCACACCGTTTGCGGTCAGCATATCCTGTATATCCATCAGGCGGATTACACGATCCCTTGCCATTCTTCCTCCGCCGGTTTCAGATCTTTCAGCACAAGCTGGATGAAGCGTCCGCCGTAGTATCCGTTCACAACTGGGGTGAACACCACGTCGAAGGCCTCCCTTCCGGCAACAAGTTTCTCATAACTTTTCATGTTGTATCCGATGCAGTCAAAAGTCCGTCCGTTCTTCTCAAGAAACATCTTAAGATGCATTCCGTCCCTGCCTACAAATGTTGCAGGCTGATATTTGCGGACCCCCCGCATGCAGAACACGGGTTCACGGTTTCCCGCCCCGTACGGCTCCATCTTCTCTATCATTCTCATAAAATCAGAGTTAATATCGTCCGGCTCAATGAATGAGTCAATCTTAAGTTCGGCAACAAAGTCCTCCGCTGTCAGCGAAGAATCCACCGCAGAGTGAAAACGCCTCTGGAGGTTTGATATCTGCTCTTCGGCTATCTTAAGCCCTGCGGCATATTTGTGACCGCCGAAGGACAGAAGAATGTCCTGAAGCTGTTCCAGCCCCTTGTAAAGGTCGAAAGAGGGTATGCTACGGCCTGAGCCTTTGCCTACTCCGTCCTCGAATGTCAGCACTATGGCGGGCATGTGGTATTTTTCAACCAGCCTTGAGGCCACAATGCCTATAACTCCCTGATGCCACTCGGTGGAATAGAGCACCAGACCTTTATATTTTTCATGAAGGCGGTTTTTCTCCACCTTCTTGAATGATTCCTCGATTATCTCCTTCTCAATCTCCTGCCTGTCCTTGTTCTCTCTGTCCAGTTCGTCGGCCAGATATTTGGCCTGCGCCCTGTCGGAGGTTATGAGAAGTCTTAAGCCCTTGTCGGAGTTGCCCAGCCTGCCCACTGCGTTTATGCGGGGAGCAAGTCCGAAGCCGACGTGGGTGGTCGTCACCTTTCCGCCGTCCACACCGGAAACACGTTTAAGCTCTTTAAGCCCCGCACGGCAGTCCTTTCCTGAAAGTATCTCTAGTCCGTGGCGGACGAAAATTCTGTTTTCCCCTGTCAGCGGGACAACGTCGGCCACTGTTCCGAGGGTAACAAGGTCGAGATATTTTTTTATGTTCGGCGTTCTGACGCCGAATTTACCCATATCGTTCATCTTCGAGCGAAGAGCCATGATCACCTTGAACGCAACCCCCACACCTGAAAAACATTTGAAGGGGCTGGTGTCGTCCTCACGCATGGGGTTCACCACTGCGCAGGCATCCTCAGGGATACGCTCCGAGGGCTGATGATGGTCGGTTATTATAACCTTCATCCCAAGCCTTACGGCATGGGAGACCTCGTTTTCGGCATTTATTCCGCAGTCTACCGTGACTATTAGCTTAACCCCCGTGGAGGCTATCTCTTCTATGGCCGCAATGTTCAGCCCATAGCCCTCTTCCAGTCTGTTGGGGATGTAGTACATGACATCCGCACCGACCTCGCTGAGGAAATGATACATCAGTGCGACGGAGGTTACCCCGTCCACATCATAGTCGCCGTATACGCAGATCTTTTCTTTATTTTCGATGGCAAGAGCGATGTGATCAGCGGCTTTGCCCATGTCTTTAATAAGGAAAGGGGATGTAAGACCTGTCAGAGGGGTTTCGAAATATGCCTGAAGTGTGCCCGGTTCAACAATTCCACGTTTATATAATACCTCAGTGATGCAGTCCGTCAGATTAAACTGCGCTGACAGTTCTTTGATAAGCAGCTTTTCAGGCCGCAGATATACCCATTTATATTTTTGGCTCCTGTAGGTGAAACCCGGCATTTATTCTTCCCTTTCATACTGTCCGCAATCATATATTATTATCCCAAAACGCTTTTATTGCAAGACAATTCCATGAAAACCGAAGAAAAACGGGTTTTAGGGGAGAAATTTTATCGGTTTGACAGGTTTATAGGCTTTTGCAACGGGAAGTGCCTCCGGCTGAGACATATTCACCTGATCCACAACCATGCTGTTGAGGGGCTGTCCGTCGTTGCTGTAAGCTGTGAGGACGTAGCTGTGTACGCTTCCGTTGTTGAAAAGATTGACGACAAACCATGACATGACAATGACAAAAGCCACATACCAGTATTTCATGTATCTGCCGCCGAAGTATTGGTTGAATCGTTTGATGTTCATGAGGGATATATAATCTAAAAGTTATCTTTTGACCAGAGGAAATTTTGCGTGAAGGCCGTATCGTCACTCTGAATATCAGCCGCAGACCGAGTGAGACCCTTCGGCTTTGCCTCAGGGTGACGGTGGTTTTGCGTCATTGCGAGCCGGAGGCGTGGCAATCTCATCACAGTAGTTGCAATAACATTTGGTGAGCACAGCGAAGAGTCTCTGACAGGGCATAAAAAAAGCGGCCCGTGTGAGCCGCTTTTGATATTAAATATGTGAAGTCTGATTAGTCAAGAGCGATGCAGATTGTGCCTGTAGCACCATCTGCTGCAGAGTAAGCTGATGCATCTGTTGTTGCTGCGGTTGCTGCATGTCTGATTTCGCCTGTGGTGCCCACGCCGTCATCAAACAGCTTGTCAAGTGATTCAGTATTCTTATCCAGAACTTCGTTGAAGCAAACAAGGTTGTTGTTGGTGAAGTCCATAACGTTAGCGGTTGAAGTACCTGATGTTGCAGTCATGGAACCGCCGAAAACGTGATCAGGTATATTGTCTGTTGCGCCGGCTGTGTCATAAAGATTTTCGCTTCTGAGTTCCTGCCAGAAGTTTACGTTATCAGACACTTTATTGTCTCTGTTTGCATCTGTCTGTGCGTCAGTTATATCGCCGGGAGTCTCTCCGGTTCTGTCGAGATATGCAAGATAAGCTGTCTGAACGTTTTGATAGTCTCTGTAAAGTCTTTTTGTTTTAGCGTTGGTCACAAGTTCCGTTCCTTTAACAACGCCGCCGAGAATAACACCGATAATCATAAGTACGATTGCGAGTTCTACGAGAGTAAAACCTTTGCTGTTGGACATTTTTTCCTCCTAGAGAATATTAATATTAATGCATAAGCATACTATATATTTTGTCGAAATCAATATGTAAAGGCAGTTTAACATAATATTCACAGAAATATCAAATCTCTTTACTGGTAGGGTGAACAAATATATACTATATTTTTATGTTGAATACTGTGCGGGGTTGTGTTATAACCCTTGTTCCGTTATGAAAGATAATTCCTGAGGTAAAGATAGATGAAAAAAGATATCCATCCTAAAGTAAACAACGTTGTTTTCAAATGTGCTTGCGGCGCAGAGATCCCTTCAACTTCAACAGTTGCTCCCGAAAAAGCTGTTGTAGCGATCTGCTCTTCATGCCACCCCTTCTTCACAGGTAAGCAGAAGTTCATCGATACTGCCGGCCGCGTTGAGAAGTTCATGAAGAAATACAACAAAGCAAAATAATTATACTGCATGGAAAACAGCGGCAATCGCAGGCAAGGGCTTAATGTTAAGCTGATTTCAAAGACAGCCGACGGAGAGCTTGTTTCTGCGTTGGCCGCTAAACTGTGCTATTCTGCGTCCGACATTGACGGACTGCTGGAAAAGATCAGCGGTCAGGAACAGTCGGACTTCATACATAAGATAGTGTCCATGGGCCACCATTCGGTACTGGAGCACCTGAACTTCACATTCGGCGTGGAGGGTGTCTCCCGTGCCCTGACACATCAGCTCGTCCGCCATCGAATCGCAAGCTATTCTCAGAAATCCCAGCGTTATGTTAAACACGGAAACGAGTTTGAGTATATCACTCCCCATACCGTTGCGGAAAACCCTGAACTTCTGGCTGAATATGAAAAGGCCATGGCTGAGATAGGCAAGGCATATGATGCTCTTCTTAAGGCCGGAGTGCCTGCGGAGGACGCAAGGTATGTTCTGCCCAACGCATGCGAAACCAAAATAATCATCACAATGAACGCAAGGGAACTTCTCCACTATTTCTCAATCCGCTGTTGCGAGCGTGCGCAGTGGGAGATCCGTGAGATGTCCTTTGAAATGCTGAAACTCTGCCGGAAAGAGGCTCCCTCCATTTTCGGAGATGCAGGCCCCGGATGTGTCCGTGGTGCTTGCCCCGAAGGCCAGTTCACCTGCGGCAAAGCGAAGGAAATCCGTAAAAAATTTACAGACATCAAAAACTTTCTTTAGCGTTTTTGTTCTAATATCTTATATTTCAACTAATCTGAATGGATAGAGATGCTCGTCACTCTGAGTGTAACGAAGAGTCTCTGACAGAGATTCTTCACTCCGTTCAGAATGACGGTTGGGAATAACGAATGTAAATCTCCCTTTGTGAAAGGGGAGGCAAAAATGGAGTTAACTAATAATGTCAAAACCAAACATCGGCGGTCAGGCGGTAATCGAAGGGGTCATGATGCGTGCACCCGAAAGATTCGTCATAGCCGTCCGCAAGAGCGAAAACGAGATCGTCCTTAAAAAAGAGGACGTTAAGCTGGACAGAAGCAAAATATTCAAGAAACCCCTCATAAGAGGCCTGATAGCCCTTTATGATTCACTTATCCTCGGCATCCGTGCGCTTAATTTCAGTGCATACCATTCAACGGGTGAGGGCGAAGAGCACATGAGCAAGGCCGCCACATTTTTCAGCATGGCGATGGGTATCGGTCTGGGGCTTCTGCTGTTCATCTATCTGCCCTTGCAGATAACCGAGCTGATGAAGCACCTGCTGCCGAGCCTCCATACTTCGTCTCTGCTGTATAATGCAGTGGACGGCGTTATCAGGGTGATATTCTTCGTGCTGTATGTGTGGGGGATATCGTTTCTGAAAGACATAAAGAGGGTATTTCAGTACCACGGAGCGGAACACAAGGCGATCTATGCCTACGAAGAGGGCGTGGAGCTGAACGTTGAGAACGCCAGAAAGATGAGCCGTTTTCACCCCCGCTGCGGAACCAGCTTCCTTATTATATTGATGCTGGTGTGCATACTGACCTTTTCGCTCATTCCCAACGACGCTCACTTCCTTGTTAAGCTGGGCGCAAGACTCTTCTTCATCCCCATCATAGCGGGTGTAAGCTATGAGATACTTAAGCTCAGCGGAAAGTTCCACAAGAACCCCGTTGTACGTTTTCTGATAATGCCGGGGCTTATGCTCCAGAAGATAACCACTCAGGAGCCGGACGACAGCCAGCTCGAAGTGGCTCTCATCTCCATCAGGGCTTCACTTGACATGGAGATACCCACCGAAGGGATAACAATAGTAGACTGAGGAATACATGTTTGACAAACTGCAGGAAGTAAAAGCAAATTTTGATGAAATGACCAAAAGGCTCACCGATCCGGATGTGATATCCGATCAGGAGCTTTTCATGAAGACCTCCAAGGATCATGCGGAGATGCGCCCCGTCGTTGAGAAATATGACGAGTATATGGCCGTTAAAAAGTCTCTGGAAGAGGCGAAGGCGATCGTTGCGTCGTCCGATGACAAAGACCTTGTTGAGCTTGCGGAAATGGAGCTTGAGGAGAACAAGGACGCTCTGGAGCGCATGGAGGGAGAGCTTAAAAAACTCCTGCTGAAAAAAGACCCCTACGATCACAAGAACATCTTCCTTGAGATAAGAGCCGGAACCGGCGGCGACGAGGCCTCCCTGTTTGCGGCGGTGCTTCTTAAAATGTACTCACGCTATGCCGAGATGAACGGCTGGAAGGTTGAGATAGTTGATTTCAACGACACCGGCGTCGGCGGCTATAAAGAGGTTGTGGCTCTTATCAAAGGCTACGGCGCATACAGCAAGCTGAAATTTGAGGCCGGAGGTCACAGGGTTCAGCGTGTTCCTGAGACCGAATCGGGCGGACGTATCCACACATCCGCATGTACCGTTGCGGTGCTTCCGGAAGCCGAGGATGTTGACGTTCAGATCGAGCAGAAAGACCTGCGTGTGGACGTTTACCGTGCGGGCGGCGCAGGCGGACAGCACATCAACACCACAGACTCTGCCGTGCGTATGACACACATTCCCACGGGAATAGTGGTCACCTGTCAGGATGAGCGAAGCCAGATCAAAAACCGTGAGAAAGCACTGAAACTGCTTAAATCAAGGATTCTTGAAGTTGAGATAGAGAAAAAGAACTCAGAAGAGGCGGCCAGCAGAAAACTTCAGGTGGGTTCAGGCGACAGAAGCGAACGGATCAGAACATATAACTTTCCCCAGAACAGGGTTACGGATCACCGTATAAAGGAATCCGCCAACCTCGACAGATTTCTGCTGGGCGAGATGGAAGAGATGATCGACGCTACGATCGCCTTCGATCAGGCGGAAAGGCTCAGAGAATCGGGTCTCTGATGAAGCTGGCGGAGTTTATCGGCTTCGTCCGTGAAAATTATCTGCCCAACAGACACGATGCCCTTGAGCTTGCCTCAAAGGCTTTCGATATCGAATATTCAAAGGTTCCTCTGCATCTGTCGGATGATGTGACGGTCTCGGAGGACGTTCAGAAAATGCTGGACAGGCTTGGCGAAGGCGAGCCGCTGGCATATGTCATAAATAACAAATCATTTTACGGTCTTGATATGTATGTGGACGGGCGGGTGCTGATACCCCGCCCCGAAACGGAACTCATAGTCAGCGAAGCCCTCCGGCACTTTAAGGGATGTCGTAGTCTGAAGATACTGGATGTTTGTACGGGGTCGGGGTGCATTCCTGCGGCGATACTGCATGAAATGCCTGACTGGACGGCCGACGTTCTGGATATAAGTGCGGATGCGCTGGCGGTGGCGGATATCAACCTGAACAGATACGCCGCCGGACGATACCGTCTGATTCAGGGCGATGCCCTGCGTCTGACAGAATATGTATGCGAAAAGTATGATATAATAACCTGTAACCCGCCCTACCTGACCGAGGAAGAGTGGGAGGCTTCGCCGAAGTCACTGAAATATGAGCCGAAAAACGCTCTGAGTGACGGCGGCGACGGGCTTTTGTTCTACAAAAAACTATTGGACATGATACCCGATTTATGCCATATAAACGGGGTGGCTCTTTTCGAACTGGGACAGGGTCAGCACGAGAGTGCAGCGGTTTTGCTTAAACAGAACAACTATAAAAAAATCAAAGATTATCAAGGGATAGAAAGGGTACTTGCTTGGACAAACTTGTAATAGAAGGCGGCCGTGAACTCAGCGGCACAATACGCATCAGCGGCGCAAAGAATGCCGCACTTCCCATCCTCTCCGCAGTTATTCTGGCAGACGGAGAATACAACATCAGTGAAGCTCCCGAACTTGTTGACATCGCAACAATGCTGAAACTGCTGAACGAGTTCGGAATATCTTCCGAACGCACAGGCAAGTCGGTTAAAATAAACAGCCAGTACAACCATGAAGGCTACATAGCTCCCTATGAGCTTGTTAAAACAATGAGAGCCAGCGTGCTTGCTCTGGGGCCGCTTCTGGCCAGAAAGGGCAGGGCGAAGGTATCTCTGCCGGGCGGATGCGCAATAGGCGAGCGTCCTGTTGACCTCCACCTGAAAGCACTGGAAGCCATGGGCGCAAAGATAGTCGTTGAACACGGCTACATCTATGCGGAATGCCCCAAGCTGAAAGGCGCAATAATCAACTTTGACATAGTAACGGTGACAGGCACCGAAAACATAATGATGGCGGCATGCCTTGCAGATGGCGAAACTGTTCTGCGCAACGCCGCACAGGAACCCGAGGTTGTTGATCTTGCACGCTTCCTTAAAAAGATGGGCGCAAGGATAACCGGAGAGGGAACCAGCGAAATCCGCATAATGGGCGTTGAAAAGCTTTACAGCACAGATTACGCCATCATGCCCGACCGTATCGAGGCCGGAACCTTCATCTGCTGTGTGGGTGCTGCGGGCGGCAGTGTTGAGATAACCAACGTGCCCGTGGACGTTATGCGCACCACTCTGGACAAAATAGCCGAAACAGGCCTCCAGATCGACAGAATAAACAGCACCACAATCAGGGTTACAAAAACAAAACCACTTGTTTCCACAGACGTTTCAACAGCTCCCTATCCCGGCTTTCCCACAGACATGCAGGCGCAGTTCATGAGCCTTATGACAGTGGGCAACGGGTTCTCTGTGGTAACCGAGAACATATTCGAAAACAGATTCATGCACGTTGCCGAGCTTAAGCGTATGGGAGCCGACATCAAGCTGAAAGACAAATCAGCAATGATAAGAGGCGTTAAGGGACTCACGGGAGCACCTGTTATGGCTTCCGACCTGCGTGCCAGCGCCAGCCTTGTTATAGCTGCGCTGATGGCCGACGGCAAAACCGAAATATCAAGACTTTATCACCTCGACAGAGGCTACGAGGACTTTGTCGAAAAACTGAGCGGGGCCGGAGCCAGCCTTGCAAGGGTTAAGGAATAATGAGAACTGACGACTGCATAAACGTTGCCCTGCCCAAAGGCAGGCTTGCTGAGGATACCGTTGAGCTTTTCCTTAAAAAAGGGATAACCAGAGAAGGGGTTGTGGATTTCAACTCCCGCATGCTCACCTTCCACGACGAAGTGAACAACATCAAGTTCATGATGGTTAGAAATATGGACGTCTCCACCTACGTCAAACACGGCGCAGCCGACATCGGCGTTGTGGGCAAGGACATCCTGCTGGAATCCGCCGCAGACGTTTATGAATACCTCGATCTGGGATTCGGCTATTGCCGTCTCTGTGTTGCCGGACTGAAAGACAGCGACCACTCATATCGCCACGATATGGTGGTGGCAACAAAATATCCCTCCCTCACAAAGAACTTTTTTGCGGGAAAGGGTGTCTTTGTTGAGACAATAAAACTTTACGGTTCAATAGAGCTCTCGCCCATAGTCGGGCTTTCGGATTTCATTGTCGACCTTGTGTCCACAGGCCAGACCCTTAAAAAGAACGGTCTGGTGGAGGTTGAAACAATGCTGGAATCCACCGCACGCCTCATAGGCAACAAGAGCATGGCGAAAGTGAAGTATCAGAGAATCAGGGAAATACTGGAAGTTGTGGAGTCGGCATGAAAACAAATTTTTTTTTTATTGCGTTAATAACTCTTTTTTCATTTAACGCACTTGCAGCCACCATTGACTCTGTGGAGATAAAAGGAAACCGCAGGGTACCCACCGCTACTATTCAAAAATACACAGTTAAAGAGGGCACCGAGTTCGATCTGGGCGCAGTGGACAGAAGCATAAAGTCTCTGTTCGCATCCGGTCTGGTGACTGATGCCGCAGTGGACATGAAGGTTGACGAGGACAGGCTGGTGCTTGTTTATCAGATATCCGAAAAGCCCTATGTGAACAGTGTCTATTTCAACGGTAACTCCGAAATAAAGACCAGAATTCTCGAAGAGACTGTAAACCCCATGGCGGGACAGCTTCTGGACAGCAAAAAGGTTGAGACCAACCTTGCCCTGATTCAGGAAAAATATGCCGACGAGAAGTTCTATACCGCAAAGATAAATGTTGAGGTTGAGGACAGAAACGACAACTCGGTTGACATTGTCTACAGCATTGACGAAGGCGTTCAGGCCAAGATATATGACATCAAGATCGTCGGAAATAAATATTTCTCCAAAAAGCAGATACTTAAATCCATCGAAACAAGCAAAAAAGGCTTCTGGTCATGGCTTTCCGGTTCCGGCAAGCTGAAAAAGACCGAACTGCGCACCGACCTTGAAAAGATAAAGGCAATATACCTCAAAGAGGGCTTTGCCAAGGTTCAGGTGGGCGAACCTGACATAGTTATCTCTGACGATAAGAAAAAAATATACATCACATTAAAGATAAACGAAGGCATAAGATATAAGGTTGCAAATATTGAGTTTTCCGGGTATGAGCATGCCACGCTGGATGAGCTGAAGAAGTCAGTCTCCCTTAAGACAGGCGACTGGTTCAACGTTGAAATGTTCCAGAACGACATCAAATCAGTGACGTCGGTTTTCACCCAGAAAGGCTTTGCCTATGCCAACGTTGACCCCGACACATCAATGAAGGACGATGCCGCAACAATCGACATTAAGTTCGGCGTCGAAGAGAACCATCTGGTATACATCAACAGGATCAACATCAGAGGAAACACGAAATCCAGAGACAACGTTATCAGACGTGAGTTTGATATTGTCGAAGGACAGCTTTACAACAGTGCACTCATTTCAGATTCCAAACGCCACCTTGAGTTCCTCGATTTCTTCGATCAGGTAAGGGTTGCGGAAACCAGAGTGGCCGAGGATCAGATCGACCTCGACGTTGACGTTAACGACAAAATGACAGGAATGTTCAGCCTTGCGGCGGGCTATTCCAGTGTGGATAAACTGATAGGTACGGTGTCCGTTACACAGAAGAACCTTTTCGGCAAGGGCTATGAACTGACCACCAAGGGCGAGTTCTCAAGCTCCAGAGCTGACTACACCATCAGCTTTGTAAACCCCTGGCTGTTCGACAGACCCTACAGCTTCAGCCTCGACCTGTTCAAAACCAACAGGGAATACGACGACTACGACAAGAAGTCAAAAGGTTTCGCTATTGGACTGGGGCACCAGCTCATCAAGCGCAAGCTCTACGGCAGCGTTAGATTCAGATATGAAGAGAACGAAATTGCCAACATAGAGGACTATGCAGCCGACATAATCAAGGCGCAGGAGGGCGAGTCCAAGATAATAAGCCTTACCCCCTCACTGAAATGGTCCACAACCAACCACCCCTATCTGCCCACAAAAGGTAACCAGAGCACTCTGTTCCTGAAACTGGCAGGCGGCCCCATGGGCGGTGACTATACCTTCGGAAAGCTGGGTATGGAAACATCCCAGTATGTGACCCTTTTCTGGAAAGTCGTTCTGATGGCGCATCTTGAAGGCGGATACATCCAGATGTTCGACGGCAAGGACGCACCCATTGCAGAACGCTACAGACTGGGCGGTATGTACAGCATCAGAGGCTATGAATACGGCGACATCTCCCCCGCGGACGACGACGGAAACAAGTTCGGCGGTACTAAGTTCATCCAGAACAACTTCGAGCTTATCTTCCCCGTAATTCCCAGTGCGCAGATAATGGGCGTTGTGTTCTTCGATCAGGGACAGGCGTATGACTCAGACGAAGCGTTCTTCAAGCGTGACCTTGTAAGGTCATACGGTGCAGGCTTCCGCTGGTACAGCCCCATCGGCCCGCTCAGATTTGAGTACGGACAGCCTATTAACCCCGATTCCTCTGAGGGACTTTCGAACAAAGGCAGATGGGAGTTTTCCATCGGCGGTATGATATAAGTTGATAATATCCAATAGGAGGATTTTTATATTATGAGAACAAAACTTTTCTTTCTTTTGCTGATAATGGCGGTCTTCTCCGCATCGGCATATGCAAAAATCGGTGTTCTGGATTTCCAGAAAGTTCTGAAAGAATCTGACGGCGGAAAAGATGTAACGGGTAAACTTCAGGCCAAGGCCGATGAATACGATAAAAAACTGTCCGCTCTGAACGAAGCAATCAAAAAGAACCAGCAGGAATATGCCGCTAAGGAAAACGTGGCAAACGAAGACTACAAAGAGAAAAAGAGAGCTGAAATTCAGCGCCAGATAAGAGACTTCAACCAGAACAAGGACGACTATGCGAAAGAGCTTAAAAGACTGGAAATGAGATATCTTAAAACCATTCAGGACGACGTTCTGAAGATAATCTCCTCTCTGGGTCAGGAGCTTGACACCGAGATAATCCTTGAGCAGAACACTTCCGGTGTTCTTTACCTCAGCCCCAAGGTTGACATAACAGACGTTGTTATCCAGAGATACAACACAGTATTCAAACAGCAGAAAAAATAATGAAAGCGTCTGTTCTTGCTGAAAAGACAGGCGGAATACTTCACGGGGCAGACACAGAGATTCTCTGTGTCTGTTCTTTTGAGGACATAAAAGCGGGAGCTCTGGTTCCTCTTCTTGTGAAGGATCTTCCGGAGGGCATT
Source organism: Seleniivibrio woodruffii (assembly GCF_004339245.1). NCBI lineage: Bacteria > Pseudomonadati > Deferribacterota > Deferribacteres > Deferribacterales > Geovibrionaceae > Seleniivibrio > Seleniivibrio woodruffii. The sequence continues at coordinate 992,473 of NZ_SMGG01000003.1, forward strand.
TTCGAATCCCCCGCCGCCGCATTTCTGGTCAAGACCGGAACGGAAACCGTCAGCGGAAAGACTTTCATCTCCGCAGACGACCCCGAAATGGCTCTTGTTGCCGCTCTGAACGCAATCTATCCCGTTCAGCGCAAATCAGGCATTCACCCCAAAGCACATGTTGCCGAATCCGCCGTGATAGGCGAAAACGTTTTCATCGATGCCTTTGCATACATAGGCGAGAACGTGCGCATCGGCAATAACTGCGTTATCCGTGCGAACGTGACCATCGCCGACGGCGTTGTCATGGGCGACGACTGCGACATCCACCCCAACGTAAGCATCTATTCAGGCTCAAAACTGGGCAGCAGGGTGCTCCTGCTCTCCGGTGCCGTTATCGGTGCCGACGGATTCGGATTCTACCAGCGTGGCGGAAAGAACGTAAAAATTCCCCACGTGGGCGGAGTTCTGCTGGGTGACGACGTTGAGATAGGTGCAAACAGCTGTGTTGACAGAGGTAAGTTCTCCGACACTGTCATAGGCGAAGGCACGAAGATAGACAATCAATGTATGGTGGGGCACAACTGTGTGCTCGGCAAAGGCTGTGTCATGGCAGGGCAGGCGGCTCTGGCAGGCAGCACGACGCTGGGCGACTATGTTATCATGGGCGCACGCTCAGGCGCAGCAGACCACCTGAATATATGCTCAAAGACAATGCTTGCCGGACAGTGCGGGGTGATCTCCGACATCGACAAGCCCGGAATATACGCAGGATTCCCCCACACATCCAGAAAAGGCTGGCTGCGTGAGGTTCTGCTTCTGCGCGGACTTCCCGACACAATTAAGAGGATTGAAGAGATTGAGAGGAAACTGAACAATGATGGACATTAGAGAAATAATGAAAAAACTCCCCCACAGATACCCTTTTCTGCTTGTTGACAGGGTTCTGGAGATGGACAGCGAAAGTATAACCGCTATCAAGAACGTAACAATGAACGAACCCTTCTTTCAGGGACATTTCCCTTCATACCCCGTTATGCCCGGCGTGCTCATCGTCGAGGCTATGGCGCAGGTTGCGGGAATACATACCATTTCAACCGCTGAGGAGGTTCCGGAGAACGCTCTCTTCTTCTTCATGGGTGTTGACGGCGTAAAATTCCGCAAACAGGTTGTTCCCGGCGATCAGCTTGTTATGAAAATAAAAGTTCTTAAAAAGAAAAAAGACCTCGTAAAGGTCAAGGGCGAAGCTTTTGTTGACGGCCAGCTTGCATGTGAAGGCGAACTGACAGCAATAATGAGAGCCGGCTAGAGAGATCCGGTCACAGCGAAGGCCGTAGGCCTGCGGCAGTCTCATCCGATGGGAATGTCAGAATACAAATCTCCCTTAACCCCCTTTTAACTGAAGGGGAAATATGATGAAGATACTCAGGAGTCGGTTATGATTCATAAGGATGCGATAGTACACCCCAGTGCGCAGATCGCTGACAGTGCCGTAATTGAAAAGGGCGCTTTCATCGGTAAAAACTGCGTTATCGGTGAGAACGTTATAGTCGGCTACAACGCTGTTGTTGAACGTGACACTGTTGTCGGCGACGGAACAAGGGTCTGCATGAACGCCCATATCGGCGGCGACCCTCAGGACTACAGCTTTAAAGGCGAAGACACAAAACTGATAATCGGGAAGAACTGTCTTTTCCGTGAGTTCAGCACAGTGCACAGAGCCTCAACAAAAGAGGACGTGTGGGAGACTGTTGTAGGCGATAACTGCTTCATCATGTCATACGCACACGTTGCCCACGACTGCAAGCTCGCAAACAACGTGACCATGACCAGCTTTTCAGCACTCGGCGGTCACTGCCGTGTGGGTTCGTTTGTAAACATGGGCGGATTCGCCGCAGCGCACCAGTTCGTGCGTATCGGCTCCGGCTGTATGATAGGCGGAAAAGCAACCCTGCTTAAGGACGCACCCCCTTTCTGTATGCTTGCGGGAACACCTGCTGAGCTTGAAGGGCTTAACAGTGTCGGTCTTAAGAGAAGAGGGATCGGACCTGAGGTCAGAATGGAGCTGAAGCGTGCTCTTTCCATTTATATGGATCTGACTGTTAAACTTGTCGATCTGCCCGAAGAACTGTCGTTCCTGCATCCCTATCCTGAGGTGCTGGAGTTCATCGACTTCATCAAAGACAGCAAGAGAAGTTTTGTAAGGGGCTGATTTTGAAAGTTGCCGTCGTAGCAGGATATGGTGTCCTGCCCAAGCTTGCCGCAGAAAATCTGCTTAAAAAGGGACACAGCGTTCTCGTTGTTGCTCTGGATGAAGCGGTCAGCATCGGGTTCTCAGATGTTCAGGGAATAGACCTTGAAAAGATAAGTGTGACCCAGATTGGCAAACTTCTGAAATTACTGAAAAAATATAACACTGAGAGCGTCCTGTTCGCCGGAAAGGTGAACAAGACGCTCATCTACTCAAACCTCAAGTTCGATCTGCTGGCTGTAAAGATTCTGGCGGGACTGAGAAACCGCAAAGACGACACTGTCATGGACGCTGTCTGCAAGCTGATAACCGAAAACGGCATGCAGATCATGGATCAGACCTACGCTCTGGACAGTCTCTATCTGGAAAAAGGTATCTATACTAAGAAACGCCCCACGAAAGAGCAGGAAGAGGACATCGCTTTCGGCTATGACACCGCAAAAGAACTTGGCAGGCTGGACATAGGCCAGACAGTGGTCATAAAGAACAAAGCCGTTATGGCTCTTGAGGCCATAGAGGGCACAGACCTCGCCATTGAAAGGGGTTGCAGGCTGGCAAAAGAGGGTGCGGTTGTTGTTAAATGTGCGAAACCGTCACAGGATCTGAGATTCGATATCCCTACAGTAGGGGTTGACACATTAAAAATTTTATCAGATAATAATGGAGTTGTTCTTGCTGTGGAGGCAGGAAGAACTTTCGTAGTGGACATAGACAAATGCATCAGATTTGCTGATGAAAACAACATTGTGATTGTAGCGATATAGGTAATGAAAGCGGAACACATTAACCCCTTCATAACATCAACATGCGAAGTCTTCAGAACCATGCTCAGTATCGACCCTGTGCGTGGGCAGCTTTATGTCAAAACCAATGAAAAACTCCCTTATGACATCTCCGGAATAATAGGTCTGGCGGGTGATTCCACAGGCTTTATCATAATCAGCATGACGGAATCTCTGGCTCTGAAAGTTGTCGAAAAGTTCATCGGCGAAAAGAAAGAGAAGATGGACGAAGACGTTATGGATGCCGTTGGCGAGATACTCAACATGATAGCAGGCGGCGCAAAACAGATCTTTTCACGCACAGGTGTGCGGTTCAAAATATCCATCCCCAACGTTGTGATGGGAAAAGACCATATGGTGGGCAAACAGAAGAACGTTCACTGCCTCGGAATGACCTTCAAGGTCGGCGATGAGGTCTTTGTCATAGAAGTTGCCCTGAAAGACGGTAACTAAGCACAGCCGTGGACATACTTAAAGGTATCTATATCTTTTTCATAGGCGCATGTTTAGGCAGTTTCATGAACGTGCTTACCTATCGCCTCCCCAGAGGGCTCAACATTGCATTCCCCCCTTCCTCCTGCCCCAAATGCGGACAGAAGATAAGGTTTTACGATAACATCCCGGTATTTTCATGGTTCATCCTCGGCGGCAGATGCAGAAACTGCAAAACCCCCGTTTCAATAATGTACCCGCTTACGGAACTGCTGACGGCATTGCTGTTTCTTGCCTGCTATATAAAATTCGGCAACACGCTGACCATGTGGCACGGATGCGCAGTTGTGTTCTTTATGCTGGCGGCGGCATTTGCGGACGTTTTCACTGCAGCGGACGAGAACTTTGAATGCGGCATAATTCCCGACAGCCTGAACATCGCAGGTTTTGTCATAGGCTTTCTGCTGACATATCTGCTCTACGGCTTCAAATTTCCACTTTACGGTGCGTTGGCAGGTTTTCTCGGCCTGTTCATCCCGTCCTATCTTTTCAAGCTCATACGCAAAAAAGAGGGCATGGGCGGCGGCGACATAAAGCTTATGGCTGTTGTCGGTGCCATGCTGGGTATAAAATCCGTTTTTTTCGTTATCTTCGCTTCGGCATTTATGGGGGCAGTGTTCGGAATAACCCTTCAGGCTGTTTCCGGCCGAAAAAACATCATAATGCCTTTCGGGCCGTTTATCGCAGCGGCGGCAATACTTTATCTGTTTTATGCGCCGTTGGTTGACAAGTTCCTGTATGGCATGTGAGTGAAAAATAACCAACCCGCTCTTGAACATTCAATTAATATCAGCTATAACAAAAGACTATTTCAATAAAGGCCGAAACGGCCGGAGGCAAAGTGCTAAGACCGGAAGAACAACTGGAACTGATCAAACGTGGAACTGAGGAGATAATCAGCGAAGAGGATCTGCTGAAAAAACTTCAGAAATCGTATGAAGAGAACAAACCTCTCAGGGTCAAAGTGGGATTCGACCCCACCGCACCGGACCTGCACCTCGGACATACCGTTGTCATCCAGAAAATGAAACACTTTCAGAACCTTGGTCATCAGGTTATTTTCCTTATCGGTGACTTCACAGGTATGATAGGCGACCCCACAGGAAAAAGCGAAACCAGAAAAGCCCTCACCAGAGAGCAGGTTCTCGCCAACGCCGAAACCTATAAAGAACAAGTATTTAAGATTCTCGATCCCGAAAAGACCGAAGTTGCGTTCAACAGCACATGGATGGGAGCGATGAGCTCTCAGGATATGATAAAGCTGGCCTCCCAGTATACCGTTGCCAGAATGCTTGAGCGTGATGATTTCTCCAAAAGATACTCAAACAACAAACCCATAAGCATACACGAATTCCTCTATCCGCTGGTTCAGGGCTACGACTCGGTTGAGCTTCGCAGCGACGTTGAGATGGGCGGAACAGACCAGAAATTCAACCTTCTTGTGGGACGTGACCTCCAGAGAACCTACGGACAGTCCCCGCAGATAGCCATCACGATGCCCATTCTGGAAGGTCTGGACGGCGTGAACAAAATGTCCAAATCTCTGAACAACTACATAGGTATTGCGGAATCCCCCGCCGACATGTTCGGCAAGATGATGTCCGTTTCCGATGAGCTGATGTTCAGATATTATCTGCTGCTTTCCGACAAATCCATGGCGGAGATCGAACTGCTGAAAAAAACCGTTGCAGACGGCTCAAAGCACCCCATGGAAGCAAAAAAGGAACTTGCGGTTGAGATAATCACCCGTTTCCATTCCGCAGAAGAGGCGGCCGAAGCGAGAACAAACTTTGAGAAGATCTTCTCAAAGCATGAAAACCCCGAAGATATGGTAGAATTTACCGCATCTTCCGAGGATAAACTTGTTGATATCATCGGAAAACTCCAGTTTGCCCCCAGCAACAGCGAAGCAAGACGCACAGCCAAGGCGGGCGGGGTATATCTGGACGGTAACAGGGTTGAAAATATTGACATCGCCCTTGATAAGGGTGAATATGTCTTAAAGGTTGGCAAGAGAAAATTTGCCAAACTTACAGTAAATTAGGAGGATACAGTGTCTATTGTAAGACCTTTTGCGGGCGTACGCTACAATCTTGAGGAAGTGCTTCTGAAGAGTGTTGTTGCCCCTCCCTATGACGTCATTTCTCCCGAAATGAAACAGGAGCTGAAAGATAAAAGCCCCTACAACGTTGTGACACTGGATCTGCCCGACGGCGCAGACGACAAATATGCCAATGCTGCCGCACTTTACAAAGAGTACCTCGACAACAAGATACTCGTTAAAGACCAGAAACCCGGATTCTATGTTTATGAGCAGGTCTACACCTACGGCGGAAAAGAATACGTCCGCACAGGCTTCGTCGGCCTTCTGAAAATAGAAGAGCTGGGCAAAGGCTCTGTTTATCCCCATGAAAAGACCCTTTCCGGTCCCAAAAAGGATAGATTTGAGCTGATGAAGGCCTGCAAAACCAATTTCAGCCAGATATTCGGTCTCTACATGGACAAGGATAACCGCATGAACCTCGTTTTCAACGAGGCAAAAAAGAACATGCCCACAGCGTCTGCAATGGACGATGACGGCGTTAAGAACACCATCTGGTCTGTTCAGAACGAAAACACAGTCCGCATGATCGAAGAGTTCATGAAGGACAAGGCAATATACATCGCCGACGGACACCACAGATATGAAACTGCTCTGAACTACAGAGACTATGCCCGTGAGCAGAACGCGGACATGGAGAAAGAGGAGAAGCCCTACGACTACGTCATGATGATGTTCGTGAACTTCTACGACGAAGGTCTGAAGATCTTCCCCACCCACAGGGTGCTTGAAGTGGATTCATCATTCAGCTTCGAGGCTTTCAAAGAGAAACTGCGCTTCGATTTCACCATTGAAAAGCTGGCAGATGCCGCCGCAGCCGACGCATACGTTAACGATGCCTCAGGCGAACGCACAATGGCAATCTACTACGACAACACCTATTACGGTATCAAGGCCAACGACGAGGTAATCGAGAACCTCGCACAGGTCTACCGCAAGGTCGATACATACCTGCTTCAGGAAGGCATCATGAAGAAATTCCTGAACGTCAGCGATGAAAGACTCCTCAAAAAAGAGGGTGTCTACTTCGTTCAGACCCTTGAGCAGATTGAAAAACTCGCCGCCGATAAAAAGGCCGTGGGCTTCATTCTGAAAGGTGTGGACATTGAAATAGTAAGGGAGATTTCCGAGAGCGGAATGGTCATGCCTCAGAAGTCTACCTACTTCTACCCGAAACTGCAGACAGGACTTGTGATATATCAATTCTGATAAAGGGGGCATCAGCCCCCTCTTTGCTTTTTATATGCGGTGCATTACTTCGTCAGTCTCGCCTCGGAACTGCTCACATACTTGCTTTGTATGCTCGCAGCCCTCTCGGCTCATCTTCCTTGTACTGCTTGCATCTAAACAGCAAATTAAAGGATACTGCTCCCTCCTTTAGTAAAGGAGGGTCGGGGTGGATTTACACTTCTGTTTTTTACAGACTGAACAAAATGATAGCTTGACATCCGCCTTTTCTGGGATTAAATATATCAAAGCATATACAGTCCTTATGCCGCACACCATAAGCGGAGATCGTTCCCGAAAATTAATCATAAAATAAAAACTGGATTCAATTTTAAACAACCCGTTGTTAATTTACATGAACGTTATTCGATACAACCTTTTATACTATTATCTTAATGGAGAAACTCGTGAATCTTACCGATCTTAAGAAGAAAGCTATTGAAGAGCTTGTCACTATTGCGGATTCTGTCGGAATAGAAAACTCCGACGGCCTGCTCAAACAGGAACTCATCTTTGAAATCCTTAAAACCACCAGTGCCAGAAACGGACAGATATACGGTCAGGGGGTTTTGGAGATTCTGCCGGACGGTTTCGGCTTCCTCCGCTCACCCAACTACAACTACCTGCCCGGACCCGATGATATATATGTTTCCCCCGCTCAGATACGTAAATTCGGCCTCAGAAACGGCGACACGGTTGCCGGAGAGATAAGACCCCCTAAAGACAATGAAAAATATTTCGCACTGCTTAAGGTCGAAGAGGTAAACTTTGAGACCGCAAACAGAATGCGCACCCTTTTCGAAAACCTTACGCCCCTTTTCCCCGAAGAAAGACTCCAACTCGAATACAAACCCGCAGCATACGAAACCAGAATAATGAACCTCATTTCACCCATCGGTAAAGGCCAGAGGGGACTTCTTGTGGCTCCTCCCAAAACCGGTAAGACCATGCTGCTTAAAAGCATCGCAAACGCAATTTCCGAAAACCATCCCGAGGTTTACCTCATAATCCTTCTTATAGACGAGCGTCCCGAAGAGGTTACCGACATGCAGAGATCGGTTAACGCAGAGGTTATCAGCTCAACTTTCGACGAGCCTGCATACAGACACGTTCAGGTATCCGAAATGGTTCTTAACAAAGCAAAAAGACTCGTGGAGCACAAAAAGGACGTAGTTATCCTTCTGGACTCCATCACCCGTCTGGCCAGAGCCTACAACTCCATCGAACCGCCCTCAGGCAAGGTTCTTTCCGGTGGTGTGGACTCAAACGCACTGCATAAGCCCAAAAGATTTTTCGGTGCGGCCAGAAACATAGAAGAGGGCGGCTCACTCTCGATCATCGCCACAGCCCTTGTGGACACAGGTTCCAGAATGGACGAGGTTATCTTTGAGGAATTCAAAGGTACCGGCAACATGGAACTCCACCTCGACAGAAGACTGGTTGAGCGCCGTATATTCCCCGCTCTTGATATCAACAAGTCCGGCACTCGCCGTGAGGAACTTCTGCTGACCAAAGAGGAACTGAACAAAGTTTGGATCCTCCGCCGATTCCTGGCAAATATGAACAGTATAGATGCCATGGAGTTCCTGCTGGATAAAATGAAAGGAACGAAGACGAACGTCGAGTTTCTGGAGAATATGGGTAAATAAGTTAAGCCGCTCTTTTGAGCGGCTTTTTTTTGCTTTTTATAACGCTTCGCATTTCGTCGTTGTCAGCTAAAAAATATTGCTCATGTACATTCGTGTACACTCCGCATATTTTTTATCTTCCGCCTTGAACTGCTCGGTTCTAAAAAACAAAGAATAAAAATCCGGCCAAGAGCAAAATCCAGTCACCCTGAGGCACAGCCGAAGGGTCTCACACTTTTACTGTTGAAATAAAATGTATATACTTTATAGTATATACATGAGGTGTGCCATGAGCAGTGCAAAAGTGTTTAAAAGCGGCAACAGTCAGGCGGTGAGACTTCCGAAAGAGTATCAGCTTGATGTTGATGAGGTCATCATCAAAAAGGTCGGCAATATGCTTATTCTCATTCCGGAATCCGGAGTCTGGGACAACTTTGAGAAAGGTTTGTCCATGTTTGACGATTCTTTCATGGATAACAGAAATCAGCCGGCTGTGCAGGAAAGGGAAGGCTTCTGATGTATATGCTTGACACCAACATCTGCATTTACATCATAAAGCGCAGACCACCTGAAATCATTGAAAAATTCAGAACGTTTTCCGTTTCAGAGATAGCCATTTCATCTGTCACCCTTGCAGAACTTGAATATGGTGTCTGTAAAAGTCAGCATTCTGAAAAGAACAGGGACGCACTCGCTCTGTTTGTTTCTCCTCTCAATATACTGTCCTTCGACAGCCTTGCGGCTGTTAAGTATGGTGAGATCAGGGCAAAACTGGAAAAAGAGGGCAGGATTATCGGTGCAATGGATATGCTGATTGCCGCCCATGCCATGTCACTGGGGCTTACCCTTGTTACAAACAATACGAATGAATTTGAAAGAATAGACGGTCTCCGACTTGAAAACTGGTCATAAAAAAGCCCTGCCGGAGCAGGGCTTTGTATTGCTAAATTTTCTCAGGGAACTGCGGGGGGAGTGAACACTCTTGCCGCAAGCTCGGTGTTGATCATAAACAGACCCTGTCCGGTGCTGCCCGCCAGTTTCAGCTTATCTTTGATATCCTTAACGTTCGCTTCCTCTTCCTGCTGTTCTGTGATGAACCACTGTATCCAGCTGTGTGTGCCGTGATCCTTCTCTTCAAGAGCCAGAGAGGCGATGTCGTAAATTCTTCTGGTGACTTCCCTTTCGTGTTCAAGACTGACATCGAAAAGCTCCTGAGCGTCTTTGTATTCCTTTTTGGGCTTGTCTATCTGCTCCAGTTCAACCTCTCCGTCCTGATCGAGGATATAGTTGTAGAATCTGTCCGCATGGAACAGCTCCTCCTGAAACTGAACGTGGAACCAGTTTGAAAAGCCTTTAAGTCCCATAGTGTTTGCGTTGGCCGCCATGGCCAGATACACATATGCGGAGTAAAGCTCGAAATTGAGCTGTTTGTTCAGTGCTTTGAGCATCTTTTTGCTGATCATTTTCCTCTCCTTAGCAGTAAATTCTGAAATCCATATTTTTAAAAATACTATTCTTTTGTTCAACGGTCTCAAGGAAGCCGTAGTCAAAATCCCTGCTTTCAACCATATCCTTAAGGCGCAGGAAGTTATAGATGTGCTCTTTTGTTCTCTGCACAGCGTACTCTATGGCCGTTCCGGTTGTTATGAGGAACGCCCAGTCGCTGGACTGTGCGAGGAAAAGCTCTCTGGCCATTTGGTTCAGGCATCTGCGGATAGTGTCGTCAGCAGTTGCGTGATGATATTTTGCAAGGTTCACCATGCTGTCGGACATAAAGTGAAGGTGTCTGTATATCCAGTCGTTGCCACGGTTCAGCCATACGTCATAGTAGCCTTTGTCGCCCCATGACGATGGGTTGACCTTAACCACCTGATTTGTGGAGTATTCGTTCAGATACTCAAGGGGAGTGATAGCCTTTACGGTGTCCGATCTGTCCATTTCCTTGAATACGTTATAGAGAAACTCAGGCCCTTCGAACCACCAGTGGCCGAAAAGCTCGGCATCATACGGAGAGACCACCATGGGTTTTCTGTCGATGAGTTCTGCGATCTCCTCTATCTGCTTCTCACGTCCCGCAACGAAGTGTTTTGCATGGTCAACTGTCTTCAGAGACGCTATTTCCGGCTGATAAAACTCTTTAAAGTCCGAATCGCCTGTGATCCGGTGATATTTCAGTCCGGTGAAAACCCTTTCGCCGTCAGGGCTGATGTAGGGTTTTATATAGTCGTGGTCAAGGTCATAGCCTATGTCACGATAGAAATCTCTGTAGTGAGCGTCGCCCGGATAGCCCTCTTTGGAGCTCCAGACCTGCTTTGACGAGTAGTAGTCACGCCCGAACGCCGCAACTCCCGACTCTGTGTAGACCGGTGCGTAAACGCCGAATCTGGGGCGTGGTTTGGAATAGAGAACGCCGTGGGTATCCACGAAGAAATAGCGTATGCCGTATTCCGCCAGAACCTCATCCAGCCCTTCAAAATAGGCGCACTCCGGCAGCCAGATTCCTTTCGGTGCTCTGCCGAATTTTTCGGTGTGGCTTTTGACCGCCATTTCTATCTGCGCACGTACAGCTTTCAGGTTGTCGTTTAAAAGCGGCAGGAACCCGTGGGTGAACCCGCAGGTGATGACATCTATATTCCCTTTTTCAAGGAAATGTTTGTATCCTTTTATGAGGCTTCTGTCCAGCCAGCCGTAGTAAAACTCTTTGAGGTCGCCGAACCTCTTTCTGTACATGTGGGCAAGCCCTTCGAAACAGGTTCCCTTGGTGCGTTCAATCTCTTTTTCCGAAAGCTCAATAAGCTTTTCCAGATGTTCCTCATAGCGTTTCATCAGCAGCTCGTCGCACATCATCTCCGCAAGGGGAGGGGTGACGGAAACTGCGAAACGGAAGTGGACTCCTTCGTCCTCCATCTGTTTCATATATCTCAAAATGGGCAGGTAGGTTTCTGATATTGCTTCATAAAACCATTGTTCTTCAAGGAAATACGAGTATTCGGGATGCTTTACGAACGGCAGGTGCGAGTGAAGCACCAGCATCCAGTAACCTTTCGGCATTATTCACCGCCTTTGCGTGTAAGTGAGGATGAGGACATTCCGCCCTCGGTCTGATGTAGTTTTTTAAACAGCTCTGAGTGCATTCTGGCACTGGAGAGCAGTTCCTCTTTCTGAAGGTCGGTCACACCTGAAAGATGATATATTTTTTCTATGTTTTCGCCGACTGTCATCCATGTCTCCTCGTCGATGAGGTCGCTGATGCGGTCGGTGGGCATTTTAATGCGCTTGGAGGTGCTTATGGTGTGGTAGTTTCCCATTGAGTCAAGCATTCCTATTTCAGCCCAGAGTCTCTGGTCGGGGCAGTAGAGGTCGAAATACCAGTTGCCGTATTTGCCCACACGGACGCTGGCCAGCTCGGCGATATTGTCCTCTTCGCCTGTGAACACCTTGAGGATAAAGATGGGATCTGCGGTGTTGTAGCTGCGGCAGAATTCGTTCATGGTCTTGTCGGAGACCTCCCAATATACGTATTCCTTTTTGGGGTTAACGGGGAGGAGCACAACGGTATTTATGTTGTAGATATCCGGAATGGGATACTCTTTTTTCAGCGGCTGAGGTTCGTTCTTCGCTTCAGCGGTGACATGGCTGGAAACGCTCTCCTGAGCGGCTCCTTTGCTCGAAACGGTCTTGTCGTATTTTGACAGAGCATTGGCCAGTTCTTCCTTTGTCATTGCGCTTCTGTTCTTAATATTAAATTTTTTGGCAATCTCGTATAATTCTGCCTTGTTCATATCCTCAAATTTCATCAGCTGCCTCCAAGAATCCGTTGATACAATAGGATAAATTTCTCCGCCGTTCTCATCCATGAGAAGTCCAGCCTCATAACTTTGGCGGCATATTCAAACAATATAGCCTTATTTTGGAAAAAATCCACTGCTCTGTTGATCTGTTTTATCAGGTCGTGACGGCTGTATCCGTCCATGAAAAATCCGTAGCCTCCGTCTTCGATATCGACAACAGTGTCGATGAGGCCTCCGGTGCGTCTGACAACAGGCAGAGCGCCGTAGCGCATTCCAAGCATCTGGCTTTTGCCGCAGGGGTCGGAAAGTGAGGGGCGCAGGACAAAGTCCGCTGCCGCATAGGCTTTGTGGAGCATAGATTCACTTATACCGATGGATGTAAAGACATTGTTATGGTTATTTGCTATTTCCTTAAATTTTGAACAGAACTTTGGTTCGCCGTAGCCCAGAATTGCGAAATTTGCAGGAATTTCGGCAAGTTTGTCCGCACAGTCGGCCAGAAGCTCAAGCCCCTTGCGCTCTGTAAATTTCGTTTCCAGCAGAAAGAGGGGAAGCTCAGTGTTGCCGAGTCCGGTCTCTGACAAAAAATCCTCTTTGTTGACAAGTTTATGCTGAACGGTGTCCGCATTGTAGTTCATTTTGATGAACTGATCGGTCTCCGGATTGAACCTATCATAGTCTATGCCGCCCAGAATGCCCTCTATTCTGTCTTCAAACTTCGCCATGAACGAGCCCAGACCGAAAGAGTTCTCCTCGGTCTGAACCTCTTTTGCGTAGGTCGGGCTCAGAAGGGTTATGAAGTCCGAATGGGTCGCTCCGCCCTTCAGGAGGCTTATATTTTCATAAAACTCAAGCTCTTCAATGTTGTACATTTCCCATGGAAGCCCCAGCGACTGTATGGAGAACTTGCCGAAGACCCCCTGAAAGGTGATGTCGTGTATGGTGAAGACTATTTTAGCTTTAATATCTTCATAAAAAAGGTGTTTATACACAGGAACAAGTCCCGCCTGCCATTCGTGGCAGTGGATGATATCGGGATGTATACTCTCCTCTCTGATGTATTGCAGGGAGGCCATGCAGAACATGCCGTAGCGGATGTCGTTGTCGGAGTAGTCATAGCTGGAGGTTCCGTAGATGTATCTGCGGTTGTAGAGTTCCTCATTATTAAAAAAGACGTAGCGCACGCCGTCCAGCTGTGTTGAAAAGGTTGTGAAAAAATAGCAGACCCCGGCCGCATAAACGGTTATATCCCGTCCCTTGACAAGGCCATAGGGTTCGTAGCACCCTGCCGAGGTGTACATGGGCGAGAACACGACTGTTTCCTGTCCAAGTGAAGCCTGAGACTTTGCCAGTCCGAAAACGGAATCCCCCAGCATCCCCGTTCGGGAAAAGGGGTAGACCTCGCTGGTGATATGCACGGCTATCATTCTGTCAGTTCACTCCTTTTAAGAACCCTGCCGCACTCTCCGGCGACACGGGGTTTATAAAGAATCCTGTTCCCGACTCAAATCCGGCAATGCCTGAGAGTCTGGGCGTAATCTCTATGTGCCAGTGAAAATCCTGTTCGATGCTCTGCCAGTAGTTCGGCTGAGAAGGTCTTCTGACTGACGGCGGCGAGGTGTGTACCACCATATTAAGGGGCGGGTTTTCCAGACATTTGTAAAGTCTTCTGAAAACCTCACGGACGATATCCGCAAGCCCGCTCAGCTCCGAATCGTCCGATTTTTCGAAGCAGTGGGTGTGCCGTTTCGGGAAAATAAGAACCTCGAACGGCAGAGACGATGCGAAGGGGCAGAAGGCTGTGAAATCCTGATTCTCATAGACTATTCTGCTTCCTTCGTCCTTTTCCTGATTCAGTATATCACAAAAAATGCAGCGTTCTTTATTTCTGTAATGCTCCTGCGCCGATGTGAGCTTTGTTTTAACAATATCCGGCGTAACAGGCAGTGCAATTATCTGGGAGTGGGGGTGTTCAAGGTTTGCGCCCGCCAGAGTCCCGTAGTTTTTAAAAGGCATTATATATCTGAATCTTGTGTCCTTTTTCAAGTCGAGCACACGCTCTCTGAAGGTGGTGAACACATCCTTTAAAACCTTGTCGGTGTAGCTGCCTATGTTCATGTGGTGTTTCGGGGTTTCGATCACCACTTCATGTGCGCCTATGCCCGCCACACAGTCATACATTCCGTGGGCGAACCTTTGCAGTTCCCCTTCAATGCGGAATGCGGGATATTTGTTCGGAACGACCCTTGTCAGCCAGTCGCCCTGCGCATCTCTCAGCGAAAAAATCTCCTGTCCGGCCTTGTCCTCGCTGCCGGGGCAGAAGGGGCACACTTCCGTATGTTCGCCGTTTGCGGTGAGCCTGCGCACCAGAAAATCTTCAGGTCTGCGGCTTCTTTCGGAAGCAATCACCGACCATATTTTTTTAACGGGGTCAAATCTGAGTTCCGACATCTGTCACCTGCCCAGTGTGAGCCTGCATTCAAGCTCAAGATTTTTTCTGAAACGGAAGGGGAACAGCAGACAGATGCCCTGTCGGGTGAGGTCTGCGCCGCTTTCGGACTGGGAAACAGTCATCACCTGATATGAATATAGTTTCGCACCGTTGCTTATTTCAAGTGAAATCTTCGACGGTGTATGTTTTTCTCCTAATTCGACTTTAGTCAGAGCTTGCCCTTCGCTCTCCTGCGGATCTTTTCCGTTGATGAGCACGTTTTCGAGGTCGTTGAAATGGAGGTTCATCTCCATTACGTAGTCCAACTCCTCGTCAAGTTCTGCAGAGGCTTTCAGTTTCAGTTTCAGTCCCTTTTCATCGAATGAGTATTCCTTAGTGACCGTACAGGGTGTTTTCTGATCGTATCTGTACAGCCCGCCTGTCCTCGTGAAAGTTATTCCGTCTGTTTTGACATCCATTTCGGCGGGGCGGTTGGCAAAATCACCCATCTCGCCGAAGCTCATATTGCGGAACTCCTCCGCATCGAAACGGTGGACAAAATGGTCGATAAAGCTGTTCTTGTTGTGCCAGTCGTATATAAGATGTTTCGTAAGCTCTTCGTTCACTTCAGTGCTGTCGTTGTGGATTGTGGCTATTCCGTCGTCTTCGGCGGTTTCTTCGGTCTCCTCAGTCTCTTCCGGCTCTGCTGGGTTCAGCATCTTCTCGTGATATGCCTCTTTGCGGCGTGCCAGAGTGTTCTGGAAGTTATAGCAGTTTACCTTGTCCTCGATGGACACCAGCTGACCGCCATCAACGGATACGAACATGAAATTCAGCTCCGGAGTGCGGACGTATGCCTCCTCGTAGCCGTCGAAATCGAAATCATCGACGGAAACGGAAGGGTAGGAGGGCTTTTCAAGCTCTTCAACCAGTTTTTCGCCTTCGATTATGAACCTGTAGGCGTTGTTGCGAAGGTTCGGCAGATAGAGACCGCCGAAGATTCCGTGCCACAGGACGTCGTTGCACTGGGCTTTGTAAAGAGCTTCATAGAGTCTTGCATCCTTAAGCCTGTCTGCATCCTTTGACAGTTTCATCGTGCGTTTATGTATCCTGTTTGATTCAGGGTATTTTACTAAAAAATTCTTCCAGATTCCACCCTTTACGAACACTTTCGCCGTGTCGTCCTCGTGGAGTTTTTCAGTCTCTTTGACGAATTTTTCCATCTTTGCGGTGCGTTCGGAGAAGAGCGACCATTCGCCCATCTCGAAGTATGAGACGGTGGGCAGATAGGCTATCTGTGCAGGGCGAACCGCCTGAACCGTGTCTCTGAACAGTGCAAATTCGC
Organism: Seleniivibrio woodruffii; assembly: GCF_004339245.1. NCBI lineage: Bacteria > Pseudomonadati > Deferribacterota > Deferribacteres > Deferribacterales > Geovibrionaceae > Seleniivibrio > Seleniivibrio woodruffii. Next base: position 1,008,500 of record NZ_SMGG01000003.1, read on the forward strand.
TGTGTCCGCTCTTGTCGACCGCATCAACGAAGCTGTTCAGCCAGCCCTTTTCATAGACCCATTCGTGGGTTTTAGGCCAGAGACCGAATTTTTCGCCGTCATCAAATATCGTAAGTGATTTTCCGCCCTCGGCGGCTATATCGCCCAGATACTGAACAACGTCCGCCGCAGGCCTGAAAGGTATCATATATCTCAGCTTTTCGCTGATGGGGAATATCAGCATCTCCCGTCCGTCCTGCTCGGTTTTGAAGTGTCCGTGGAGCATGGATTCGTAGAATCCGGCGGCGATGAAATGATAGTCGTCCACTATGACGTATTCTATGCCGCAGTCGGCGCAGTCGGGGATTATGGAGCTGTCCCACACCCGCTCGGTGAGCCACAGACCTTTGGGCGACACCTGAAAATTATCCTCGATGAAACCGTTGAGCTTTTTTATCTGCTCTTTGCGGTCACGGGAGGGGATGGCGGCCAGCACAGGCTCATAGAACCCGCCGGAGAAGAACTCCGTCTGTCCGTTTCTGTTGGCCTCCTGCATCATGCCGAACAGGTCTGCATGATGTTTCTTAATGTATTCGAACAGCCATCCGCTGTAATGCACGCTCACCTTGAGGGCGGGCTTTTTCAGCAGCAGTTCGAAGAAGGGACGATAGCTCTGGTCAACGGCTATGTCCACCACATGATAAAAGTTGTCCACCGGCTGGTGGCAGTGTATTCCGAGATGAAGGGGAAGTTTCATATTAGCTCCTGAGAAAATCGGCGGTCATTGCGAGGAGCGACGCGACGCGGCAATCTCACTCGATGAGACTGCCACGGGCATAAGCCCTCGCAGTGACATATAATGTATTCTTACGCAATCCAGTCCCGTCCGCTGTCGTGGGTCAGGTCTATCTCCACCGTGTTATACACGGGTGCGGTTTCCAGAATCCTGCCGTCCCTTTTCAGCCGGAACGTGACGTATATCTTCTCTGTGCCGTTGGCAAATTTTCTGGGGAGAGCCGCTTCAAACACCGACTCCAGACAGGAGTGCATCCCTCTGTCGTCGTTGTATTCGTTGATGAGCGGGAAGGTGAAATGCTTCGTTTCCCCCGCCGTTATCTCCACATCAAGCTCGTAGCCGAGATTGGCTATCTCCCTGAAAGTGCCGTCCAGCCTCATGTATATATTCTCTTTGTCGAATCCGAAATAGAGCATGTGCATAACGTTCGACGAAGCGGTCATTGCCCCTGCGTCGAACTTGAGGTCGAATCTGCCCGCCCCCAGCCACTCGAAGAAACTGGTCACACGTCCGTCGATGACAGGGGATATTTCCCCCGCCGGAGCTTTGAGAAGCCCTGATTTGTGGCTCTTTTTGATGGGTCTGTTCACTTCCTGCGGCACTTTTTCGCCCAGCAGTGTGTAAACGTTTGCTATATGCCTGCGGAACAGCTTGTCGAAAACGTCCGACTGGAGGCTGAAATGGTCGTCACCGTACCACCAGAACCAGTCCGAACCCTCCGCCGCAAAAAGTTCCTTCTCTATCAGTTCTCTGTTTTCCGCAATATCGGCCTTTGCCGCATATCTGCTGTGGGCTTCCGCCAGAATCCGCCATGCCTCGTTCTTTTCAGGATGTCCCATCCATGTGGTGAAGTTGGCATATATCCACGATCCAGCCCGTATCCTGTCCAGAGGCTCTTCCGGAGTGTCGCACTCAGTCGCCTCGGACATTGTGAGCGTCTCAACCCAGTTGCAGGAGGAGAGCCGCATGTAGAGCAGGTCGAAGAACTTTGATGCATTGTCGGGATAGTATTCCCATGCGTTCTCGCCGTCCAGAATCACAGGCACTATGGGAGAGAAATCGCACAGGTCATAGATCTCTGCCAGCTTGGTCATAAAATCGTCCACAGCCTTCCCCGCATCCCACCCGCTGTAGGTGAACCCCACGAGGTCTGAAAGCTCCTTATCACGGAAGAAGATGTTTATGCCGCCGGCGGGTGTGTGGAAACCGTGCTTTTTATACAGCCTCTGTCTCTGATGTTTGTCACGCAGGTCACGGCCTATGGAAGCCGACAGAACGTCCTCGTCGCTTGCTATCCAGCGGATTCCGCAATTGCGGAAAAGTTCCGCCGCTTTATTGGAAATGCTCCCCTCCGCAGGCCACATGCCTTTGGGGGGATTGCCGAAAATATCTCTGAAATAGTCCACCGCCGACTGAACGTGCACCCTTGCATGTGCGGAGAAGTCCGCATTTATGCTGGGCATTGGCATGTCGGGCAGTGCCTCCTTTGCGCTTCTGTGATCCAGCAGCAGAGGGAGGATGGGGTGGTAAAAGGGTGTGGCCGAAACTTCGATTCGCCCGCTGTTCTGTAAATCTTTATACAGCGGAAGAATGGACTTTATAAAGTCTGCCAGAGCCTCCAGAAGGTTCAGCTTGTCCTTGTGCAGAAAATTCCGCTCCCTGTCCATAAGTTCTTGAATAACAGGGACATTTCTGCGTGTGAAAATTCCGCACCAGCTTATCAGATACATTATCTGAAGGTCGGTGAGTTCCTGCTCTGAAAAATTAAGCTTTGCCGTTTCAAACAGCGGAGTGTCCCCTTTGCGGTCGTAAAGCTCACGGTATCGTTTCAGCGGCTTGGCCTGATTTTTATAGTTGGCCATGAAAAGCTGAGGGATAAGCAGGTTCTTTTCGTCCTGCGTCAGCTCCCGCACATCCTTTTTCATAAGCCTGATAAAGGTGTCGGCAACGTCTGTTGTGGTGTAGTCGGCGAGCTGGACAAGGAGAGAGGGCACAAGGTTGTATGTGCCCTTCACCTGTCCGTATATTTTGTGGTAAAAAGGAAGCTCGTAGTAATCTTTCAGGGCGTGCAGGTAAACCCAGGGCATGTGGTATTGCCCGTCAAGGTCGTCCTTGTAGTAGGGCTGATGCATATGCCATAAGAAGCACAGCCTGAGTTTTTTCATGCTACTCCTGCTCCTGAAGCCATCCGTTTATCATCTCTTTGTACTGTCCGTGGATGCTGTCGTAGTCGGCCTTTGTCGCCGCCTCAACGTACAGGTGTACGTTTGCGGTGAACTGGTCGGGAACCATATGCACCCATCCCTTGCCCTTGAACATTATCTTGATGCCGTCAAGGAACGATGCCTCTTTCTCCATGGCCTCTTCGCTCATTTTCCGCATCAGATATCCCTTCATCTCAAGGGGGCAGTTTATGACTGTGTGGCTGAAGAAATATTCGGGAATGGTCTTCAGCACGTCGCTTATTTTTACATTCTGTCGGGCCATCATCTCCAGCATCTTAAGTGAGCTGAACATTGCATCCGCATGGATTCCGTTGCGGATGAAGATGAAATTGCGGTTGAGATCCCCCGTGAAATAGAAATTCCGCAGGAACTCAGCCTTTAGACCGGAACCCTTGCCCCTTGTTATCTCAACGTTCATCAGCGAATCGTCCAGCACTGTGGGGGCATATGCGGGCAGATAAACCCGTATTTTGCCCTTAGCGGTGAGGTCGATGAGTTTCAGCATGAACATCAGGGCTCTGTCCTCGGACAGCATGTCGCCCTTGTCGGTGATTATTCCCAGCCTTTCGCCGTGGGGGAAAACCACGATTCCCAGCTCGGACTCGGTCACTTTTACAATTTTTGAGACCTCTTTAAAACTTATCTCGCTCTGGTGCATGGTTCTGGAGAGTTTTTTCTCGTCTCTGTATGCGTTCAGCACCACAGCGTCAACACCCGCCTTGTTCAGAAGCTCGGGGAATATCATATCCGTTGTGCCGTTCATCAGATCGGCCACTATCTTGCTTCTGCGGCTTTTCAGGAGTGTTATGTCGATGTTCTTAAGCACCCCTTCCTTATAAAACTCGTTGACCATCATCTGGTCGTATATTTCGCCTATGTCGTCCTGCGTTGCCCTGCGGTAGTTCTCACGGAAGAATATCCTTTCAACGTTCTTCTCAGTGTTGCTGTCTATCAGCAATGCGGAATCGTCATAGAAAAGTATTTCTGTGTTGGTGGGGTCTGTCTGGCACTGGCGGAAGTAAACACCCGCCACTTCGCCGAACATCGCCAGTTTATGCCTCATTATGGGCAGAGGGGTCATGCGCAGTTCCGTAACGTTCACTCCTGTGGACAGAAGTCCGCCGAGGAAGCATCGCTTAAGCATTCGTGAGGCTCGGTCGTAGTCTCTGGAGAGCAGAACCCTTGCGCCCTGCGGAAGCTGGCTTCCCAGTGCCGCACCCAGTTTTGCCGCCATGTCCGGAGAAAGCTCAACGTTGGTTCTGGCTGAAACCTTTCCGCCTTCGAAGATGGATTTTTTCCACTTGTCGCCCCAGATAAGGTTACTGCTGACTATGGAGCCGGCTTCTATCTGCTTTTCCGGCCAGACCATCACATCCTTTTCAAAAATGACCTGACTGCCCACCTCTGTGTCCTCGGCGATTATGACGCCGTGCTCCGCCTTGACATTTGAGCTGAGCTTCACCCTGTCGCAGAGGACAGCGTTCTTAATGACGCTGCTCTTGCCCACAAGGCAGTCCTTCCAGAGTATAGAGTCGGTGACCTTCGCCTTCTCCTCGATAACGGAGTTTTTGCCGATGACAGAGTCGATTATTACAGCCTCTCTGCCGACCACGCAGCCGTCGTCCAGAACCACAAGCCCCTCAAAACGTGCTGTTTCATCTATCACAACGTTCTCGCCGACATGGATATGGGCGGTCTTCTCCTCACGCAGAGTGCCTGAGAGGGGAAGGTGAACCTGTCCCTCCATTATGTCCAGCAGTGCCGCACGGTATGAATCGGGGTTGCCCACGTCACGCCAGTAGCCTTTGGCGTTGAAACCGTAAATGTCTATGCCGCTTGCCATCAGTTTGGGGAAGAGATCTTTTGAGAAATCGAAATTCGAATCCTCGGGGATATATTGGAGAATTTCAGGCTCGAAAACGTATATGCCTGTGTTGATGGTGTCGCTGAAAACCTCGCCCCAGCCCGGTTTTTCAAGGAAACGCAGGATCTTGCTCTCCTTGTCGGTGATAACCACGCCGAACTGCAGCGGGTCGGGTACGGAGGTAAGGGTTATTGTTGCCAGCGAGTTTTTTACCTCGTGGAAACCGATTATCTCCTGTATTTTGAAATCCGAGATGAGGTCGCCGCTTACGATTATGAACCGCTCATCCAGATATTTCTGAGCTTTTTTAACAGCTCCCGCCGTGCCGTAATCGTCGTCCGGCAGAACGTAATTTATCTTCACGCCGAAATCGGAACCGTCTTTGAAGTAGTTCTGAATAACTTCCGGTTTGAAATAGAGAAGAATGACGATATCTACTATGCCCGCCGCCTTCAGAGAGCCTATTATGTATTCCATCATAGGTTTGTTGAAAACAGGGATCATGGGTTTGGGCACACTTGAAGTGAGCGGCTGGATTCTGGTTCCGAATCCGCCCGCCATAACAACAGCTTTCATAAGAATCACTCCGAAAACAATTAATTTTTATTCAGTACCTTGTTGATCTCTTCAATCAGATTGTCAAATTCGAGGGATTTGACCCAGTAACCGTCCGCAAGCCATGTTGAGAAATCATCCTGATATGCGCTGTAGGCAGTTGCCAGAATTATCTTAACCTTTTTTTCGCCGGAGGAGAGATGCTGGAGAATGTCTATCCCGCTTTCGCCCTTGAGCTTTATATCCAGCAGAATCAGATCCACCTTGTTTTTTTTCAGCGCATCGTAGCACTCGGCAGAGCCGGATGCCTCTATTACGGTGAAACCTCTGTCCTCAAGTTCGGAACGGTATAAGAGCCTGATTTCAGCTTCGTCATCAACAACAAGTATAGTCGTGCCCATCTGATTCCTCCGTATTTATTAATTAAATAATGATACCATACGGACATAGAATTTGTAATGCGATGTGGTGTAAAATATTCTTATTAAATTTTAAGACTTTCGATGGCCGCTTTATAGTCCGGATTTCCGAACACATAGCTTCCGGCCACCACACACTCACAGCCCATTTTCGCAAGTTTTTCAATGTTCTGGCCGTTCACTCCGCCGTCAACCTGAATGACGAAGTCAAGCTTGGCCTCTTTTTTCATCCGTTTCAGCATCAAAATTTTGCCGTAGGTGTTCTCAATGAACTTCTGTCCGCCGAATCCGGGGTTTACGCTCATCAGAAGCACCATGTCGAGATCGGGCAGTATCTCCTCTATGGTGGCAAGGCTGGTGGCGGGGTTAAGAGAGACTCCGGCCTTTTTGCCCAGCTCCTTTATGCGGGAGATTGTTCTGTGCAGGTGAACGCATGCTTCCTGATGAACAGTTATGTAGTCGCAGCCTGCTGCGGCGAAGTCCTCAAGGTATCTGTCGGGCTTCTCTATCATCAGGTGAGCGTCGAACACCTTCTCCGTGGTCTTGCGTAATGCTTTAATGACAGGCGCACCGAAGGTTATGTTCGGAACAAACATTCCGTCCATCACATCCAGATGTATCCAGTCGGCTCCTGCCTTGTCTATGGCGGTTATCTCCTCCGCCAGTCTCGAAAAATCTGCGCTGAGTATCGATGGTGCTACAAGCATATATTATGTCCTCTTTTTCAGTTCCTCATATAAGCAAGCCATGACCCCGTCTGTGTTAGTCATGACCTCTGCGTTATTGAATCTTAAAACCTTTATTCCAAGCTCATTGAGCTTTTCATCTCTTTTCTCATCCGCTTCCGCCGCATCCTTTTCAAAATGCTGTCCGCCGTCGATTTCGACTACTAAGGCGGCTTTGGGACAGTAGAAATCCACTATGAAATTATCAAGTATCTTTTGTCGGTAGAACTGGACATCCGGAACCTGTTTTCCTTTTATGCGGCACCATATTCTGCGCTCCGCATCAGTCATGTTTTTCCTTAAATCACGGGAGAATTTTTTCAGGTTTTTATTGTAATCTTCCATAGGTTTAATCCGTTAATAATGTAAATCCCCCTTGATCCCCCTTTGTCAAAGGGGGAAAGCTCCCTCCTTTAGCAAAGGAGGGTTGGGGTGGATTTATATTAAAAAATTCTTCCCATTTTAAAACATTCATGCTTTAAGACTGTCTATCCGATTATAAACTAAAATTATTAAAAGACCAGAAACATCTATGAAAAAATACTTACTATTGCTTTTAACTATAATGATTTTCGGCCGTGCGGAAGCACTTGAAATAAACAAAGAGCTCCATGAGTTTGCGGACAATATGGAGAGCTGTTACGGCGTGCCCAGAGACAAGGTTCTCTGGTGGATGTACGGCGCAAACATCAGCGAGATAGCTCTGAACAGAACCGCTGCGCCCACAGAGGCAAAACCATGGGGTGAATATAGAAAACTGTTCATAACCGACGACCGTGTCCGTGGCGGGCTGGATTTTTATCTGGCAAACGAGGGAGACCTCGTGAGAGCCGAGCATCAGTTCGGTGTCAGCAGATATGTCATAGCTGCGATAATCGGCGTTGAGACAAACTACGGAAAATATCAGCTTAAACTGAAAGCCATAGACATGCTGGCCACTCTGGCGTTCAACTCGCCAAACCGCAGACCATTTTTCACAAAAGAGCTTAAATGGCTGCTTATAATTGCCGACAGAGAGAACGTCGACCCGCATAATTATATGGGTTCCTATGCCGGAGCAATAGGCTATCCCCAGTTCATGCCGTCGAACTTCGATAAGTTCGGAGTGGATTTTGACGGTGACGGCAAAACCGACCTCGTGCGTTCCATGCCCGATGCCATAGGAAGCGTTGCCAAATATCTTTCAGCCCACGGCTACAGACTGGGCGAACAGACTGCCGTTCAGTCGGACGTTTCGGGCGATGCATGGCAGCAGTTCGACACCCGTTCCATGCGCCCCGTTAAGAAGCTGAAAGAGCTAACCGCAAACGGAATAACCCCCAGAACCCCCGCAAACCCCGAGCAAAAGGCCATCCTTTACACTCTGGACGGGACTGACGGGAAGGAATACTGGATACTCTACAATAACTTATACGCTATTTCCCGCTACAACCCCAGAATCAACTATGCCATGGCGGTCTTCTCTCTCTCCGAAGAGATAAAAACTGCCGTCAGAGGCGCATTTGAAGAGGGAGTTTACGCCGAATAACATTTCTTGCACTTATTTCTGATTGTATGTAAGATTTTATCCGATAATACAATGCGGAGGATGAACATGCAGGAACTTATCAGAAAGGCGGATGTCCTCATCGAATCTCTGCCGTACATCAAAGAATTCTACGGCGAAACTATTGTAATAAAATACGGCGGTCACGCAATGGTGGACGATCAGCTGAAATTCAGCTTCGCCCGTGACGTGGTTCTGCTTAAATACATCGGAATAAACCCCGTGATAGTCCACGGCGGCGGCCCCCAGATCGGCGATATGCTGAAAAAGCTGAATATCCCCAGTCACTTTATTTCCGGAATGAGAGTCACCGACTCCGAGACCATGAACGTTGTTGAGATGGTGCTGGCGGGCAAGATAAACAAAGATATCGTCAGCCTCATAAACCGCAACGGCGGCAAGGCGATCGGCCTTTCCGGCAAGGACGGCAACCTTATCACCGCTGAAAAACTGTTCATCAAAGAGGGGGACGACTTCGTTAAAACCCCCGAAATCATAGATCTCGGCCATGTCGGTTCTGTAAAGTCAATTGATGTCAAGGTGCTCAACACCATCGCCAAAGATTTCATCCCCGTAATCGCCCCTGTGGGAATAGGTGAGGACTACGAGCCTTACAACATTAACGCAGACCTCGTTGCGGGAAGCATTGCAGCGGCTCTTAAGGCCAGAAAGCTGGTTCTTCTAACCGACGTTGAAGGCGTTCTGGACAAAGAGGGCAAGCTTATCTCGACCCTGACTCCCGAAAAGATACGCATCCTGAAAAAGGACGGAACCCTCACCGGAGGCATGATCCCCAAGATTGACTGCGCTCTGGAGGCTGTTCAGGGCGGCGTCGGCAAATCACACATCATCGACGGAAGGATAAGCCATTCTGTCCTTCTGGAAATATTCACCGATTCGGGCATAGGAACACAAATAAGGTTATGACACATATAAGGATTCCAGAGGAATACTTCTCAAAGACAGTGGGTCCCAACTGCGAATGGGACAAAAAGGTGATGGAGGCGTTCGCAAAGACGCCCCGCCACAAGTTTCTGGATGAGGCCATGTATAAGATGGCTTACGTTGACGACGCTCTGCCCATAGGTTACGGACAGACCATTTCAAAACCTTCCACAGTGGCGTATATGACCAAGTCCCTTGAGCTGGAACCACATCACAAAGTGCTTGAAATAGGCACAGGTTCAGGATTTCAGGCGGCTGTTCTGGCCAGACTCTGCGACACTGTGTATACTGTTGAGCGTATCGGCGAACTGCACCGCAGAACATATCAGATAATCAAACGAATCCCCCTGCGCAACGTCAAGATGAAGCTGGAGCCTGTGAAACTGGGCTGGGACGAGTTTGCACCCTACGACAGGATAATCTGTACGGCGGAAGGCAAATCAATTCCGCAGGAGCTTCTTGACCAGCTTGCGGAGGGTGGACTTATGCTCATTCCCGTTAACGGCAAGCTTGTGAAAATTACCAAAAAAGGCGGTAATATAGCCCAGGAGCCTCTCAAACTCTGTTCATTCGTGGATTTTGTCGGAACATAAGAATTCAAAAAGTCAAGGAAAAGTGTCAAATTTTCTTTGTGTTGATTATTTAGTTCTTCCCTTTTTTTTATAACTTCGTTACAATGCAACTCAGGCGTGCTTTACATTTAGACAGAGCGCATTAAACCTGCGCTGATCGATTACGGCAGCCCCCGCAGGAGACCGGAGTATGGAACAAAAAACCATTACCGTCAGAACGGCTCAATTGACAAACTGCGGATGCCTGCTGTTCAAAATCCAAAATTATTCAACTACATTTTGCCCGGACAAGTCAAAAAGAGTGTCATCCGGCACTACAAACAATTTACCTTTTATTACTCGGAGCTGTTATGAACGAAGGTGAAATTCTCGAGGATAAACTCGAGGAAGAGTTTGATGAAAAACTCGAAGAATGTGAGGTGGAGATAGACGTCAAGGTCGACTATTCATCCGATGACCTTGAAGTATTCAAAATCTATCTCAACGAGATATCAAAATACCCCGTGCTCTCAAGAGACGAGGAAGTTGAGCTGTCTCAGGGGATTGAAAAAGGCTGTCCCCAGAGCAAAGAAACAATGATAAAGTGCAACCTGCGTCTGGTTGTGTCCATCGCCAAAAAATATATCAACAGAGGCATGAACCTTGTTGATCTTGTGGAAGAGGGCAACATAGGCCTTCTGAAGGCTGTTGAGAAGTTTGACTACACAAAGGGCTTCAAATTCAGCACCTATGCCACATGGTGGATTCGTCAGGCCATTGAGCGTGCCATAATAAACCAGTGTCGCATGGTGCGTATCCCCGTGCACATGTCCGAGAACATCAGCAAGGTGATGCGTGCCCAGACAGACCTCCAGCAGCAGCTGGGGCGTGAACCCACGATCCACGAGCTTTCAACCGCCTGCAAGATGCCCCTTTCGACTCTGAAAAAAGTGTTCGATGCCATCAAACAGGATACCTCACTGGATATGCCCGTCGGAAGTGACGAAAGCAGCACTCTGCACGAATTTATCACCGACGACGAAAAATACTGCGATCCCTACATGCGCATTGAGAACTCCAGCAAGAAGGACATCATTTTCAAATGGCTGACCTTCCTGTCGGAGAACGAAAAGGTCATAATCATCCGCCGCTACGGACTGGGCGGAAACGACCCCGAAACCCTTGAGGCCATCGGCAACGATCTGGGCATTACAAGGGAGCGTGTGCGCCAGATAGAGAAGCGGGTTCTCAGCAAAATGAGAAACCTTCTGGCTACCAAAAAAATATCGCTGGAGGAGCTGATTTGACGAAAGTGCCCGCTGCCGAACTGAAACTGAGGATGTCAAACTTCACCGCAAGGATGGACTCGCTGTGTCCCGACTGGGAGACGGTGATGATTGTGAACAAGGTGAACATCTACTATTTCACGGGAACGCAGCAGAACGGCGTACTCCTTGTCCGCAGGGGCAGAGACGCTGTTTTCTATGTCCGCCGCAGTTTTGAGCGGGGACAGGTCGAATCGGAATTTTCCTCTCTGGTAAAGATAAACAGTTTTAAAGACATAGCGGCTGCTGCGGGTGACTGCGGCAGCCGTGTCCATATTGAGAAGGAGTTTGTTCCTCTTGCCTATTTTGAAAGGCTGAACAAATACTTCAATTTCAAAGAGATACTCTCCTGCGACTTTGTGCTTTCGGTCGTCCGTTCGGTGAAAACCTCTTACGAGCTTGATATAATGCGCAGAGCCGGCGAACTTCATGCAAAAACCCTGAACGATTTCGTGCCCTCGGTGGCAAAAAAAGGGATGAGCGAGGTTGAGCTTGGTTCGGAAGTTCTGAGGTTCATGCTGAACAACGGACATCAGGGTGTTGCAAGGCTCTCAATGTTCAATACCGAGATGTTCATGGGGCAGGTCTGTTTCGGCGACAACTCCATGTATCACAACACATTTGACGGGCCGGGCGGAATTCTGGGGTTTGGTCCTGCCGCTCCGTTCTTCGGAAACGCCGACCGCAGGCTTGCGGATAACGAGCTGATCTTCATCGACATAGGCTGTATGGTGGACGGCTACTACACCGACAAGACTCAGGTTTATTCGCTGGGAACGCTTCCGGACGAGGCCTATGAGTATCACGAAAGATGCGTCAGGATACTTGAGGATACGGTGTCCCGCCTCAGGGCGGGGGCTGTGCCTTCAAAAATATATGAAGAGGTCATGACCCCTCTCGATGAGTCTTTTCTTGAATATTTCATGGGTGTGCGTGAGGAGAGGGTGAAATTCCTCGGCCACGGAATAGGGCTTACGATAGACGAGTATCCGGTCATAGCAAAAGGGTTTGATGCGCCCATAGAGGAGAACACGGTGTTCGCTGTGGAACCCAAACGCGGAATCCCCGGCGTGGGTCTGGTGGGGCTTGAGAATACCTATGTGGTGAAAAATTCCGGTGCGGAATGCATCACAGGCTTCAACCCATCGATCATCCGGATATAAGCTCCGCTTCCAGTTTCTCTTTCAGAACCTTCAGCAGTTCCTCCATCTTTATTATCAGCTGAATCATCACTTCATACATATCTTTCAGAATGCTCACCACGTTCACCTGAATCTCGTGCACAGGCAGATCTCTGGCGGTTATGTCATGAACCTCTATCATGGTCTTTATGGCATACGACTGAACGTAGTGCATCAGAACGTTGAAGAAATCCGGATCTCTGAAAATCTGGACGCTCTGTTCCAGTTCAGTGACAATTCTGTTGCCCTCTGCTTCGTTGTATGGCTGTCCCTGACTGAACGGAATCCAGACCTTTTCGATGTATTCCATACAGAGAGCATGGCATCCTTTGAACAGTTCGATGGATTTTCCGCAGGTCATCAGTCCCTGATCAACCTTATCCAGAACCTGTTTCCGCTGAGCGGTTAGAGTTTCGCCGTCTGGATAGGTCAGAGTCTTCTTTATGGCTGCGAGGGGATCGAAAGATTCGGTGACGTATTTTCCGATTGCCTCTTTAAAGGTCATTATCTCTGTGCCGTGTATCTTTGCGCCGCCCTCTGTGGCGTTTATAACCTTTGCCTGAGAGTTCAGCACGTCCTTGTGGTAGTAGTTCAGGAACATGTTCCAGACCCTGGAAGAGCGAACCTGCGGTGAGTAGTTGCCCTCCACCAACAAACAGTTTTCGTAGTATGTTGATTCTCGTTCGCCGAATGTACTGCCTGTTGCGTGTGTGTTTCCGTCCTCGCCGAACGCCAGATCCTGTCCAATTAGTATTATGGGGTCGCAGCCTATATATTCGAGTATTTTAAATGCCATGTTTCCAGATGATGGACCGATGTTTAGTGTACCCTTTTCTATATCAAGCCATTTGAAGGTGGCAAAGTTTCTGTATACTATGATACGCTTGCCCTTGTATGTCTGATATGTAATGGGGCTGATAACTGGGGCAGCAGCATAATATACATCTTCAAATGCCTCCGGTGAAAGCTCTTCAAAAAGTTTTGCAGTTGGCGGCATCCGCTCCAGCGAGCAGACCATATGGGGTTTCATGCCTTTTTTGGCCAGAACCCTCATAGATGCATCCGCACCTACGACAACGGCTTTGTCCGTCACATCCCGCAGAAGCTCGACGTTCTTGTTCAGCGATGGGCCTGTGGCTACAACTATTCCGGGTCTGCCCTTAAAGGCGCCTTTTAGCTGATCTATTCCGGGGTTGTTGAGTATTTCGTCAATGTTCAGAAGTGTGTTCTCAATGCCTATCATTGAGTCGTGGGGGTCGTTGCCGAAGAAGTTCAGAACCTCTTTAATGGCGTCCTTAGTGGCTCTGACAACGTTCAGGTAATATTCCTTATTCTCAGAAAAGGCCACAGCCTGCTCTATGAAGTTCACCGTCTTGACGTAGAATTTCGTATCGGTGGCTGTGAGCACGTTATTTATTGTCGTAAATATGACGGGAAGTTCCTCTCCCACCAGAAAGTGAACGTTGGGATGGGTCAGGATGGCGGATATGTCCACCACTTCCATCAGAGCACGGAGAATGTCGGGGTTCTTTTCCACTATAAAGTGCGAACCGCCCTGAACCTTGACCAGATCATACAGAGCGAAAACGTGATAAAGCATTCCCGCACCCAGAAAAACGTTGAACTGGGCAACTTTGAGCTTTCTGTTTTTAATATCCTGATGAACTTCGGCCATAGGGTTTACGGGGTTATAGAAAAGCCTGCCTGTCTTAAGGTTTTTCATGTTGGGCACAATGCCCTCTTTGGAGGACATGATGATTGCGTAGTCAGATTGTGCAGGCAGTGCCAGCAGCCGCTCATATATCTGGGGATATTTCTGTTTCAGCGTTTGCCAGTTCTTTTCTTTAATGTCCATGGTGTTCCCCCGTTAGGAAAAATAATACCCGCCGCCTGTGCGGTGCGTCAATAAAATTATGGAAATTTTGATTTTTTTGAAAAAAGGGCAAAAGTATTTATTTTAATGTCCGATTATAAAACGGTGAAAAAATATCTATTAGGAGAAACCAGGTGAGAACAGCCTCGTAACGGTTTATTTTGAATCCCGAAACTACATTTCAATAAATCTATTTCAACCCGGACGAAATAATCACGTCTTTTCTCTAAAGTTATCCATATTCCTGCCGATATGATTCTCAGAAAAACTCTATATTGCCTGTAACGCCCCTTGGACAAGGGTTTTGCAGGTCACAGTTTAAAAAAACAGGTACTGAAACAATCAGGCCGATGCATTCAGACATTGAAGCATCGGCCTTTTTTCGTTTTCGGCAGGAGGATCTATCGGTCAGGCTCTTATGTTTTGTTTCTTTTAAAAACGGCAATTTTCGACGCGCAACAATTTAGTATTTGTCGGCAAGGATGCCGACACGATTCAAACATGGAGGTATATCATGGCGTTAACAGTATATACTAACGTCAACTCGCTGATCGCTCAGAATTATGTGAATCAGACGAGCAGCAACATTTCAAAAAACCTTGAGAAACTGTCATCCGGTCTCAGAATAAACAGTGCCGCAGACGACGCATCCGGCCTTGCTATTTCTGAGAAACTCCGCGGACAGATCTCAGGTCTCAAAAGAGCATCATCAAACGCTCAGGACGGTATTTCTATGCTTCAGACCGCAGAGGGCGGTCTGGCAACAATCCAGTCTATGACTCAGAGAATGAGAGAGCTGGCTGTTCAGGCATCCAACGGCGTTTACACTTCAAACGACCGTGCGGAGATCCAGAAAGAGGTTGATCAGCTGAAAGAAGAGATCGACCGTGTTGCCTCCTCAACTGAGTTCAACACCAAAAAGCTCCTTAACGGAAACGCCACTGCACTGTGGTCAACCGACAAAGGAAACTCCATCGATGTAGCTGTTACCGGCAAAGTGGCAGAGGGCAACTATAACCTCGAAGTCACTGTTGACCCCGGTAAAAACTATGTCTACAAATCAGACGTTATGACACTTAACTCTGATGCAGTGGGCGGCGAAATCGTTGAAGACGGCGCAGCAGGCGACAACGATTCAAACGTTACGTCTGTAACCGACATCAAAACAATGGCCACTTCCGGCACAAGCTACTACACAGTGAACGTGGGCGACGTTTCTGCTAACACATCTGCAACTATGACAGTTACAGGTTCATATCAGCAGGCAGGTTCCTCATTCTCAGTAGCAACAGCGGCAACAGTTTCAACTGCAACTTCATCCGGCTACGTCGAAGTTAAATTCGATCAGGATGTAACAGCAGGCGCAACTGCAATTTCTGCAAAAATCAGATTCATCAACGCCAAAACAGGCGATGTTGGCGACTGGGTAACCGTTACAGCTGCTGCAACAGGCAGCACTATCAGCATATCTTCAGCTGACACGGTAGCTCTGACAGACACAGCCGGCGGTACACTTGGCTTCGACATGACCATCAGCCTCGGCGTTAGCGGCAAAATCCAGTCTGGTGACAAAGTGCTTCTGGCTCAGTCAGGTGCTGTTACAACCGCTGACAGCATCGCATCATCAGGCGGCGGTACCATCAAAATTTCCGATGGTCCCTCCGGACAGGCAGGCCCCACAATCAACTTCACAACCGCAAGCTCGCTGACTAAAAAGGATAACGGCGACGACGTTGTGGATGCAAACAACGTAACAGTTTACTATGCATCCATCGACAGCGGCACAGGTAACATTGATGTGGGTTCTATGACCCTTAACTTCAAAGAAGGCAGCAACGCTACAGATGCTAACGGTCTTACCAAGACCGACTCCTTCAACCTTGAAGTAAGAGGCGGCGGCGAAGCTGCAACATCCAGCACCAAACTGAGAGACATTGCACTGTTCACCACCAGTGACGGACGCAACCTGTTCGACCAGACTCAGGAGCTGACAATCTTCGGTAACGGTTCATCAAAAACCATCTATCTGGAAGGCGATGACACAGTTTCCGATTTCGAAACCAAAATGACAGATGCCATCAAGGCACTGGGCATGGGCGCAACAAGCGAAACCAGCGACGTGGTTTCCGATGTCAACAACAACCTTGTAAACTACGTTTCAACTGAAACTGACAACACTAACGAAGCTCTGAAAGGTTCTTTCGTTATTCAGACAGCGAAACTGGGCAATGACAGCCAACTGTCATTCGTTGGTGACGAAAACCTCATCAACGCTCTGTCTCTGGCCACAATTCAGGAAGGCGAGAACAGCGAGCTGACAATCAAGGTTACAGATGCCCACACAGGCAACACTGTAGGCTCGGATAAAGTTAACGACTATACACTGAAAAACGTTATCGCAGGCGTTGAGGTTAAAGTCGACAGCGCACTCGGTCTTGACATCACTTGGGACGACACCAACAAGGAGATGACTTTCAATGCCGGAACAGCTGAAGATATCAAACTTCACCTTGTCGATAACTCCACAGAGCTTCAGATAGGCGCAAACGAAGGTCAGACCATCAACACAAGCATCGCTCAGGCAGACACTTATGCTCTGGGTCTTTCAGATGTGCTTATGGTAGATCAGGAAAGCGCACAGAAATCTATCACAATGATAGATTCAGCTCTTAACAAGATCTCCAGTGCAAGAGCGACAATCGGTGCTCAGATCAACAGACTTGACTACACCATCGCAGGCCTTGACACTACAAGAGAGAACCTGACAGCTTCCGAATCCAGAATCCGTGATCTGGACATGGCTTCAGAAATGTCAGATTTCACTAAGAATCAGATCCTCAGCCAGGCTGGCGTAGCTATGATTTCTCAGGCTAACGCTCAGTCTCAGCTGGCTCTGCAACTTCTTGGTTAAGTTTGCCGAAAATTATGGGGGCTTTTAACTAAGCCCCCTGATGCAAGGATGGTGGAATCATGAGTAGCATTAGTATTACACCAACTGCCGCAGACACCAGAACCAGCAATGTTGCATACACGAATGAACAACGCCAGACTGTGCCTGCAAAGGAAGGCAGCAGAAGCGGGAGTCAGGAGCAGGAAAAAAAGCCTCGCAAAGACGAAGTTAACACTGCCGTCAGCGAGCTTAACAAAACTCTGGATTCCCTGAACGTCAGACGTGAGTTCAGGATTGATGATTCCATTAACGAGGTAATCGTTAAGATCATCGATAAGGATGAACAAAAAGTTATAAGACAGATACCATCTGAGGAAGCGATAAAGTTATCGAAGAATATAAGAGAGATGGTTGGACTTTTATACGACAGCACGTCATAAGGGAAGGGGGGGCTTCGGCTCCCCTCTCTTTTTGTCGGCGTTTATAACGCTTCGCATTTCTTCGTTGTCCTTAAAAAAATTATCCTCACATACTTCTATGTATGCTCGTCAATTTTTTCTCGTCCGCCTTGAACTGCTCGGTTCTAAACACCAACAGGGAAGACCCTTTTTTCTGTCATTCTGAGGCAAATCCGAAGAATCTCATTTTCCTGTCACTGCGAACGGCGTGAAGCAGTCTTTTAGACTTCAGGCCGCTCGCAGCTCTGGCAGGGTTAGCAATGACGCTCATTTTCCACCCACAAAAAAATCCCCTCCGGTTTTCACCAAAGGGGATTCTTAATTATTATTCAGTTTATTTATCTGTTTTAGTTGAACAGGCCGGAGCTGAGGTATCTTTCGCCTGAATCGGGCAGGATAACTACTATGTTCTTACCCGTCATGCCCAGTTTGTCAGCCGCCGCAAGAGCCGCCGCAACAGCCGCACCGGATGATATTCCGCAGATTATCCCCTCGGCTTTCGCAAGCAGTCTGGAATAGTCCAGAGCCACCGCATCGTCAACCAGCTCCATGTGGTCGATGGTGCTAAGATCCAGAACCTCAGGAATAAAACCTGCGCCTATCCCCTGAATATTGTGGGGGCCGGGCTTCAGTCTTTCGCCGTTTACCTTCTGAGTTATGACGGGGCTTTTTGAGGGTTCGACACCAACCATCACAACGTTCTTTCCTGCCTTCTCTTTCAGGAAGCGGCCTATACCGGAGATGGTTCCTCCGGTTCCTATCCCGCATACCACCATGTCGACACATCCGTCGGTGTCCCTGAGGATTTCAGGGCCAGTGGTCTTTTCGTGGACAAGAGGGTTATAGGGGTTTCTGAACTGGTTGGCCAGATAGTATTTGCCGGGGTTTTCCTTAAGCATTTTGTCGGCTTCGGCAACCGCGCCCGCCATTCCTTTTGTGCCGTCGGTGAGTATCAGCTTTGCGCCGAACGCCTTCATCATCAGGCGGCGTTCAAGGCTCATGTTGTCGGGCATAACTATGGCGACCTCATATCCCAGAGCCGCACCCGCAAAAGCCAGACCTATGCCTGTGTTTCCGCTGGTTGCCTCCAGAACCGACATTTCGGGCTTCAGTTCACCGTTTTTTATAGCTTCGTTAAGGATATATGCTCCCACTCTGCATTTAACGGAATATGCGGGGTTGCGCCCCTCAACCTTCACCAGAATGTTGTTCTTTTCGGTGCCTTTTATGCTGTTCAGCTTTATTAATGGAGTCTCGCCGATTGCGAGTGTATTGTTCTCAAAGATTTTCATGCAACGCCGAATCCCTCTTCCTTGATTGCGGAAGAAATTTCGGATTCATCCACTGTATCATCAAATTTAACTGTTACCGTACCTTTTTCGAGGCTGACATCGCATGACTGAACGCCTTCAACCTCTGAAACCGCCTCTGTAACGGTCATCACGCAATGTTTGCACTTCATGCCTGATACGTTGAACACCTTTTCTTTCATCTTTTAACCTCCGGATAAACAGGCTTAATAAGCCCGCCTTAGTTGACAATCTCCTCCATTTCTTATATTTTTGCAATACAAAACAACAAAAATATATATTATTTTTGCTATGTTTCAAAGGGGGTAAGAAATGGCTAAAGTTCAGAGTCTGAACATAAGCGAAACTAAGGGGGTCAGAAAGACTCCGGTGGACAGTGTTAAGCTTGTCACTGATTTCGGGATTGCAAACGATGCCCACGCAGGCAAGTGGCACCGTCAGGTCAGTCTGCTGGCCACAGAGAGCATTAAGAAAATGAAGGACATGGGGCTTGATGTCACCAGCGGCGATTTCGCTGAGAACATCACAACAGAGGGAATAGACCTCATGAGCCTCATCGTCGGCGATACAGTCAACATCGGCGGAGTCGATATCACCATCAGCCAGCTCGGTAAAATATGCCACCACAGATGTGCAATATTCTATCAGGCAGGGGACTGCGTTATGCCCCGTGAGGGCATATTCGGCGTGGTCCGAAATGACGGCGATATAAAAGTAGGAGATGAGGTCACTTTTAAACCCAAGGAAGGACTTTCCGTCTGCGTGATAACCCTCAGCGACAAGGGGAGCAAAGGCGAGAGAGAGGACGAAACAGGCCCCGCAGTGCTTAAGCTTCTGAAAGAAAAGCTGAATGTATGTTTCTCCAGAATCGAAATGCAGGCGGACGATCAGGAGCCTCTTGAGAACACACTTAAGTATATGTGCGATCTCCAGAAATTCGATCTTGTCGTAACAAACGGCTCAACAGGCGTGTCGCCCCGTGACATAGCTCCGGACGCAACGCTCAATGTCATCACCAAGCGTATGCCCGGTTTTGAAGAGGCTATGCGCATGGAGAGCTTTAAAAAGACCAACCGTGCCCTCATCAGCCGTGCTGTTGTGGGTGCAAGAGGCAACACACTCATAGTAAACGTGCCCGGCAGTCCCAAAGGGGCGGTGGAGAATCTTGAGGTCATCATCGACGCCATTCCCCACTGCATCGAAAAACTGCAAGGGTCCAAGGCGGACTGCGCACAGTGAAGGATTACCCGCTCTACATAGCTCTGGACGGAATAGACGGCTGCGGAAAGACCACTCTGTCTCAGGGCATCTATAAAGAATTTACAAAGCTCGGCCGCAGGGTGAAACTCACCCGCGAGCCGGGCGGTACCGAGGTCGGCATGCTTCTGCGCCAGCTTCTGGTGAACCAGAAGTTCGCCCTTGAGCCTGAGACTGAGCTGATGCTCTACTGTGCCGACAGGCTGGAGCACCAGACAAAACTGGTTCTGCCGAACCTTGAATCCGGCAGGGATGTCATAAGCGACAGGTTTTTGTCCTCGACCTATGCCTATCAGATTTTCGGCAGAGGTCTGGACAAGCCTTTTCTGGACTATCTGTCACAGCATAGTGTTAAAAGGATGCCCGATATAACCTTTATCATCGATATAGACCCGAAAACGGCTCTGAACAGGGCTGTGGAGAGGCTGAAAAGGGACGGGATGATGCAGGACGAGGGCAAGTTCGAATCTCTGGGCACAGAGTTTTACGAAAAGGTTCACGAGGGTTTCGTCTGGTATGCGGACACCCATGAGAACGTATGGACAATAAACGGCATGCAGCCTAAAGAGGCTGTTCTGGCCGACGTTATGGCTATTCTGGATAACTTTGTATGAAAATCATAGGGCATGAGAAGGAAAAAGAGATCTTCGGCAGGGTTCTGAAAGAGAACAGACTGCATCATGCCTATATACTCAGCGGCCGTGAGGGCACAGGAAAAAAACTTTTTGCAAAAGCACTTGCAAAGGCTGTGCTGTGCGAGAACGGTGCATTTCTCACCGACTGCAAATGCCGTCAGTGCGTTCTGGCGGACAGCGGCGCACATCCGGATATACACATCATAGAGGAATCCCCGCTTAAGATAGACAAAGCGAGGGAGATATCGGCCGACGCCTTCATGACGCCGCTTACGGCAAGAAAAAAGGCATATGTAATCGACAGTGCGGATACCTTCGGACAGGAGGCGGCCAACGCACTGCTGAAAACCCTTGAGGAACCTCCGGCGGACACATATTTCTTTCTTATAACATCCCGATATCCGCAGGTTCTGCACACCATCCGCTCAAGATGCATCAGCATAGGCTTCGGGCTTCTCAGCGACGATGAGGTCTGTGAGGTGGTGAGCTCAAACAGCGACAAAACCGACGATGAGATAAAGGCGGCCGTGGCAATCAGCTCCGGTTCGGCCGGATATGCTCTGTACATGCTTGAAAATATGGAAAAACAGCCCACGTTCGGCAAAACGCTGAACCCCGTTGAGCTGTTTTTTGAGATAGAATCTCTGGACGACAAAGAGAAAGTGCGTGCCTACTGCGCTTCGCTGTACGGCTATCTCCTTGAAAAATATAAGAGAACGGGTAACGAAACTCTGCTCGATTTCTCCAACTATTTACTGGATATTTTAAAAAGGCTTGAGTATAATGTCAGTTTAGACATATTCAGGCTTGACCTGTACATAAAAACTATTGAGGTACTTAGTGAGAAAAGTTAATGCCATAGGCGTGGCCTTCAAGCCCGCAGGCAAGATATATGATTTCCTCTCTTGCGGCGTTGAGGCCAAATTCGGAGAGAAAGTTATCGTTGAAACCGAAAAGGGCGAGGACATGGCAAACGTGATTCATTCCGCCCGTGACATAGAAGTGGACGACAAAGCGGAGATGAAAAACGTCATCCGCAAAGCCACCATGGCCGATTTTGAACAGCGCAAAATAAACGCCGCAGACGAACCGGCGGCTTTCAAGGCTTGCAAAGAATTCGTGGTTCAGCATAATCTGGACATGAAGCTCCTCAAGGCGGAATATACGCTGGACAGAAGCAAGCTGACGTTCTTTTTCACAGCTGACGGCAGAATAGACTTCCGCCTGCTGGTGCGTGACCTCGCAAGGGTATTCCGCACCCGCATCGAAATGAGACAGGTCGGCGTTCGGGACGCCACCAAGATGATAGGCGGATTCGGCCTCTGCGGCAAAGAGTTCTGCTGTTCCACCTTCTTAAGAAAATTTGACAACATATCAATAAAAATGGCCAAAGATCAGAACCTCATCCTGAACCCCACGAAAATTTCCGGGGTTTGCGGAAGGCTTATGTGCTGTCTGATGTATGAAAAGGATTCATACGACGGCGATATAGTTTCATGCTGCCGCAAACAGCAGCCCGTTATGGAGGGTGACGATATGGTGCGGCTGAAAGACCTGCTCGACGACCATTCCGGAGGAGAGATATGAGCGAGAGAACATTTTATATCACCACGCCTATTTACTATGTAAACGACGTGCCCCACATCGGCCATGCGTATACAACTGTGGCGTGTGACACCATCAGCAGATATAAAAGGCTCTGCGGCTACGACGTAAATTTCCTGACGGGAACCGACGAACATGGCCAGAAGATCGAACAGGCGGCTCAGAAGCGGAACATAACCCCCAAACAGCTTGCAGATGAAGTTGTGACCAGATATCAGAGCCTGTGGGAGAAACTCAATATTTCAAATACTGACTTCATCCGCACAACTGACGAAAGACATAAAGAGGGTGTACGCAAGATCTTCCGCACAATGCGGGACAAAGGCGACATCTACGTCGACCACTACGAAGGCTGGTACTGCACCCCCTGCGAAACCTACCTCACAGAAACCCAGCTGCTTGAGGGCAATGCATGCCCCTCTTGCGGACGTGAGACAGCGAAGCTGAAAGAGCCCAGCTACTTCTTCAAAATGAGCAAATACGGTGATGCGCTCCTTAAACATATCGAAGCGAATAAGGATTTCATCCGCCCCGAATCGAGAAGAAACGAAATAATATCATTCATAAAAGAGGGTCTGCGTGACCTCTCCGTATCCCGTGTGTCCTTTAAATGGGGCATTCCGGTTCCGGAGGACGAAGACCATGTTATCTACGTATGGATAGACGCACTGACCAACTATATCGCCGCTCTCGGCTACGGCAACGCAGACGACAGCAATTTCGGCAAATACTGGCCTGCGGATTTCCATGTGGTCGGCAAAGATATTCTCCGCTTCCACACCGTCTATTGGCCTACAATGCTTATGAGTGCGGAACTTCCTCTGCCCAAAAGCGTTTTCGCACACGGCTGGTGGACTGTCGAGGGGCAGAAGATGTCCAAATCCATGGGCAACGCAATCGACCCCAACTGGCTTGTTGAGAAGTTCGGCGTGGATGCCATCCGCTATTTCCTGCTGAGGGAGGTTCCCTTCGGTCTGGACGGCGACTTTTCGTTCAAAGGTCTCATCCACCGCATCAACGGCGATCTGGCCAACGACCTCGGAAACCTGCTGAACCGTACAATGGGAATGGTCAACCGCTACTTTGACGGAACAGTGCCCGCATACACCGACAGAAGCGAATATGACGAGGCTCTGGAAGCCCTCATCAGCAAAGTTTTTGACGATGTGGACACACACCTGAACAACCTTGCGTTCAACAAGGCGCTTGCTTCCCTCTGGGAGCTTGTGAGCGCACTGAACAAATATATCGACGACAACGCACCCTGGGCTCTGGCGAAGGATGAGGCGAAGAAAGCCCGTCTGGGTTCCGTGCTCTACACAGTGCTGGACGGCATCCGTCTGGTGTCTCTGCTGCTCTATCCTTTCGTGCCGGATACTGCGCTTAAGATAAGAAAACAGCTGAACACATCACTGGACATTGAAAAAGCTGACGAAAACTCGCTGAAAGCCGTCCGCAGACTGGAAAGCGGTCAGAAACTGGGCGAGGCCGAACAGCTTTTCCCCAGAATAGATGAAAAAGAGATGCTGGAATCACTGAAACCCGCAGAAAAATCCGCAGATGTTAAAAAGGCGGAAGCGGCGGCGGATGCCATCGATTTCGCATATTTTTCGAAAATGGTCATAAAGGCCGGAAAGGTTGTGGAGTCCGAGCGGGTTGAGAAATCCGACAAGCTCCTCAAACTTAAAGTTGACCTCGGCGACGGCGATATCCGTCAGGTGGTCTCCGGCATCGCCAAGAGCTATCAGGCGGAAGAGATGCTGGGTAAAACGGTAGCCGTTGTGGCTAACCTGAAACCCGCAAAGCTGATGAACATCCAGTCCGAGGCTATGATACTTGCGGCCACACAGGCTGACAAGCATGTGGTCATCGAACTGCCCGACAGCATTGAAGCAGGAACGATAATTAAGTAATTTTCAGATAATCAATAATCTAGATCCCCCTTTAACCCTCCTTTATTGAAGGAGGGTTGGGGCGGATTTTTTCTCTTTAAGGCATATAATGATAAACAAATCCGGAAGTCCCCTGCACCACCAGTTTCTTATGGAGCTGGAAGCGGCAGGAAAGGCGGGGGCGTTCTTCACAGATTCCCACGCCCACATACATATGGAACCCATTGCCGCCGAAATGGCGGAAGTTCTTAAACGTGCACAGGCGAACCATGTCCGCCGTGTCGTTACCATCGGATGCGGCTATGAGGACAGTCTCCTCGCTCAGACGGCCGCCGAAACCTACGAAAACGTCTTTTTCGCCGCAGGAATACACCCTCACGATTCTGCTGAAACACCTGATAATGCTGATGAGCTGTTTGGCAGTATTTTTAAGCATCCCAAATGCATTGCGGTCGGTGAGATAGGTCTGGATTACTACTACGACCATTCTCCACGTGACGTTCAGCAGGACGTTTTCAGGCATTTTTTGAGGCTGGCTGTTGAGCACGAAAAACCTGTTGTTATACACAACCGTGACTCCGCAGAGGACTGCGTGCGGATACTGAACGACGAAGTGAAAGGGCGTGACCGAAACGGCATAATCCATTGTTTCAGCGGCGACATCGAGCTTCTGCGCTGGGCACTGGACAACGGATTTTATATATCCTATGCAGGGCCTGTGACCTATGCCAAATCCGACGACCTGAGAGCCACTCTCCAGTATGTCCCCGTTGACAGGCTGCTTGTTGAGACCGACTGTCCCTATCTTTCGCCGATGCCTTTCAGAGGCAAGACAAACGAGCCGGCCAACACCGTTTATAACGCTTATGAAATTTCCACAATAAAAAGCATGAATTTATACGATTTTGCGGTACAATTAGAAAAGAACTATAAATATCTTTTTCAGGCTTGATTAATGAAACACAAAGTGCTGCTTGCGGATGATAACGAATCTGAACTCTCTGCCCTTAAAGAGCTTTTCGAGGCAGAGGGATATGAGGTTGATACCGCCGAGAACGGACTTTTTGCCCGGGAAATGGTTAAGGAAAAGGAATACGACCTGATTGTAACCGACCTTGTTATGCCGGTTTCCGACGGGATACAGTTTCTGTATTCCATAGGCGACAGGGGCAGAGCTATTCCCGTCATAGTCCTGACAGGCTACAACCGCCTGGACAATATGCTCAACGCCTACCAGATGGGTGCTGTGGACATTCTCTACAAACCCTATGACGTGTCACAGCTTCTGGAGCTTTGCGCTAAGGTTTTGAAGAAATAATCTAACGGAGGACGATATGACAATAAACGTTAAAAAGATCCTGTATCCTACAGATTTCTCCGACCCGTCGGCATATGCGCTCAACTATGCGGCGGAGATGGCAAAACTTTTCGATGCGGAGCTTGAGCTTCTGCACGTTATGCTGGATGAAAGCCAGCTGGTATCCTTTTATCTGCCCCAGATAACCGTGCAGAACCTCGCAAAGGATATGGAGGACGGAGCTACAGCCAAACTTAAGGATTTCATAGCGAACGCAGAGGTTCTTAAGGGCGTGAAGTATAAATATACCATGACGAAAGGTATTGCTGACGAGGAGATAGTGCGCGCGGCGCAGGCCTCAGGTGCAGACCTTATAGTGATCGGAACACACGGACGCACAGGGTTCGAGCATGTTCTTTTCGGCTCAACGGCCGAAAAAGTTGTGCGCAAGGCTCCCTGTCCTGTGCTCACCGTCAGAAAGAAAGAGGAAGATTAATCTGCGGGGCGGCTTCGGCCGCCCTTTTTTTGCCCGTCGGCTGTTCCAGCTTTTCAAACCATTATCTGCTCTCTTTGTGTTGTCTTAACTTAAAAAACATGGATTTTCCTGCAATGATTGTTTATAAATGTATCCGGACACGACATGCGTGCATTTGGGGAGGACAAATGAGCACACCTGACACCAGTATGAAAAAGGTACTTGTCCGCAGTCTGATCACAATAGTGATCGTATTTGTTGCGGCATGGAGCTTTAACCTTTTTTATGAAGGCAATAAGACAAGACTTCTGAAAAAATTCGATACCGATGCTGAAGCGAACAGCGCACTTAAGCCGTTCCATCTGGAGCACTTTAAGGCGAACCTGGACTGCGGAGCCTGCCACGAGGGCGGGGTTCAGCATGAACAGCCCCTGAAGAAGACGAAAGAGGCGGTCTGCTTCACATGCCACGATAAGATCAGACAGGCTCAGGCAGTTCCGGCCAACGACGACTGCAAAGCCTGCCACACAAAACAAGTTAAAAGAAAGTGAGGAATAATATGATAGACGCAAGAGGATTAGCCTGCCCCCAGCCTGTTCTGCTTATGAAAGCGGAGCTTGAAAAAACAGCCGAAGGTGTTGTCTCGATAACTGTAGACAACAAAGGCTCAAGTATAAATGTTAAAAACTTCTGTGAGGCCAACGGCTGCACAGTGACCGTGACCGAGCTTGCGGACGGCTGTTTCCGCATAGATGCCGCAAAGGGCTACGACTGCGATGTTGCGGAGAAGAAAGCTGTATCCGACACAGTTGTGTTTGTAACAGGCGAGTGCATAGGCAGCGAAGAGCCGGAACTGGGTAAAATGCTGATGAAGGGCTTTCTGGCAAACCTTAAGAACGTGGAAAACCTGCCCAAAACGGTTATCTTCGTTAACAACAGCGTGCGCCTTGTAACTCTGAACCTCGAAGTTGCCGAAACTGTTAAGGAGCTTGAGGACAAAGGTGTGGAAATCCTTGCGTGCGGAGCATGTCTTAACTATTTTAATCTTGTTGACGAGCTTAAGGTCGGCAGTGTGACTGACGGTCATACAGTTGCAAACAAGCTCTTCAATGCAGGAAAAGTAGTAAGACTGTAAAAGGACAAATCATTGTTCCCATTGTCTGATTCGTTTAAAACCGGAATATTCCCAGTGGTCACACTGGGCATAATACTCATTAATGTGTTTGTGTTCTGGATCATGTATATGGGTGTGAACGCACAGCCCAACTATTTCATAGGCCACTACGGACTGATACCCCGTGAGCTTTTCATGCCTTCGGAGGTTCTGCCTTTTTCTGAAAAGATGCAGTCTGTGATAGCTCACATGTTCATGCACGGCGGCTTTATGCACATCTTCGGCAACATGTATTTCCTGTATATTTTCGGGGATAACGTTGAGGAGCGGATGGGGCATTTCGGCTTTGCTCTGATGTATCTGGTTTTCGGTCTGGCTGCCGCCGGGGTTCAGGTGTTCACCGACCCCGCATCGGGTATCCCCATGGTGGGTGCCAGCGGTGCTCTGGCGGGAGTTATGGGTGCGTACTGGGTCTTTTTTCCCAGATCACACATACGGACGCTGATCCTTTTTCCGTTCAGCGTTATAAACATTCCGGCGTTCATCTATCTGTTTCTGTGGCTGGGGCTGCAGTTTTTCGGACTGTTGGGCGGCGGATCCAGCATAGCGTTCATGGCGCATATCGGCGGTTTTTTGGCGGGAGTTCTTTCCGCATTGATATATAAAAGCGTGGGCACTGCGCCCCGAAGAAGATACCAGCGGTATTGATTAATAAAAGGAGTGACATTATGTGTCTCGGTTTTCCCGGTAAAATAGTTGAAATGGACGAATATTCCGCAGTAGTGGACATTGCAGGCACAAAGAGGGATGTGTCGATAATGATGCTTCCCGATGAGGTCGTCGTCGGCGACTGGGTAATGGTTCATGCGGGAATGGCGCTGGCGAGGATGGACGAGGAGGATGCTCACGCAACTCTGGAAGCCCTTGCCATGCTGGCGGAGGAAATGGACAGGATGGATGCGGATGAAACTAATTGAGGGATTCAGAGATAAGGACATCTGCGCCGCTCTGATAAAGCAGATAGAGAAAGAGGCCACAGGCCGCTACAGGTTCATGGAGGTCTGCGGAAGCCACACTATGGCCATCGCAAGATTCGGCATAAAGAGCATTCTGCCTGAGAACATCGAACTGGTTTCAGGCCCCGGATGCCCCGTCTGCGTCACGCCCCAGTGCGAGATAGACGGAATTTTCAAGCTGGTGGAGCAGGGAGCGGTCATAACCACTTTCGGCGACATGATGAAGGTTCCAGGCAGTCAGGGTCAGAACCTTCAGGAGCTTAAAAGCGCCGGAGCGGATATCCGCATAGTCTTTTCACCTCTTGATGCCATAAAGGTTGCGAAGGAGACGGGCAAAGAGACCGTGTTCATCGGAATCGGTTTCGAGACCACAGCCCCCGCAGTTGCGGCGGTTGCTCTGTCTGCGAAACAGCAGGGGGTAAAGAACGTATCAGTGACTCCCTATAACAAAACGATGCCCGAGGTTCTTGGAATCCTTCTGGACGATGAGAATCTTAACATACAGGGTTTTGTGTGCCCCGGTCACGTCACCGTGGTCACGGGAACCTCTCTCTATACACCCATGGCGGAGCACGGAATGGCGGCTGTCATAACCGGATTCGAGCCTGTGGACGTTCTGACATCCGTCCTTGAGATGGTTCGTCAGGTGAACAGCGGAAAATTCGAGGTCAAAAACATGTACGGCAGGGTCGTTTCCGAAAAGGGAAACGAAAAGGCTCAGAACATCCTGAACACCGTATATGAAAAGGCCGGATGCTGGTGGAGAGGAATCGGCTGGATAGATAACAGCGGTCTGGCTTTCAGACCGGAATATAAAGAATATGATGCGTTCCACAAGTTCGGCATCAGCCTTGAAGGCGAAAAGGAAACCCCCGGATGCAGATGCGGAGAGGTTCTGAAAGGCTACATAAAGGCCAGCGACTGCCCGCTCTTCGGAAGCGCATGTACGCCCGAAAGCCCTGTCGGTCCCTGCATGGTATCCTCGGAAGGTGCCTGCGCCGCAGTTTATAAATACGGAGAATAGAAATACTACACGGAAATATAATCGGGCTTAAGCCACAGCAGATCAAAAGACTTGAAAACCTCTACGGCCGCAAGGCGGGAACAAGTGAGGTCATTCAGCCGGAACTGGCAAAGGCCATGTGCTCCATCTCAATGGAGATAAACAGGCAGGTGGGGGTTCTGGCAGACAGAAAGGGTGCGGTTGAATTTGTCATAGTGGGCGACACCCACGGGCTGTTCATACCGTCACTGTCACGTTTCCGGCTTGTGCCGGGAAATCTGCGGGGGATAAGGCTTCTGCATACCCACCTCTACCGTGAGAACATCACGGACGACGACATAACCGACCTCGCCCTTCTGCGTCTGGACAGCGTTACCGCTGTTTACTTCGACCCGCAGGGCAACCCCAACGGAATGAAGACCGCACACCTTCTGCCGCCGGATGCGGAGAGCATGTACGCATATCTCCCCGACACCGACGTTCACAGGCAGAAGACCGACTATGAACACTTCATAGCCGAACTGGACAGCGAGATAGCCTCCAAGACCAAAAAGCTCCACAGGATAAAGGACAAGCCCTATGCCCTGCTGGTCGGCTGCTACAGGTCGAAGAACTACGGCGAGGACAACATGGCGGAGCTGAAAGAGCTTGCCAGAAGTGCGGAGATGGAGATAACCGATACGGTTATTCAGGTTAAGGATCAGATACATCCGAAATTCGTCATAGGTTCGGGCAAGCTTAAGGACATAGTCATAAAGGCTATGCAGACGGGAGCGGAGTTCCTTGTGTTCGATAACCCGCTGACCCCTGCCCAGTCACGATCCATAGCGGACTTCACCGACCTTAAGATAATAGACCGGCCTCAGCTCATTCTGGATATCTTTGCCAAACGGGCGAAGACAGGGGAGGGGAAGATACGGGTGGAACTGGCGCAGATGAAATATCTGCTGCCCAGACTCACTGCCAAGGACGATGCTCTCTCCAGACTTACGGGCGGGATCGGCGGAAGAGGACCCGGAAACACTAAACTTGAGATAGACAAAAGGCGTGTCAACGAAAGGATAGCCTTCCTTTCGGACAAGCTGAGACAGATAGAGAAGAACAGGGTGACAATGCGCAAGGGCAGAAGCAGGAACGAACTGCCTGTTGTGTCCATCATAGGCTACACCAACGCAGGCAAGTCCACTCTGCTGAACACACTGACCCGAAGCGATGTCTATGCGGACAACCTTATGTTTGCCACTCTGGACACAAGCTCGAAGAGGATAAGATTTCCGGAGGAGAAGGATGTGATCATCACCGACACGGTGGGTTTCATCCGTGACCTGCCGGAAAATCTGAAAGGTGCGTTCAAATCGACCCTTGAGGAACTGGCCGAGGCCGACCTTCTGGTGCACGTTCTGGATGTCGCCTCCGAAGGATTTGAGTCAAGAGTACGTTCCGTTGAACTTATTCTGGCCGAACTCGGTCTTAGTGACAGTGATAAGATTCTGGTTCTGAACAAGATAGACCTGCTCGAAGATTTTGAGCGTGAATATCTGTCCACAGGTATGGTTCCGGAGGGTGAGCAGCCGGAAAAATATTCCAGAATTTTCGATGTTGAAAATTTAATACAAAGGTATAATAAGGTATGTCTTGTGAGCGCCACGGACAGAAAGACTTTCCGTGAGCTGCTGGAGATGATCAGGCTTTCCCTTTTTTCCGGTGGAAAAGAGGTGGATATTGATATTGAGGGCTATTTCGGGCTGAGGGAATATGACGGAAACACTGACACCTTCTGAGATTATACAGTTTCGGGCGGAATGCTACCGGAATCTGGACGGGCGGGGAGTTTTCAGTCTTTATTCGGAGCGGAGCGAACTTTGCAGATTTTTCAGCGAAGAATCCTTTCACGACCATTTTTCCAGACAGACCGCAGGGTCAACACATGCGGGTGTTAAAATAGTGTCGGAACAGTGCAAAGGCGGTCTGGCCGAGGTCAAATATATCGAATATATCCATGAAGGGGCACTGCTTGTGTCCTACTATTCCAAAACTGCTCTGGTGACCGAAGACGGTCAGTGGAAGATTCTGCGGGAATCCAGAGAGATGCGGAAAAACGCCATAACCACCTGATAAAAAAAATTTACTTTTATGTCAAATAGTGCTTGATAAATTAGCGGGAATATTTTATAAGTAATCCCTGCTTACACGGAGGAGTGTCCGAGTCTGGCTTAAGGAGGCGGTCTTGAAAACCGTTGAGCGTGTGAGCGTTCCGTGGGTTCGAATCCTACCTCCTCCGTTTTTTACATGTTCTCTTGGGAGTGGTGGCCGAGCTAGGCCGAAGGCGCTCGCCTGCTAAGCGAGTATACGGCATTAAACCGTATCGAGGGTTCAAATCCCTCCCACTCCGTATCACTTCTAAAAAAAGAGGATGCCATGAAAAAAATAATCACAATGTTTATTGCTTCAGTATTCGCATTTTCCTGTTCTCAGGGCGTTGTCGACAAAGACAAAGCGAAAGAGCAGGCTCCCGCTGCAACAGAGCAGACGGCTGATCCCCATGCAGGTCAGGCAGCTGCCGACCCCCATGCCGGCGCTGAAAAGCCTAAAGAAAGAAAAGTTAACGTTCCCAAAGAGGTTGCTGAGAAATACAAAAGCCTCATCCTTGAGGTTAAAAACACTAAGGACAACTCCACTGTTCAGTCCGATGTTATCATCGGTCAGAAAGCTGAAGTTCAGGGCACTCCCTTTGCAGTTGAAGTTGAGTACTACATGCCCGATTTCGTTATCGAGTCTGACGGTACCATCACAACAAGAAGCGCAGACGAGAAAAACCCTGTAGCCAAGATCAAGGTCTACAAAATGAACGAAGTGTTCTTCGACGGATGGCTGTTCAAAAACCACCCCACAGAGCACGGCAACTTTAACGACCCCAACTACAGCATTACGATAATCAGCTCTAAGTAAGTTATAAGCCCCGCTTCCTGCGGGGCTTTCTTTTATCCGGCGTCTATATGCTGCGCATCACTGCGTCAGCTTCTCTTCGGAACTGCTCACATACTTATGTGTATGCTCGCAGCCCTCTCATCGAATCTTCCTTGTCCTGCTTGCATCTATCCTCCGTATTTCTTAATTTCCGTCACTCTGAGCTTTGCGAAGAGTCTCATTTCTCCGATTCCAGTCACTGCGAGGGCTTCAGCCCGTGGCAGTCTTCCACGTTCAGGCAGGCTGATGTTTAGGTTTACTGTGCTTGGAAGTCTGCTTCACTGCGTTCGCAGAGACGAAAAGATTGTCACTCTGAGCTTTGCGAAGAGTCTCACTCCGATTCCAGTCACTGCGAGGGCATAGCCCGTGGCAGTCTTCCACGTTCGGGCAGGCTGATGTTTAGGGTTACTGCGCTTGGAAGTCTGTTTCACTGCGTTCGCAGAGACGAAAGGATTGTCACTCTGAGCATAGCGAAGAGTCTCGTTTCTCTGATTCCAGTCACTGCGAGGGCTTTAGTCCGTGGCAGTCTTCCACCTTCAGGCAGGCTGATGTTTAGGTTTACTGTGCTTGGAAGTCTGCTTCACTGCGTTCGCAGAGACGAAAATAGATTGTCTCTCTGAGCTTTGCGAAGAGTCTCATTTTTCCGATTCCAGTCACTGCGAGGGCATAGCCCGTGGCAGTCTTCCACCTTCAGGCAGGCTGATGTTTAGGATTACTGAGCTTGGAAGACTGCTTCACAGCGTTCGCAGAGACGAAAAGAGATTGTCACTCTGAGCGTAGTGAAGAGTCTCATTACTCTGATTCCAGTCACTGCGAGGGCTTCAGCCCGTGGCAGTCTTCCACGTTCAGGCAGGCTGATGTTTAGGTTTACTGTGCTTGGAAGTCTGCTTCACTGCTTTTGCAAAGACGAAAGGATTGTCACTCTGAGCTTTGCGAAGAGTCTCATTACTCTGATTCCAGTCACTGCGAGGGCGCATAGCCCGTGGCAGTCTTCCACGTTCGGGCAGGCTGATGTTTAGTGTTACTGTGCTTGGAAGTCTGCTTCACAGCGTTCGCAGAGACGAAAAGATTGTCTCTCTGAGCATAGCGAAGAGTCTCATTTCTCTGATTCCAGTCACTGCGAGGGCTTCAGCCCGTGGCAGTCTTCCAC
The DNA here is from genome assembly GCF_004339245.1 of Seleniivibrio woodruffii. Classification (NCBI taxonomy): domain Bacteria; kingdom Pseudomonadati; phylum Deferribacterota; class Deferribacteres; order Deferribacterales; family Geovibrionaceae; genus Seleniivibrio; species Seleniivibrio woodruffii. The sequence continues at coordinate 1,041,553 of NZ_SMGG01000003.1, forward strand.
CTTCAGGCAGGCTGATGTTTAGGTTTACTGTGCTTGGAAGTCTGCTTCACTGCGTTCGCAGAGACGAAAATAGATTGTCTCTCTGAGCATAGCGAAGAGTCTCACAGCGTCTTCTTAGAATTGATTGTCAGATTATTTCGCAGAGGCAGGCGAGGGTGTCGCCGTCGAAGATTGAAACTATGCGGCTCTTATCCTCATCAGCTATCCTGACATCCACAAATTCGGTTTCGGGTTTTATCTCGTGGTTGTAGAAAAGTCCCACGGTTTTTCCTGTGAAATCCATATCTGAGGATGCAAGCGAAAGCAGTTCGCCGTAGCGGATGTTGTTCATATGTCCGTTTATGTCGAAATCGGCGGGGCGGAGCTGAACACGCACTGATCTGTCGTATTTTTCCGCATCCTTTCTGTCCCAGCCGTCGATCATACTGCACATGTTGCAGACGTTTTCGCTCTGGTAGTCCTCATACATCTGGGGAGTGACCCTGACGGGACGCTTTCTTTCTATGTCGATATAAAGCCAGATGCTGGAGCCTTTTATACAGATTTCCCCGTCCGCTCTTATCTCATAGTTTCTGAAACCCTTGAACCTGTCCAGTCCTCTGGACCAGGTGCGTACGCTCAGCTCCTGAGCAAAGTCGGGAAACTTTTCTGCGTGTGCCATTAATCTGTTGAGGATCCAGATGTTTCCTCTGCCCATGTAGGTGTCGGCGGAGTAGCCGACGCTTGCCGAATGAGCCACTGCGGCTTCCTGAAATATCTTCAGTACAGCGTCAAAGCGCAGTTTCTTGTCAGCACCGTAGTCAGAGATATCTTTTGTTCTGATGTAATCGTAAAACATTTGTAATGTTAACTCCTAAATTCGCTAAAGGTCAATCTTTTTGCTATGCAAATGAATAATGTGACCGCTATAATGCCGGAAAAACCGGAGGAGAATATGGAAGTTACCGTTCAGAAATTTGAAGATATCAGAACCGCAAGCGTCCGCCACGTTGGCACATACGACCAGTGTACGCCCGCATGGATGACGCTGATGATGAATCCCGCAGTTATGCCCCTTGTTAATGATAAAGCTCTTTTCATTGGCGTCTGCCACGACGACCCCTCAAAGACCGACCAGTGCCGCTATGACGCATGCGTCAGCTGTCCCGATGATTTTCAGGCGGCGGCTCCCATCGCCGTAACGGTTATCGAGGGCGGAGACTATGCCGTATACAGGCACACAGGCTCTTACAGAGGCCTTGAGCAGGTCTATCACGATCTGTTCGAAAAATGGCTCCCCGCAAGCGGCAGAAGCTATAAATCGGGCGCTCCCACCGTGCAGATATACAGAAATCTGCCCATCAACACCGCAGAAGAGAACCTTATCACAGACGTACTGATCCCTCTGGCTTAAATATTAAGGCTGTGCCCTATGTTATCATACCGAGAATGTAGGGCACGGCATATTCCGTTGTAAGTATCCTTTCGCCTGCGGAGAACTGCTGAAAGCCGTATCTTTCGAAGGTATCGAGCTCTTTCTGAATGAATCCGCCCTCACAGCCCACAGCCAGACACATGGGTTTAGGAAATTCCTTTCTGAAACTTCCCGCAGGATGTGCAATGAACCTGTTCGGTATCTCCGTCTTCTCAAGCACTTCTCCGGCAAATTCCATAAAAAATCTGTGCAGTGTTACCTTTGGCAGAATGGTATCTTTCGACTGCTGGAGAGCATCGAATAGGTGCTCGTCTATCTTATCCCTTTCCAGATATGGGCTTTCCCAGTAACTCTTGTCAACCCGCCATGAGTTTATGATGTGGATATCTTTTATTCCTGCGCAGGCAAGACCGAAAAGCACACGGCGAAAGACCTTCGGACGTGGAAGGGCAAGAATGACCGTAACTGGCAGAGGAGCCGGTGCCTGTGCATTGCAGTCCGGTCTGAGTGTGATGCAGGTGTCGGTGATATTCAGAATTTCAGCTGTTCCAAGCCCGCCGCCGAGGATTCCAGCCTTAAGGCTGTCCCCTTCGGATGCTTTCAGAACATTCTTTATGTGAGTGTGGCGGGTGTCGCTTAAAACCGCCGTGCCGCCGGATATCTCTTCCGGTCTGATAAGGATTATGTTCATGGCTGACTATAGGATAGGCTGTTGAAAATGTAAAGGGGCGGCTGTCCGGAAATAACAGCCGCCCGGGTATTACTTATGGTGTGTGTGGATTATTCAGCTTCGGGTTCCGGTTCGCAGCCGCACTTTCTGAATTTGATAAAGAAAGCCGCTGTAGCTGCCGCCGAAACAACAAGACCGATGTAGGTCGATACCTGCAGATCCAGCCCGAAACCGATGGGCTGATTTGCGAGGTAGGTTGTAACCACCACTGTCATGAACATAGCGGGGATGGTTGCAATCCAGTGGAGCTTATTGTTCTGGATGAGATATGCCGCAGCCGCCCAGAGAACGACAGTGGCCAGAGTCTGGTTTGCCCAGCCGAAATATCTCCAGATTATGTCGAACTCGGTGAGAGAGATAAGAAAGCCGACGACAAACAGAGGAACAGCGATGGCAAGCCTTTTGAAATAGCCTTTCTGTTCCATGTTCAGCATCTCAGCGATGATAAGTCGTGCGCTTCTGAAAGCGGTATCGCCTGATGTGATGGGGAGTATCACAACACCTACCACAGCAAGGATGCCTCCGAATCCGCCGAGAAGTGTTGTCGAAACTTCGTTAACAACGTATGCCGGACCGCCCTTTGCCAGTGCCGCTCCAAGCTCGGGTGAGCCGTAGTAGAAAGTCATGCCGAGGGTTGCCCAGATAAGAGCTATCGCTCCCTCGCCGATCATTGCACCGTAGAAAACAGCCTTGCCCCTTTTTTCGCTTTTCAGGCATCTTGCCATCATTGGCGACTGGGTAGCATGGAAACCGCTGAGAGCTCCGCAGGCTATTGTTATGAACATCAGAGGCCACATGGGCAGATCTGTGGGATGAACGTTTGAAAGCGTGCGCTGGGGATAGAACTCGTGCCCCTGAACAATGAGCGCCACAGTAAGTCCCACAGCCATGAAAAGGAGCACTGCGCCGAACAGCGGATATATTTTACCGATTATCTTGTCGATGGGCATTATAGTAGCAAGGGAATAATATGCGAATATCAGCCCCACAAGAACAGGAACGGATATGTGGGTCATATTCGTAAGCAGTTTTGCTGGGCCGAGCACAAACACTATGCCCACCAGCAGAAGAAG